>PLIM01000177.1 GCA_003139355.1 Acidimicrobiaceae bacterium | reverse complement strand
TCGACCCGAAGGCGGAAGCGACAAAGCGAAGAAGCAGAAAATATCAGGCGCCGGCCTCCGTTCCGGCGGTGCCTTCGCCCGCAAGTAGCCACTCACTGCCGTCGGGAGTATCGCGCACTTCGATCCCGGACTCGGCGAGACGTTCCCGCACGAGGTCGGCCTCCGCGAAGCGGCGTTCCTGTCGTGCCGCGTTCCGAAGCTCCAAGAGCGTCTCGACAAATGGCCCAACGACCTTCCGAGGGTCGCGAACCCCAGCCCCGGACAGTCGTCCGAGCTCCAAGATGAGCGAACGCAGGCTGGCGTGGGCCCGGTCGAGCTCGTCTCCGGCAGGGATGTCCGTCGACCACTCTGTGACGTCCCGCTCCAGATCGAGCACAGTGCCCGCGGCGAGCGCCATGTCTCGGGAGGCGACTGCCACGGCAAAGTCCGCCTCACGCTCGCGTACGAGGTCGATGAGTGGAGAGGTGCTGGGTAGACGGCCGGCACTTGACGACGGAACGCTGTCTGCGGTGAGTACTCGGTCTGCGGCTTGCGCGCCAGCCTCTTGGCTCGCGCCTCCGCGGGCGAGTGCTTCAGCTGTCTCGAGTATTCGGGCAATAGGGAAGGCCTCCCCGCTTGGAAAGGTCGCAGACCGGCCGGCGACACGCACGGTCACGACGCCCCGTCCCTCCACCGACGCGGTGCCGGCGTCGAGATCGAAAGTGCAGGCGGTGTGTTCGTCGACTCCGAGCACGAAGACCCCGTCGGGCAGGTCCTTCTCCATCTTCGAAAGGCGCCGCTCACCCAGATAGCAGAAACGGGTGTCGTGTGTCCCACCCTCGTTGTTGTCGTAATGCGGGATGACTGCCGCCCGGAGCCCCGCCGCCGAGGTGACATCGAGGCCCTCGAGCCAGTGTGGATCCTCACCGCACTTGTAGATCTCGTACACGGGGACCGTCGCGACGCCGAGCGTCAGCGCGGCGGCGCTCGCGAACACGACGCATCCGCCGTGGAACAGCTTCTCGACGAGCAGGCTCGGAATGACTGTCCCCTGCCACTTCCTCAACGCATAGCTCGGGCTCCCTGGTCCTGCGAAGACGTAGCGCGAGTCTCGGACCGTCGTCACGAGCTGTTCGTTGGCGAAACTGGCCTGCTCGACGCCGGCCTTCGCGTCGGCCGCCATCCCGGTGATTGCGATCGGTGCCTGAAGGCTCTCGCGGAAGTAGGTGACCGCACGCCCGGCGATCTCCCGAGCGTTCTCCTGGAAGCCGAACGGGGTGTCGAGCAGGACTGCTGGCACCGGTGGTGGCCCCAATCTCTCGAGCAGCTGGCGATGGACCTTCACCATCGTCGGCGCCGTCTCGCCCGAGCCCATGATCGCGAGCAGACGGGGTACCGCCGGACGTGCGCTCACCGATCTCTCGGTTGTGGTGTGCCGTCCCAGCGCAATCCGCCCGGCGGTTCGCCCCAATGATCGTCGGGGACGAGGTCGTCGGCGCCGGGTATCGGGTCGGGCAAGGTTGCTTCGAGGATGTCGATGAGCTCGCTCTGGAGGCCGCCCAGGTACAGATACGCAATCCACTCAGCCTGATGCGCGTCGTCCATGGGTAGCTCCACTTCGTCCTCGGTGGCCCCGAGCATCGATCCGAGGGCGAGCCGAAGGTCGTTCAGGGCGGCGAGCCATGCAACGAGCTGCTCGTCGTCGAGCCGGGTCGCCTTCGCCGTGAGCGACATGGTCTCGAGCGACTCGCGGTGGTGCTCGACGAGATCCTGACGGGTCATCGACACAAAAGCACGCTCGGCGTCCGGGTCCGTCGCGTATGCGGGAGGCAGTAGCCGGCGCAGAACTTCGGGTAGGCCGCCCGTGGGCTCGTCGCCGACGTCGTCGAGCAAGGAGACGAGTTGAAGAGGTAGCGCCGAGAGCAGCGCGCGCTCCTCGACAGCGAGGCGTACTTCGTAGCCCCCGCCCCTGACTGCACGGATCCGGTGCCGCCAGCTCACCCGCTGTGCTCCATCGTTGCCCAGAGCCCATGTTGGTGTAGCCGGGCGGTGTCGAGCTCGGCCCGTTCCTTCGGCCCGCTGGAAACCACGGCGCGGCCCTTGTAGTGGACGTCGAGCATGAGCTTGTGGGCCTTTTCCCGCGAGTAGCCGAACAGTTTCTGGAAGACGTAGGTCACGTAGCTCATGAGGTTGATCGGATCGTTCCACACGATCACGAGCCACGGAAGCTCCGGCGCCGGCACTTGGTGCGTCTCGGGGCGCTCGACTTCCGTCGGAACGGCGGTCGAAGCAGTCGAGATTCCCATCATGACCAGGTCAGCTGCCGATTGGGATGGCGTCGGCGGGCTGGGTCGAAGGAGCATCACCGGTCGTTTCGGGAGGGTGCCGATGCAACGACAAGTAGAAACCGACTCCCGTGATCCAAAGCGTCGTGACCCCCGCCAGGTGGAATTCCACCACCCACGCAGCGTCGTGCAGGAAGTACTGCAGGTAGCCGAGCGCTCCCTGGAGCGCCATCACCTCGACGAACAGACGCCCACGGCCTAGCACCACCGCCGGTGCTTTCGCGTGGTGGAAGGCGAATTGCGACGCAAGGGTCAGGCCGATGAGGAACAGTGCGACGGTGGAGTGTGCCTCGGTCATGTCTCGGAACGCGATCGGGATCCGCCTGGCGCCAGGGCCCCCGGCATGGGGACCCGCACCCGTGACCACGGTGCCGAGGAGCGTGACGAGAGCGAGAGTACGCAACTGCAATCGTGCCAGACGAACGAGGTCTCGTCCGACGAGGGGCCTGGCGCGGGTCGGATTGCTGCCGGACAGGTGGTACAGCACGATCGCGTCGGCGAGGATCACGATGGTCAGCACGAAGTGGAGAGCGACGAGATAGGGATTGAGCTTGAAGAGCACGACCAGGCCGCCGAGCACGATTTGAGCCACGATGCCGGCAACCAGCCCCGCACCGAGCAGGGTGAGGTCCCGGCGTGGTGGCGTGCGGAGCGCTGCCACGGCGAGGGCGGCGACAGATACCAAAGTCACTGCAAGGCTCACGAGCCGGTTGGCGAACTCGACGATCGGATGGAACGAGGACACGGCCGTCAGGTGGTGCTGGAAGCACGAGGGCCAGTCGGGGCAACCGAGTCCCGAGCCCGTCAATCGCACTGCGCCGCCACTCAGGACCAGCAACGCGAAGCAGATCACCGAGGCAAAGGCGACCTTGCGCACGGTGGCGGGTGAGAAACGGGGCAGGCGCACCGCCTTCGGATCGTATGCTCGCACGGCTCAAGCCACCATTCTGTACCGTTCGGCCACAGTGCTGCCGCGGCTTGATCTATTGCGGCCACTCTTATACTTGCGAGATGGCGCAGGTCACGACCGTTCTGATTCCGCGCCGCTCGGCCAGGCTCAAGCTCAGCGCGTATGTGGCGCTCACTAAGCCTCGGATCATCGAGCTGCTGCTCGTCACGACGCTCCCGACGATGGTCGTGGCCGCGAAGGGCGTGCCCGAGTGGTGGTTGATCGTCGCGACACTCGTCGGGGGAGCGCTCTCGGCCGGCGGCGCCAATGCGGCGAACATGGTTGTCGACCGCGACATCGACGCCGTCATGCATCGCACCCGGCACCGGCCGCTCGTCACCGGCGCGGTCGCCCCGACGGCCGCCGTCGTCTTCTCGATCGTCCTCGAGGTTGCTGCATTCGTGCTGCTCTGGCGGGCGGTCAATCTCTTCTCGGCTGTGCTTGCGCTCGGAGCAGCGCTCTTCTACGTCTTTGTCTACTCCATCGGTCTCAAACGCCGTACGACGCAGAACATCGTCATCGGCGGCGCGGCAGGGGCTGTCCCGGTGCTTGTCGGCTGGACTGCGGTGACCGACCACCTGGCCTGGCCGGCCATCGTGCTGTTCGCGATGATCGTGATCTGGACGCCGTCGCACTTCTGGGCCCTGGCGGTGCGTTATCAGGACGACTACAAGGCGGCGAATGTCCCGATGTTGCCCGCGGTGGTTCCCTTCGAGCGTGTGTCCAGGCAGATCATCTTGTACTCGCTGGCGCTGGTCGCGACCTCGTTCGTGTTCGGCGTGGTCGCCCACTCGGGGTGGATCTACTGGGCAGCAGCCGTTCTTGCGGGCGGTCTCTATCTGGCAGACGCCTTCCGCCTGCGTCGTGAGCACGGAACCCCGAAGAGCGCCATGCGCCTGTTCAAGTACTCGATCACCTATATCACCGCTGTCTTCGTGGCGATGGCGGTCGACGTGATCGTCCGCTACCGCTGACACTTTCACGCCGGCCGCCGCAGTTCCCGGCCGCCCGGTGGCCTGTGCCTGTTCTTCACTCCCACTTGAAGCTGAAGGCGGCCACCGTAGGTGCTGCAACCGCCCAGAGGGCGAGCACGATCCAGGCTTGCGCTGGTGCGCTCGAACCGGCTCCCAGCGTCAGATGCAAAGCGTCCGACAGGGCTGCGGTCGGGAGCAGGCGGGCAAACGAGGCCAGACCCCCGAGCTCATGCAACGGGAAGAGGACGCCGCCGATGAGCAGCAGGATCACGTAGACGCCGTTTGCGACGGCCAGCGTCACCTCGGCCCGAAGCGCGCCGGCCATCGCGAGCCCGATTCCCGCGAACGCGATCGTTGCCAGGAGCACGGCGATGACGGCGAGCCCGGCAGCGGGGTGTGGCCGCCAGCCGAGTGCGAGAGCGACGCCGACGAGCAACGCGACCTGGATGATCTCGACCACCATGACCGAGACGATCTTCGCCGTGAGCAATACGGGCCGGCCGAGCGGAGTGGCGCCGAGCCGCTTCAAGACGCCGTAGCTGCGTTCGAAAGCGGTCGCGATCCCGAGGCTGACCATCGCTGTGGACATGACCGCGAGCGCGAGAACACCGGGGGCCAGGAAGTCGACCCGGTGGTGAGTGCCCGTCGGCAGGACGGGCACGAGGGTGAAGAAGACGAGGAGCACGATTGGAATCCCCAGCGTGACGAGCAGGGTCTCCCCGCGCTCGAGTGTCATCCGGGTCTCGGCGGCGACTTGTGCCCGGAGAGCCCGAAGATTCATCTCCGGGCTCTCCCCTTGCGGTTTCCTCGCCGGGGGGCCGACGACGCGCCGTCGCAAGCTCGGCTCGTGGGCTCGGCGACCCCGGAGCCGGTCAACCGGAGGAAGACGTCTTCAAGCCGCTGGCGGCCCGCCCGAAGATCGCCCAGGGGAAGATCGCGCTCCGCAAGCCACACGGCGAGCTCCGCCACGAGCGCAGGAACCGGCGGGGTGGAGACCAGGTACTCACCGGGTTGCTCCTCGGTGACAGCAGCACCGAGCCGAGCGGAGAGCTCGCCAATCGCGAGGCCCGGTTCCGCAGCGAAACGAAGCTCTTGCGAGTCACCTTGGATCTCCCCCTGACGCCCCGCGGCGACGACCCTGCCGTGGTCGACGATGATGACTCGGTCGGCCAGGCGCTGCACTTCGTCGAGCTCGTGGCTCGTGAGGATCACGCACACGCCGTCGCTACGTAAGCCGGCGACGACGTCGCGCACCGCGATGCGACCCGCCGGATCGACTCCGGCGGTCGGCTCGTCCAAGAAGGCCACGCGGGGCTTTCCGACAAGAGCCAGCGCCAGCGCGAGTCGCTGCTGCTCGCCACCCGACAGGCGTTTGTACGGCGTTCGCGCAACAGGGCGGAGCCTGACGAGATCGATGAGCTCGTCAGGATCCCGGGGATCCTCGTAATAGGTGGCGAAGAGCCGGACGGCCCGCTCGGCGTTCATGACCGGGTAGATGCCGCCACGTTGGAGCAGGACGCCGATTCGAGCGGTGAGCTTGGTGTGGTCCGACCAGGGATCGAGGCCGAGGACCCGTACGGCGCCGGCATCGGCACGCCGGAAGCCCTCGAGTGTCTCGACCGTCGTGGTTTTGCCGGCGCCGTTGGGCCCTAGGAGCGCGACGACCTCGCCGGCATCGGCGTCGAAGCTGACGCCGTCGACCGCGACGAGGCTCCCGTATCGAACTACCAGGTGATCGACCTCTACGGCGGGCATCGCCGAGAGGCTATCGGGGCTCGGGGTGAATCTCGCAGTTGGCTTGCGGCCGCCGAGCAGGTGGCCACCGGAGCAGGATCAGCGCCGCGGGGACTCGAAGCGGTAGCCGAGGCCGCGAATCGTCGTGATGAGAACTGGCTTGGAGGGGTCCTGCTCTATCCGCGATCGCAGCCGTTTGACATGCACGTCGAGTGTCTTGGTGTCCCCGACGTAGTCCATCCCCCAGACCCGGTCTATCAAGGTGTCGCGGGTCACGACGCGCCCCGGGTTGCTGAGCAGCATCTCGAGTAGCTCGAATTCCTTCAACGGGAGCTTGACCTCCTCGCCGCGGACGATGCATTCGTGCCGCCCGAGATCCAAGGCGACATTGCCGACCTGAAGGATCTCCTCCGGTCGAAGAGCCGCGGTCGAGAATGTCGGCTCACCGTCTCGTTCCGTCGCTTCCCGGGCCAGGTGGCTGGAGCTCCCAGCGTGCTCGACCCAATCGGCCTCACCCCTGTCGGCGCCCCCGTTGTGTGGCGCCCCGCTGTTGGGCGGCGCGCCCGAGGGGCTTGGCCTCAGGTTGGTACCTGTGTGGGCGCTTGGGGCCCGGCGGAGAACCGCACGCATACGCGACACGAGCTCGTGGATTCGATAGGGCTTCGCAACGTAGTCGTCCGCACCGACTTCGAGGCCGACGACGGTGTCGATCTCAGTCGACTTGGCGGTCACCATGATGATGGGCACGTTCGAGTTGGCGCGGATCGCCCGGCAAACGTCGATGCCTGACAACCGGGGAAGCATCACGTCGAGCAGCACGAGATCGGGCTGGTCGACTGCGAACCGCTCGAGTGCCTCGACCCCGTCGCGCGCGACGGTGACGAAGAAGCCTTCCCTCTCGAGGTTCACCGTCAGAGCATCCACGAACGACTCCTCGTCCTCGACGACGAGGACACGCGCGGGAGGAGCGCCGCGGTCGTCCTTTCCTGAGGTGACCGTCTCGTCCGAGGGGCTTGCGGGAAGGCGTACCGGAGGCTGCCCGACAGGATGCGAGATGTCTCGCATGGACCATTGCATCTCGAGACGCTCCCGCTCAGTGGAGAGCTTTGAGACTTGCCGGGGCTGTCGGGTGGTCACACGTCGGTCCTTAGCTGGCGGGGAAGTCTCAAAGTGAACGTCGACCCCTCGCCCTCCCGTGACTCGACCTGGACGCCGCCTCGGTGGTTAGCGGCCACGTGCCGGACGATAGCAAGTCCGAGGCCTGTCCCGCCTGTCGAACGGCTGCGTCCTGCGTCGACGCGGTAGAAGCGCTCGAAGATTCGCTCGAGGTCGCGCGACGGTATGCCCAC
This sequence comes from Acidimicrobiaceae bacterium, assembly GCA_003139355.1. GTDB lineage: Bacteria > Actinomycetota > Acidimicrobiia > Acidimicrobiales > Bog-793 > Fen-455. The sequence continues at coordinate 28,612 of PLIM01000177.1, read as the reverse complement.
GCCGTGGTCTTCGACGATGACCACGGCGTCCTCCTCCTCGGCTCGGCCGATGCAGCTGACGCGACTGTGTTGCGGCGAGAATTTCACCGCGTTCTCGAGCAGGTTGTAGACAGCCGAGGTCAGCTGACGCCGGTCCCCAAGTACGACCACCGGTGGGTCCGGCTCTTCGAGAGCGACTTCGATCTGCAGCTGGTTTGCCGCCTCCCGGACGCGTTCGGCTGCTTCGGCCATCACGAGGTTGATGAGCACCGGCTCGCGTGGAGGCGACTCCTCGTTCTCGATACGCGAGAGATCCAGGAGGTCGTCGATGACTCTGCTGATACGAAAGGCTTCGGTGTAGATCCTGTGTGCGAGGCGTTGGGCTACTTGCGGCTCGTTCTCGGAGAGCAGGGTCTCGGCCAGGAGCCCGACGGCTCCCATGGGCGTCTTCAGCTCGTGGCTGACGTTCGCCACGAAGTCACGCCGGACGTCCTCGAGGCGGCGACGTTCGGACACGTCGTCGATGACCGCGATCACCCCGAGAGCGCGCTGGCCATTGTCGATGCTTTCGGCGCGAACAACGAGAGTGCGCCGGGGCGGCCCGTACAGCTCGAGCACCCGTTCCTCGTGAGCGCCGGGCGCTGTCGCTGCGAGGAGCTCTTCGACGGCCTGGGCAGCGAGCGCGTCCCCGTGGCGGCTTCCGATGAGAGCGACGGCCCTGCTGTTGCGGAACACCGTCTCGCCACGCTCGTCGGTGATGAGCACGGCCTGGGGAAGGGTGTCCAGAGCCCGGCGGAGCCGGATGGCTTCGGAGCTCTCTTCTGCCACGGCCTCGGTTGCGCGGTCGGTGGCGCGCTCTAAATGGACGAGCACCTCTTCGAGGTCGTTCGCATCTCTTGAAGGTGCGTCCGCACCAAGCCGGGACGCGAGTGCCTGCAGCCGCTGCCGTAGGCTGCGGCGACCTCGCCGAGCTGTGACCAGTGTCGTCGCCGCGATGAGAGCTAGCACCACCACGACGGCGACGACGAGCTCGAGAACCGTCACGCGAAGGACGTTGCCCACCCTCCCCAGCATTGCAGGCTGGCGACCTGAAGGCTTGGCGATGTTTCCGCCCTCGTCTTGTTCCTGGCGCGCGCGGTAGGTCAGCCGGTAGGACCTGCGACCAATCTCCAAGAGCCACACCGCCGAAGCCGGCTCGGTGTGACTCGCCGATCGCTCGGCCACGACAAGTCCGCTGTCCCGAAAGGTAGGCCGATGACCGTCTCGCCGCTCTTTTTCCTGCTCGCCGGCGTCGTCTCGATGAACCCGAGCTCCTCCGCGCTGCCGGGCCGGTCCACGATCCAGCAGCTCACCAACGGCCTCGGCTGGTGGGCGCTTGTCGCGTCGCTCGTCGGGCTCGTGCTCGGCGCTGCGGCCTGGGCGCTCGGAAGCCACACGAACAACTACCAGTACGCGAACGCCGGCCGAAAGGCGGTGCTCGCCTCCGGTGCCGCCGCTCTTCTCATCGGGGCCGCACCGACGCTCGTGAACTTCTTGTTCCAGACCGGCCATGGGATCCACTGACCATTCTCATCGTCTGACGCTGCTTGGCCACGTCCACGGTCTCGCCGTGGTGCCGAGCGTCCCAAGCGCGACCGGCACCGGCGGTAGCGGTGGGATCACCGGTGTCCTCCGATCGATCGAGGGCACCGTCGGGGCACTGTCCCACACGATCGGAGGTGTCTTCGCTGGCATCGGAGGTACCGGACTTGTGGACTCGCTCACCAAGGCGCTCCTCGGTGGGTTCTTCCACAGCCTGTTGGTGTGGGTCGCGAGCGGAGCTGCCTCGCTTGTCGGTGTCCTCGGCAAGGTGCTGTCGGCGAGCACCGAGCCTGTGCTCACCGGGAGTGCATTTCGCTCGGAGTTTGACGTCATGGCGGTGCTCAGTGCAGGCGTCGCCCTGCCGCTGCTGGCCGTCGGCGCGATTCAGGCGATCATCCGCCAGGAGCCTGGAGTATTGCTTCGCAGCGCGCTTGTGCGGCTGCCGCTCGCGCTGTTGTTCACGGGTGTGAGTGTGCAGCTCGTCGCCCTCGGGTTGGCGGCGACCGACCAGGCCAGCGCGATGGTGCTCCGCGCAGCCGGTGACCCGACGCATCGGTTGCTGCTCGGCCTGGTCTCGGGGCTCGAGCGGACGGGAGGACTCGGGCTGGCGGCTTTCGGGGCGTTCCTTGTCGTGCTCACCGCGGCGATCGTCGCTTTCGTGCTCTGGCTCGAGCTCGCCGTCCGATCGGCCGCCATCGCAGCCGCTTCGCTGTTCCTGCCCCTTGCGCTGGTGGGCCTCGCGTGGCCGGCGACAGCGCACTGGGCGCGCAGGCTCGGTGAGACCCTCGCCGCCCTCGTGGTTTCGAAGCTCGTGATCGCGTCGGTGCTTGCGCTTGCCGCGGGGTTGTTAGGAAGCTCCACCGGTGTCGCGGGTGTCGTCGAGGGCGTGGCTCTGCTTGGCGTCGCGGCCTTTGCCCCGTTTGCTCTGCTGAAGCTCGTGCCGGCTGTCGAGGCGGGAGCGGTTGCCCACCTGGAGGGTCTTGGCCAGCGACCGGTCCATGCCGTCAAACGCCTGGGCACCGGGATCGCCGGCCTGGAGATCGGTGGGGCCGGCGACCTCGGTGGCCTTGTGGCGATCGGCGCCAAAGGCGCGGGCAGCTCGGGAGCAGGTGGCCCGAATTTGCGGACTATCGACTACCTCGGCGGCGGCCCGTTTGCCGCGCACCGGGAGTTGGCGCAGGGAGGGTCTCCCGGCGATTCGGGCTCCCCCAGCGGTCCCGCCGGCTCGGCCGGCCCCTCGAGTTCCTCGAGTTCTGCCGGCCTCGCCGGTTCCGTGAGCCCCTCGACCTCCCCGAGCGCATCAGCTTCCGCCGGCTTGGCCGGCTCCGCCAGTTCCGGCACCAGGGCGAGCGACGACAGCCAAGGAGCGGCCGTTGCCCGTTGGACGGTGCTGCTTGGCCAAGGAGACCAGCAGCATGGCTGAGGAGAGCCCCCGTTACCAACTCGGGCCGCGTAGCCGTCGTGGCCTCGTGGCGGGTTGGCGAGGTGGGCAGCTCGCGGCTGTGGGAACCGGTCTCGTGGCCGGCGTACTGCTGTTGCGTTCCGTGGGAGGAGCCGTCGGGGCCCTGTTCGCTCTTGTCGTGGTGGCCATTTCCCTGGCGTTTGCCACGTGGCCGTTTGCCGGCAGGAGTGCCGAGCAGTGGACGCCCGTCGTCGGGTCGCACCTTGCCCGCCGGGTGGGTATTTCGCGCCGGACGCGCAGCTCTCTGTCCACTCTGGAGCTGGAGGAGGTTCCGATTGGCGCTGCGGGCAGGCGGATCGGCGTCGTCGTCGACAATGCGGCGGGCATGTGGACCGCGGCAGTGAGGATCGGGGGCTCTGGATTCGCACTAGGAGACGAAGCGGAACGAGCCCGCCGCATCGCGGCCTGGTCCGGCGTGCTGGCCGGGTCGGCGCGCGAAGGCGGAGCCCTTCATCGACTGCAGTGGATGGCGCGTTGCCTGCCCTGTGGTTTCGACGACCGAGCGGCACCTTGCGAAGCCACCGGTCGCGGAATCGCCACCGGTAGCTACCGGTCGTTGCTGGAGCAGGCTGCACCGTCGCTGTGGTGCCACGAGGTACTCGTGGCCTTGTCGGTCCGCACTGCGGCGGGACCTGCTCACCGACGGGGCCATGACACGGCCGACCGGATTGTCAAGGAGCTCGAGGCGCTCGAGCGGCGGTGCATCGCCGCGGGCCTCGACGTCGACGGCGTCCTGTCTCCGTCGGCACTCGCCGACATGATCCGGAGCTCGTTCGCGGTGGCCTGCGCGCCGGGAGGCGTCGCCGACGGCTGGCCTTGGCCGCTTGGGGTCGAGGAGGGTTGGTCGAGCATCCGCACGGACGCGACATGGCACGCGATCTACTGGATCGCCGAATGGCCGCGCTCGGGCGTGGGGAGCGGCTTCCTCTTGCCTCTCATGCTCGAGGGCGGACTGAGACGGACGATCGCAGTGACGATGGCGCCCGTGGCGCCGCTCCGGGCGGTTCGGAGAGCCGAGCACGATCGCACGTCGGGCGCAGCAGATGCTGAGCTTCGGCGGCGTCATGGATTTGCCGTCACCGCTCGCACCCGGCACGAGCAAGAGGCAACCACGCGCAGAGAGGCCGAGCTCGCCGAGGGACACGCCGCCTTCCGTTTTACGGGCTACCTGGCGGTGACGGCGGACGACGAGGTGGCGCTCGTCGCCGCATGCAGCCACCTGGAGCAGACCGCGGCCCAGGCCCAGCTCGAGCTGCACCGCATGTACGGCGCGCAGGAGGAGGGCTACACCTGCACTCTGCCGACCGGACGGGGGTGCGCATGAGGCTGCCGGCCCACGAGTCAACCACGGCCCAGCTCGGTGCTGCATACCCGTTTGCCGCGTCGACTCCGCTCCCGACGAGCCGGGTTCTCATAGGCCAGGACCTCGCGGGTGGTCCCTTTGCCCATGACCCGTTCGAGCTGTACGCGGCGGGCACGGTTACGAATCCGAATGTCACGGTGCTCGGCCAGATCGGACGCGGGAAGAGCGCGCTTGTGAAGACGTATCTACTTCGGCAGGCCGCCTTCGGGCGACAAGTTGCCGTGCTCGATCCGAAGGGCGAGTACGGCTCGCTCGCTCGGGCGCTCGGCTCGAGCCCGCTCACCATGGCACCTGGTGGCGCCGTGCGCGTGAACCCTCTGGAGGGTCCCTCTGCACCACCCGGCATGACTGTGGCCAGGCACCGACTCGTGCTGCTCGGGACACTTGCGGCTGCATGCTTGCGGCGTTCGCTCTCTCCTCGTGAGCACGCCGCGCTCGAGCTCGCGCTCGGTGCGGCGACCCGGGCACACCTGGAGCGCGGCAGCGGTCCACCGACCCTGCCCGATGTCGTTCGATCACTTCTTCGGCCCCTGGCAGAGTCGGCAAGGATCGTGGGGACGACGAAGGCCGGGCTCGAGCTGGACGGACGGGACGTGGGTCTCGAGTTGCGTCGGCTCGTCGAGGGCGATCTCGCCGGGATGTTCGACGGCCCGACGACACCGGGCATCGATCCGGGGTCCGGCGTGCTCGTCGTCGACCTCTCCGCCGTCTATCACTCCGAAGCGCTCGGCGCGCTCATGGTGTGCGCTGCCGCCTGGCTGCAAGCCATGACGGCACGTAGCGAGGCTCACACAATCCTGGTGATCGACGAGGCTTGGGCGCTGCTGACCGAGCTGGCCGTGGCCCGCTATCTCCGGTCGTCGTGGAAGCTGGCACGCTCGTGCGGGCTCGCGAACGTGGCCGTCTGCCACCGGGCGTCGGATCTCGGGGCGAGCGGACCGGCCGGGAGTGAGCAGAGTCGCCTCGCCGAGGGGCTGCTCGCCGATTCCGAGACGGTGGTGTGCTACGCGCAGCCCGCCTCCGAGCTGCCGGCGCTGGCCGATCTGCTCGGGTGCTCTCGCGAGGAGCTGGAGGTCCTGCCGCACCTACGGAGAGGCGTGGCGTTGTGGATGGTCGGGAGGCGCCGTTACCTCGTCGAGCATCTCTTGGGTCCGGACGAGCGCGCCATCGTGGACACGGACGCAAGGTTGGCCGGCCGGAGCCAGGCGTGATGGCGGTCCAACCGGCTGCGGGCGACCGGGGTCCCAAGTGAGCCGGTCAGTGCCTGTCCGCCGTGACGGCGGCGCGCGCCGGCGCCCCGCCAGGCTGGCACGGCCCTCATTCGAAGCTCACGACCGGGACCGGGTGGCTCTCGTCGCTGCGGCCGGCTGCCTGGGCTTTTCGTGGCTCATCTGGCTCGCCGGGGGACTGTTGGCGTTCATGGCCACCGGTCGATGGCGGGAGGTGCCTGTGACCCAGGCGCCCGTCCTCCTCATGCGGTTGATGGTTCACCTGAACACGCCCCGTGAGGCCTGGCCGCCCCTCGTCCGGCGGAGTCTTCCCGGATCTGGGGTCACCGACGCCTGGCTTGTGGTTCTTGCCCTGCTCGCCGGCGTGGCCGTCCTGTGGTTGGCATGGCACAGGTCCGATGGCTGGCGGTTTCAAGGCGCTCCAGGCCGCGGGCCAGGTCCGGGGCGTGAAGCATCACGATCCGCTGGAGCGCGTCGGCTCCACCACTCGATCGGTCTGGACCGCCTGGCGGCGTCAAGGTCGCCATCGAGGACGCGGGGGTGGGCTCACCAGCGCGACCTGCGACCCTTGCGGGTGCCGAAGGCGACGGGCGATCGCATCGTCCTGGGGACCCACGCCGGCCGCCTGCTTGCGGCTGAGCCTCGGCACTCGGTCATGGTCGTAGGGCCCACGCAGTCCGGCAAGACGACCGGGCTCGCGATCCCGGCGATCCTCGAATGGTCAGGCCCGCTACTTGCCACGAGCGTCAAGGCCGACTTGCTCCACGAGACACTCGAGTGGCGCAGGTCGCTTGGCGAGGTTCAGTACTACGACCCGACCGGCTCGGTGGGCCTGGTCACCGGCGGATCGCGGGCGTCTGGATGGTCGCCGCTCGCAAGGGCTGTGAGCTGGCCGGGCGCGAGGCGAGCTGCTTCGGCTTTGTGTTCGGTTGCGAGGGCAGGCGACGGGGGGATGGAGGACGCCGGTTTCTGGTATGCGAACGCGGAGAAGCTCCTGGCCCCGCTGCTGTTCGCCGCCGCGACCGCCGGCGCCTCGATGGCCGATGTCGTCCGATGGCTGGACGAAGAGGAGACGACCGAGGTTCTCTTGGCACTCGAGCTCGCCGGCGTGCCCGAAGCGTTGAGGGCGGCCCGCGCCAGCCTCGGAAGGGAGGAACGCCAGCGTGCCTCGGTCTACGCGACAGCCGAGACAGTGGTTGCTGCTTTCGCCGACCCCGCGGTAGCGGCATCGGCCGCCAAGTGTGAGATCGACCCTGCCGCCCTTGTCGGTGGCTCTTGCGGCTCCCTGTTCTGCTGTGCGCCTGCACGAGAGCAGGAGCGGCTGGCCCCGGTCTTCACAGCCATCGTGCGTGAGGTCCTGGACGCGGCGTTCGAGCGGGCGGCGGCGACGGGTCGGCCGCTCGATCCCCCGCTCCTGGTCGTGCTGGACGAGGCGGCGAGCGTCGCTCCTCTCGCCGACTTGGACCGCGTCGTGGCAACGGCTGCCGGCCACGGGGTCCAGCTGGTCACGGTCTGGCAGGACCTGGCGCAGGTCGAGTCGCGCTACGGCGGTCGCTGGGCGACGGTCGTGAACAATCACCGCGCCAAGCTCGTCTGCTCGGGGATCGCGGATCCCGTCACTTTGCAGCACGTGAGCGGGCTGCTCGGCGAGGAGGAGAGAGCCGAGCATTCCTGGACCGTCGGCGATGACGGCCGGCACAGCCGTACCGAGGCCGTCACGGTACGGGCACTCGCGCCTCCGGGCTGGCTTCGCCAACTCCCTCCCGGCGAGGCCGTTCTTGTCTACGGGAGCTTCCCCCCGGCGCGGGTCGCCCTGCGGCCGTTCTTTGACGACCGCGAGTTGGCGAGTCGAGCCGCGAGCAGTTCAGCCCGGTGATGCGGTGCCCGCTTCGGCGACGGACGGGTCGCTCTCAGATGGCGGCAAGCCTCGTCACGGCACGATCGGCCGCGGCCGGCTCGGGACACGCCGCGCCAGATTCACAGCGTGGTCGCCCAGGCGCTCGTAAAAGCGAGCCACCAGCGCCAGTTCGATCGCTACCACGACGGGTGTCTCCGCGGCGACGAGCTCCGCGATGAACGTCACATGGAGGTCATCCATCTCGTCGTCCAGGGACACGAGCCGTTCCGTCGCGCTCTGTACGTCGCCCCCGAAGGCGTCCGCCGCGATTCGCCACATCGCGCAAGCGACTTCTCCCATGCGTTGGACGTAGCCACGCAGCCGGGCGGGCATCTCGGCAGGGAGATTGCGTGTGGCGCGCCGGGCGACGTGCTCGGCGAGATCACCGCTGCGTTCCAGTTCCGGGAGCATTCCGAGCACCGCCAACAGGTACTGAGTCTCCGCCGGGTCCGAGGGGCGGTCCAGCAGCCGCGCGTGGACGAAGGACTCGAGCTCCTGGTAGAGGTCGTCGATGTCCGCGTCTGCGGCGACGAGGATACGGGCGGCTTCGCGGTCAGCGCTGACCAGTGCGTGTGTCGCGCCCGCGACAGCGTTCTCGACCAGAGCAAAGAGCTGGATCACGTGACGGTCGATGAGCTCGAGGTCAACCGGCTCGGGACCCTCGTGCAGCACTGTGCCCAGTTTCGGGTCAGATCCTGCCGGATGCTCGCCCAGGGGGCTGCCGGTCAGCAACGCGGTGTCTGGGAGAGCGGAGGCGTCGTCCGGATCGTTCTGACGCTCGGCGTCGCGCGCCGGGTGATGGTCAGGAAACGCGAATTGAGACATGCCGGCCACGGTACCGCTCGTTCGCACCCGAGGAGGCGAGACTCTGTTCAGTGCCCCGGTCCTGGCGAAGCTTTCATCCTCGCGCGGTGTTGCGGACACTTGAAGTTTGTTGTCAGTTAACCCTGGTCGCGTACTGTCGGACCAGTGGAGAAGCGAGAAGCGACCTCAATTCTCAGCGACCGTCGCGAGGACCTCGCGGACTCCACTCGCACCGGCCTCGGCCCGCGGTCGCGCGTCCTCGCCCTCGCAACCGCCCTTGACGCACAGCGCGCGCAAGCTGTGCGTCCCACCCCTTATGTGTGCGGGTCCGCCAGGCATGCCGACCAGGCGGGCGACTGGAGCGAGGCACGAGGGGACGCGCATCCGTCGGACGCGGCGTGACGGTGTCGGCGGCCGTACGGACAGCCTCTGAGAGAACAGCCCTTCTCCCCTCTTGGAGCGTCCGTCGGCCGCCGCAAGGTCAATAGGCGAGCACCGTCCGGGCGGCAGCGACTATGCCGTCGGTTTGCGGGAGGATAGCTTGCTCGAGCGTGGGTTCGTAGGCGACGAACGTGTCGGTCGCGCCGACTCTCGAGATCGGCGCATCCAGATGACCGAAACAAGCCTCCCCTGCCCAAGCTGCCACCTCGGCTCCGAATCCGCTGGTGAGCACGTCCTCGTGGACCACCAGGAGGCGTGAGGTGCGGGCGACCGATGACGAGACTGCCTCCTTGTCCCAGGGAATCAGGGAGCGAAGGTCGATGACCTCGACGCTCACGGCGTCATCGGCGAGTTGCTCTGCAGCCTCCAGCGACTTCTGCACCGTGGCACCCCATGTCACGATGGTCAGGTCATTGCCCTGACGGACCTTTGCGGCCTTGCCGATGGGGATCAGGTAATCGGCTGGCGTAACCGGGTCCCTGGCGTACTTCTGGCGAAGCAGATGCTTGTGCTCCAGGAACATCACGGGGTCTTCGCATCGAAACGCCGTTCGGAGCAGCCCGGCGGCATCGCTCGATCGGGATGGCATGACGACGATGAGACCCGGGATGTGAGTGAAGATCGATTCACCACATTGGGAGTGCCAGATGGCACCACCGGTCAGGTAGCCGCCGATCGCGACCCTGATGACCAACGGCACAGTGAATCGTGCCTCGGAACGCCACCGCGTGGTCGCCGCCTCGGAGCGGATCTGTTGCATCGCCGGCCAGATGTAGTCGAAGAACTGAATCTCGGCACATGGCCGAAGCCCACGTATTGCCTGGCCGACCCCGCGGCCGATGATATTGGCTTCGGCAAGTGGCGCGTTGTAGCACCGGGCGATCCCGAACTCCCGTTGGAGCCCATGGGTGGTGCCGAAGACTCCGCCTTTTCCTTCCACGACGGCGATGATGTCCTCGCTGGCGTCGGCGACGTCCTCCCCGAAGACCCGGATGCGCTCGTCCGACTTCATCTGCTCGAAGAGCACCAGGCGTATCGCCTCGCCCATGCCGACAGGCTCGGTGTCATCCTCCACTTCGCTTCGCGTCGGCGAGCTCAAGCCTGGTGGCAGCTTCGGCTCCGCAACCGCGGGCAGTGCCAGCACGTGATCGGTCACTGTCGCTGGATCCGGCCTGCGTGCCTGGAGAACCTCCCGCCCGACGGCGGCGACCAGAGCGCGGACGCTGTCTCGGATCTCGGCTGCCTCAGCGCTGGTGAGCACTCCTCCCTCGGTCAACTCGCGTTCGAAGCGGAGGATCGGGTCGCGCGTCGCCTCTTCTGCGATGTCGTTGAAAGACCGGTACTTCGACTGCGAGTCCTGCGACGAATGAGAGTACGGCCGGGTCACCGTCGCATGGATCAGGCAAGGGCCCTCGCCTGCCCGCACTCGAGCCGTTGCCGCGGCAGCGAGCGCCCTGCATGCGAAGTAGTCGGTGCCGTCAACCTTGTGAATCGCCAGGCCGCGGAACCCCTGGACGAGCTCGGAGATGGGAGCCGGCGCCTGGTCGGATGCCCGTACCGAGATGGCCCATCCGTTGTCCTCCACGAGGTACACGACCGGAAGGTGCAGGCGACAGGCTGTGTTGAGGCTCTCCCAGAACTCGCCTTCCGAAGTCGCTCCTTCACCGAGCGATACGTACGTCAGCTCGTCACCGCGGGCGACGCAGCCCTGCAGATGCCGCCGCACGATGTAGCGGGAAGCCTCCGCGCACCCGACGGCCGGAAGGCACTGGCTACCGGTGCAGCTCGACTGCGAGACGATGTTGAGTGCCTTGTTCCCCCAGTGAGCCGGCATCTGCCGACCCCCCGAGCTCAAGTCCTCGCACGAGCCAACCGCCTGGAGCAGGATGTCTCGGGGCGTGACCCCGAGGCCCAGGACAAGCGCTTGGTCCCTGTAATACGGGAAGAACCAGTCATAGCCGGGCCGAAGGGATCGAGCCATGGCGAGGAGCAGCGCCTCGTGGCCGGCCCCGGCTATCTCGAAGAAGACGTGGCTCTGGCGCTGGAGAGTGATCTCCCGGTCGTCCAGAGCTCGCGAGGTGCAAGCGAGGCGGAAGTCGTCGATGAGCTCGGGGCGGTCGATGCCCCGGTACTGGCGCGGCGGCACGTCTGGCGGGGCATCGGACGCCGCCGCTCGAGCTTGATCGGCTCGGTTCGCCAGCTCCGCAGTGGGAGCAGCTGGAGCGGGGGGAGTGGTGCGCGTCGACCTTGTCAACTTCGAGTCACCTCGCTGCCGTCGGGGCTCCAACGATAGGGGCTGTCGCTTGTTCCGCGGAGCTCTGGTGAGCCGGGCCGGTCAGCCACACGTCTGGCACGGGTTCTACGGCGGGGCGATCTCCGCCAGATGCCGATGCGGACATCTTGCGTCGCAAGCCGGGCCGTCGGCCCGCGGCCGAGACCCCAGGTGACCTGGCCCTACACTGACTCTTCAGTCACCGGTGAGCAGCTTTGTCGAGGTGGAGGCACGACACAGATTCGTCTTACCAAGCTCCTCGGTATGGCATGAGTGCACTGACAGACCCACGAGGAGGGTGACCATGTCCGATCCAACCGAGACCACCGGGCTCTGCGGGGCCACAGCAGCCGGAGCGGCCGCAGCAAGCGCAGTGGTCGCCGAGGAGCCCGTTGTCCGCGAGCGCCACGGCCATGTGGAGCTTGTTCGCCTGAACCGGGAGCGTGCCCGCAACGCCATCGACGGCCCCATGACCCGAACGCTCGAGGCGATCTTCGACGAGCTCACCGAAGACCCCGAGGTCTGGGCCGTTGTGCTTACCGGCACCGGCGACAGGGCCTTTTGCGCCGGCATGGACTTGAGGGCGTTCGCCTCGGGAGAGGTGGAGGACATCTTGTCTGCGAAGGGTGGCTTCGCGGGCATTGCTGCCCGCAAGTTCGCAAAGCCGCTCATCGCAGCGGTGAACGGTGCGGCGCTTGCCGGTGGCTTCGAGATCGTGCTGGCGTGCGACCTTGTCGTCGCGGCTGACCACGCCGTCTTCGGGATTCCGGAGGTCAAGCGCGGCCTCGCAGCAGCCGGCGGTGGGCTCATCAGACTCGCAAGACGAGTTCCCCGAGCCATCGCTCTCGAGCTCGCCCTCACTGGCGACAGCATCGGCGCACAGAGAGCACTCGCCTGCGGGCTCGTGAACCGCGTCGTCCCGGCCGAACGGCTTATCGAGGAGGCGCTCGCGCTCGCCGAGGTGATCTGTGCCAACGCGCCACTCGCCGTGCGAGCTTCGAAGGAGCTCATGAATCGCTCTCTCGATCTCACCGAGGAGGAGGCGTGGGAGCTGAACGGTGAGCTCACGACGCCGGTGTTCACGAGCAGCGACGCGTTCGAAGGTGTGGTCGCATTCGCCGAGAGGCGTTCGCCGGTCTGGACAGGAACCTGAGCAGAGGATGGTTCCGAATTACGAGCGTCGAACGCCGGGTTCCCCACTCCAGCCACGCCGGATCCGGTGGCCGTTCGTCTGTGCCGCCGAGCAGGCACGCAGGAAATTGGGAGCCCCGGCTACACAGAGTCGTCAGGATGTGTCTAACCTGATTGCAGTCCTCGGAAAGGAAGGCGGGTGATCATCGGGATGCTTGCCGATCTCATTGGTCCCGACAGCTTGATCGTGATCGCAGTCGTAATCATCGTGCTCCTCTTTGGGGGGTCAAAGCTCCCCAAGCTCGCTCGCGGGCTCGGCAGTGCCTCCCACGAGTTCAAGAAGGGCATGGAAGAGGGTGACCCGACCAAGGGCGACTCAGCCAAGGGCGACTCGGCCAAGGGCGACTCGGCCAAGGACGACTCGGCCAGCTTGAAGGTCGACGACAAGACGTCGGGCCCGATCCATCCGACCTGAGCCGCTGCTTGGCTTATCCCTAGATGATGGCGTCGGCTAGGTCGTCGCGCCGGCAGGTTGCCTTCGGCGGGCACCAGCTTGCCGAATACGCCTTGGCCGCTGCTCTTGTTGTCGTTGCCGTCCACCTGAATGGTCGCCCTGAGCTCGTACTGCTGCTGGCCGGCGCCATGATCGGCGCGCTTGTTCTGGTGAGCAACGGGCCGCTCGCGGCCGTGAGGATCGTTCCGAGGCGGTTGCACCTTTACCTCGACCTGGTCCTCGCTGCCGGGTTCGCCCTGTCGCCGCTCTTGTACGTGCACGACCTCCAGGTGATCCCGATCGTCCTCAGCGAGGCCGTGGCGGTCGTGCTGGTTCGAATGTCCCTCACGACCGAGATCGTCCCGCGTCAGCGTCACGGGCGGGGAGTGGTGTCCGCGCCTGCTGGGCCGTCCGCGCCTGCTGGGCCGTCCGCGCCTGCTGGGCCGTCCGCGCCTGCAGCGGGCCCTGCCGGCGGTTCCGACGCGGTTTCGACAGTCGCGGCGACCGCAGGCCGTGTCGTAGGAACGGCAGTCGCCAAGGTTCGAGACTCCGGCGCTCCGCTGGTGGCGGCACGCAGTCTCGGCCGGGCGGCCGGTCACGCTCGCGGCATCGGGCGCGCCGCGCGCGCGGCAAGGGCGACGTCGGACGCGCCTCACCCTGTTGTGGTGCCTCCTGGGCCGTCCAAGCCGTCCGCTTGATACCGGAGGCCGGCTTCGAGCGAAAGCCCCATCTCAGGGCCTGAACCGGCTGCCGAAGCGTCGACGGGAGAGCACGCCCGGTTAGGACCGGACCGCACTGCATCCCGACCGGTTGGCCGTGCAGCCACGACCGGACCGCGCCCTGACTGGCGCTCGGATTATCTGGTTAGAGTCGCGGCCAGTGGGGGTTCCGGGGGTCGGCAAACCGAGGTGGATCGCGCGCTTTTCGCTGCTCAGCATGCTCGCGGTCGTCCTCGGCGGCTGCAGCTTGCCGACGTTCGGAGCTTTTCGGGGCGCCACAACCCAGGGCCAAGCGGAGTTCAAGCTGTGGTCGTGGATGACGATCGCCGGTCTCGTTGTCGCGGTGATCGTTTGGGGCCTGATCCTCTGGGCGGTGATCGCCTACCGCCGCCGCGACCCGGACAAGATGCCGAGGCAATTCCATAGCAACTTACCTGTCGAGATCATCTACACGACCATACCGCTCATCATCGTTGCCTTCATCTTCTTCTACACCGTGACCACCGAGAACAAGATCGATGCTCTAGCTCCGAATCCGGCGGTCACGATCAAGGTCACGGGTTTCCAATGGGGGTGGAGCTTCAGTTACCGGAACTCGGCGGGCAAACAGATCGCATTGGTGGAGACCGCCCAGCGCAGGCCTCCCGTGCTCGCAGGCAACCCGACCTCCCCGGAGTATCCCCAATTCGTCCTGCCTCTCGGTGAGACGACCCGGATTGTGCTCCAGTCGGCCGACGTGGTGCACGGCTTCTACATCCCGGCGTTCAACTTCAGCCGCTACGCGCTGCCTGGTGTCACGAACACCTTCGACTTCACCCCAGTGCACACCGGCGTCTTTCCGGGCCATTGCTCGCAATACTGCGGTCTTTACCACGCCGAGATGCTCTTCAGCGTGCGCGTCGTCAAGCCAGGTGCCTTCCAGACTTGGTTGAACGCCGAGTCCGCCTCGGGGGTGGTCGCGTGACCCCTGCCGCCTACCGGCCAGTGGTTCTCGACGAGAGCCCCGAGCACGAGCACGGCCCGTCGGGCCTCCTCAAGTGGATCACCTCGACCGACCACAAGGTGATCGGCAAGAGCTACATGATCACCTCGCTCGTCTTCTTTCTCCTTGCCGGCCTCATGGCGATGCTGATCCGCGCGCAGCTCGCAAACCCGGACAGCACGTTGTTGTCGCAGCACACCTACAACGAGATGTTCACCATGCACGGCAGCCTGATGATCTACCTGTTCGTCGGGCCAGTCGCGTTCGGCGGTCTCGCGAACTACATCGTCCCGCTGCAGATCGGCGCACCGGACATGGCGTTCCCGAGACTCAACGCGCTCTCGTACTGGCTGTACCTGGGTGGCGGCTCGTTGATGATGACGGGCTTTTTGACGACCGGATCAGCAGCCGACTTTGGCTGGGTGGCCTACGCTCCGCTCTCCAACTCGATCAACACTCCGGGCGCGGGGCCGGATCTCTGGATCGTGGCCCTGCTTCTCACCGGGTTCTCGGCCATCTTCACCAGCGTCAACCTGGTCAGCACGATCTACTACTTGCGGGCCCCGGGGATGACGATGTTCAGGATGCCGATCTTCACCTGGAACATGCTCGTGACCGGCATCCTGATCCTGATCGCCTTCCCGGTGTTCACGAGCGCGCTCGTGCTGCTCTGGTGCGACCGGCACCTCGGCACTCACATCTTCGAGGTCTCAGGTGGTGGGGTCCCAGTTCTCTGGCAAGACCTCTTCTGGTTCTTCGGTCATCCCGAGGTCTACATCCTCGCCCTGCCGTTCTTCGGGATCGTGACCGACGTGATCGCGGTGTTCTCCCGCAAGCCGATCTTCGGCTACCGCGGCATGGTGTTCGCGACGATATCGATCGCCGCCTTGTCGACCAGCGTGTGGGCGCACCACATGTTCACCACCGGCGTGGTGCTCCTTCCCTTCTTCAGCTTGATGTCCTACCTGATCGCCGTGCCGACCGGAATCAAGTTCTTCAACTGGATCGGCACGATGTGGCGTGGCTCGGTGAAGTTCGACACTCCCATGCTGTTCGCGGTCGGCTTCCTCGTGACCTTCTTGATGGGTGGAGTCAGCGGCATCCTGTTGGCCTCTCCACCTATAGACTTCGCCACACACGACACGTATTTCGTGGTCGCTCACTTCCATAGCGTGGTCATGTCACTGGTCATGGCCGCGTTCGCCGGGTTCTTCTACTGGTACCCGAAGATGACGGGCCGAATGCTCCGAGAAGGTCTCGGCAAGGCGACGTTCTGGCTGATGTTCGTAGGTACGAACGTCACCTTCCTTCCGATGTACCTGGTCGGTTTGAAAGGGATGCCGAGACGCATCGCGGAGTACGCGGCAACTGACGGGTTCACGACCCTGAACCGGATCTCCAGCGCAGGTTCGGTACTGCTCTTCTTCTCCGTGTCGATCTTCCTGGTCAACGCCTTGGTGTCGTGGTGGAAGCCCATACCGGCAGGTGACAACCCCTGGGACGCGTCCAGTCTGGAATGGGCGACGACCTCCCCGCCACCGCAGCACAATTTCTTGAAGATCCCACCGATCCGATCCCAGCGCCCGGTCTGGGACCACAACCATCCTGAGGACCGGATCATCGAGCGCGAGGGGCCGAGGCTCGGGGCCTTGGTTGCATCGGCAGGTGGCGGCACGGTGCTGCTCGACGAGGTCGGCCTCGTCGGCGCGGACACCATCGAGACGCGGGACCCCGACCGATGAAGATCGAGTCCTACGTCTTCCTCTTCGTCGGCTTCTTCTTCGGCCTCGTCGGGCTCGTCTACTGGCTGCTCAGCTACGAGGACGCCGGCAGCACGATGCTGCTCGGGACGTTCCTGCTCGGCAGCGTGCCCGGGTTCTACTACCTCTGGTGGTCACGGCGCATGTCCCCGAGACCGGCGGATGATCCGAACGCTTCCGTCGAGGATGGGGCAGGCGTCGTGGGCGCCTTCCCCGGAAGCAGCATCTGGCCCTTCGTCATTGGCATTGGCGCCACATTCGTGGCCCTGGCGTTGGTGTTCGGAGCCTGGACGCTCGCGGTCGGCCTGTTCCTGGTCGTCGCTTCTCTCGTCGGTGTCATCTACGAGAGTCGCCGCGGCGGGCTCGTCTAGCTCGCTCTAGCTCGACCCCGAGCTCGGTTCCGAGCCAGGGCCACCTTCGGGGCCAGGATCCGTGTCCGAGCCCCTCGTTGGCCGAGTGTCCTGGCCGGTTGACGATGGTGGACCAGCCGGCGGATGCCGCCGACCCTCTCGAATCACAAAGCGCAGCACGAATACGACCAGCACCGCGATGAGAACCAGGAAGGTCCCGAAGCCGATCGCAAAGGCCAGTGTCATGTCCGACTTCCGTCAGGGTTCTCTCGGCGGCAGGCCCGGTGCTCTCACGCGGATCAGGCCCTCCTGCACCAGGCTGACGACCAGGTGGCCCTCCTCGTCGAACATGAGGCCACGTGCCAGCCCTCGCGCTCCATACGCGTTAGGAGAATCCTGATCGAAGAGGAGCCACCGGTCTGCCCGGAACGGGCGGTGGAACCACATGCAGTGGTCCAGGCTGACGACCATGTTCGTCCCTTCCTTCCAGCGGATCTCGTGGGGCTTGAGGATCGAGTCGATGAGGGACATGTCCGAGGCGTAGGCGACCACTGCAGCGTGCAGCAGCGGGTCGTCGGCCAGCTCCCCGTCGGCGCGTACCCACAACCGCTGGCGGGTCTCCCGACTCGCGGTTGGCAACCATGGCAGGTCGCCGATGTAACGCTGATCAATCGGCCGTGGCCGATCCACGACGAACCAGTCCGGTAGCTGGTCGAGATAGGGCTCAAGTCGCTCGCGAACCGTCGGCAGATCGTCTGGCCGGGGTACCTGTGGCATTTCTGCCTGGTGGACAAGATCTGAGCCTTCGTCGATGTGGAACGAGCATTGGAGGTTGAAGATGGCCCGGCCGTGCTGGATCGCGACCACGCGCCGGGTCGTGAAGGACCGGCCGTCGCGGATGCGGTCGACCTCGTAGAGGATCGGCGCTGCCGGGTCTCCAGCGCGCAGGAAGTACGAATGTAGGGAATGGACGCGACCCGAGTCCACCGTGCGGCCGGCGGCGACGAGCGACTGTGCGGCCACCTGGCCCCCGAAGACACGCAAACGGGTCTCGTCGAGGTTCTTGCCGCGGAAGATGTTCACCTCGATGGCCTCGAGGTCCAGCAGGTCGATGAGCTGGCGCAAGGCCTCGGTCACGGATCAGACGATAGACTGCCCACATGGCCTCGCTGGTGAGCCGAATTCGCTCGATTCGGCAGAGCGAGCACTTCAAGCGACTCTGGAAGTACGCCTCGGTCTCGATCGTCTCGACAATCGTGTCCCAGGTCGTGCTCTTCGTGACCTACCACGTCTATGACGTCGGCCACTCGGCGATGGTGTGCAACGTCATCGCCACGGCCGTTGCCTCCCTTCCGGCGTACTACCTCAACCGCACCTGGACCTGGGGCAAGACGGGCCGTTCGAGGGTCTGGCGAGAAGTCGTGCCCTTCTGGACGATCTCCTTCAGCGCCATGGTGATCTCGACAGCCGCGGTAGGGGTGGCCGCGCACAACGCCGACCGCATCGCAAGTGGGTCGCTCAATCGCGCGCTGATTGTCAACGGCGCCAACTTGCTCACCTACGCCTGCATCTGGACGGTCCGGTACCTCATCTTCAACCGCTACCTGTTCGGGGCTCGCTCCGACAATTGGACCCGGGTAACTGAGCACGAGCAGGGTCAGGACCTGGCTGGCGTGACCGAGATCGCGATCACCGGCGAGGCCAGAGAGCCCGAGCCCGGAATATCACGGTCCGCGGCCAGCGAGCTCGAGCCCGGAATATCCCGGTCCGCGACCAGCGAGACAATCGACCCTGCTCGCTGAAGTTCGCAACCTCGGGCTGTCTGTCGTCGTTCTGGAACCTCGTGCTCGGTGAGATGGCGAGCTTCGACGCCCGCGTTGGCTCGGGATCAACCAGCCTGCCTTTCTCGTCTCTCACGGCGGCGTCCCACGAGCGCGACCGCCCAGCCCGCCAGCACGGCGCAGAGCGCCAGCAGAACAGTCGGCATGTCACCGGTTCGCGTGTAGAGCGTCGCTCCGTCGCGCAGCGCGACGGCGGCTTGTAGCACCGCAGGGACCGACAACCGCGTCTGTTGAAGCACGCCGCCGTGGTTGTCGAGAACGGCTGAGTAACCGGTCGGCGCGGCTTGCAGCAGGTCGCGGCCCTCCTCGATCGCTTGCAGGCGAGAAGCCGCGACTTCCTGAGCCGGAGCCTGCTCGCTCGAATAGGACGACGTGTTCGTAGGGACGAGGATGAGCTGTCCCCCGGCTCTCACGCCCGAGCGGCCGCGATCGGGGAAGAACACCTCGTAGGACACGAGCACCGCAACAGGTCCGGCTGGTGTCTCTATCATCCCGCTCCCGTGTCCCGGGACAGCGTCCCGGGGAACTGCCTGGAGGTTCGCCAGATGGGAGAAGAACGACCGCCACGGTACGTACTCCCCGAAGGGGACCCGGTGAACCTTTTCGAAGACGGCTACGAGGGCACCAGATGGGGAGTAGGCGGCGACCTCGTTTCGGAATTGGGTGATGCCGACGGGCTCGGTGACGCCTGCGACGAGCGTGGCGTGAAGGCTCCGGGCGATCTGGGAGAGCTGTGCAGCTTCAGGCGAGCCCCTGAGCGGCTGGCTGAGAGCTACCACGTCCTCGGGCCAGAGCACGAGTTGGACCGGTGGCCGGACCTTCATGGTCTCTTGCAGCGCAGCGGCATACACCACCGACGGCCGGACCTGTAGGTCGGACAGGCCCCGGCGGCCGCCGCCCTGCACGACGGCGACGCGCAGCGTGCGAACCGGAGGTCCTCCGTCAGGAGCGAAAGCGCCCCAGATGCCGAGCGTGACCACGACTGCCAAGCTCAGGCAGCCTCCGATCAGCCCGTGATCGTGTGCGCGGCGATGGGTTTGCTTCCGCCGGAGCCAGTTGACGGCGAGATCGCCGACTGCGACGCCGCTGAGGTAGGTCACGCCCACCAACAGGACCGTGCCGCCGATGCGTGCGGTGCCGACCAAGGGGCTGCTGACCTGTCCGAGAGCGATCCCGCCCGGTGGAACGCCGCCGAAGGGCCAGCGTTCGCGGGCCCACTCCGCGAGCGTCAACAACGCCGCTAGGGCCGGTACCCGGGCTCGTCCGCGTGGGGCGAGCATGCAGGCGACGGCGAAGATCGCCGACTCGAGAACGACGAGGGCGGCGTAACCGAGAAACGTGAACTTGTCGGCCCAGGCAAGGCCGACGGCGAACTGCCCGACACCTGCGAGCAAGCCGGCGGCCGCCCGGCTGCCTGTGGAGCGGTCCCGCAAGCCCCAGGCGAGAAGTGCCACTCCGCCGAAGGCCAGGGGCCACGGCCCGAACGGCGGCAGCGAGAGCGCCACGAGAGCGCCCCCGCCGAGCGGGGCGAGAGCCTGCAGAACCCGGCCTGTGCGCGTCATTCGCGTAGGCGATCGAGAACCTCCACGGCAGCTTGCTCGCCACTTGTCAAGCATGCCGGGATCCCGATCCCGCCCAGCGATGGGCCCGCGAGCCCGAGCGCAGGTAGCTCGCCGAGTGCCGCACGTGCTCGTTCGATCTTCCGCAGGTGTCCGGGCAGGTACTGCGGGAAAGCCCGGGGCCAGCGCTGAACCAGGCTGGCAAGCGGGGGTGCCGAGGTGCCGATCAGCTCCTGCAGTTCGCCGAGCACCCGTTCGACGAGCTCCTCGTCGGATATCGACGAGGATCGTTCGTCGCGGTAGCGCCCGGTCGAGGCACGGACGACAACTTCCCCGGGTGCAGCCGCGTGCGGCCACTTGGCCGACAGGAAAGTGCAGCCGGTGACGATCAGGCCCTCGCAGCGGGGTACGAGGAACCCGCTCCCTTGCGGAAGCGTGGGGATCGCACCCGAGAGCCAGGCGAGCGTCACGAGCGCAACGGTGGAGTGCGGGATCGAGCCGAGCTCGGCCGCTGCCACCGGGGCGCTATCGACGAGCAGCCGCGCGGCGGCATACCCGGGTATCGCCAGCACGATGCCGTCTGCCACGACCGTCCCACTCGGCGTTTCGAGCTCGTAGCGGTCCTTGGTTCGCCGGAGAGCCGTGACTGCTGCACCGGTTCGGAGTTTCACGGCTCGAGCCTGCAGGTCCGCGACCAGCGCGTCGACCATCTGGCCGATTCCCCCCCGGACTCCGAGGAAGAACGGCCTTGACTCGGCGATGTCGCCCGCCGATCTTGCAGGCGTGGCCCGGGCCAAGCGCCTGAGCGCGTGAGTCACGCTGCGATGACCGACGAGAGCCCGCGCCACCTGGGGGGCCACGACGGCGAGCGACAGCTGGTCGGTGCCACCGGCGTTGATGCCGCCGAGCAAGGGATCGACGAGGCGCTCGACTATCTCCCGGCCAAGCCGGCGCTGGAGGGCCGAGCCGGCGCTCCACTCGGGCCCGCCCGGGTCGCTTGCCCCGACGCTGCCTTTCGAGAGGTGGCCGTTCGCAGCATTCTCCTCCGGTGAAAGACCCAGGCTCGAGGCCGAAATGGGTTTGCCCAGGGCCAGAAGATCGAGCGCCGCTCGGGCAAGGCCCCGACCGCTGACGATCCGCGACCGGGCGAGAGCCATCAAGTCGGGGGGCAGTCCGAGAATGAGCCCGGAGGGCAGCGGTTGGAGCCGTCCCCGCGCGACCACCGATGCCGAGCTTGTCGCCGGTGCCACGAGATCGTCGCCGATTCCGAGTTGGCAGCACAGCTCCGCCGCGCTCGGGTTCCGGGTCAGGAAGTTGTCGGGACCGAAATCAACCGGGCGACCCCGGAACTCACCCGAAAGGATCTTGCCCCCGAAACGGTCATCGGATTCCAGCACCACGACCTCGATGTCGGGGCCGCCGGCCGGGTTGCCAGCGCCGTGCTGGCGCTCGACGCTGGTAGGAAGTGCACCGGCGAGAACACGAGCTGCGGCGAGCCCGCTGATCCCACCGCCTACGACGACAACGACCCGGCTCATCGGCCTAGAGCTTCTCCGCACAACCGACGACCAGATCGGCCAGCGCGGCACACATCCTCGGCTCGGCGTTCAACGACGCGGTCCGCGTAAATGCCACACCCGACTCGGCGGCGACGCGGCTCGCCTCGATGTCGAGGTCGTAGAGGATCTCGATGTGATCCGAGGTGAAACCAGCCGGGCAGACCACCACGGCGTGCACCTTCTCATTCGGCAGTGCCCGCAGCCGGTCGAGGATGTCCGGGCCCAGCCAGGGCTCGGGCGTCCGGCCGGCGCTCTGCCAGCCGACTTCCCAGCGGCCGAGCCCCGAGGCTGAAGCCACCAGTTCACCGCTGCGCCGCAGCTGGTCCGCATACGGGTCGCCGTCGGCGACGACGCGAACCGGAAGGCTGTGAGCGGTTACCAGGAGAAGAAGTTCGTCGTTCGCCCGAGCGAGCTTGCCAGCAGGCCCAAGCGCGTCGAGCGCGTGGACCACCCGTCCGGCGAGAAGCTCGACCAGCGCCGGGTGATCGTGCCAATGCTCGACGAACGCGGCGGACATGCCGAGATCGGCCGCCCGCTCGGTCGCACGATCCAGGTACTCGCCGACGCTGCCTCGCGAGTAATGGGGCGCGAGGACGAGCCCGACGAGGTCGCGCACTCCTTGTCGCGCGAAGTTCTCGATCACGTGCTCGATCCGGGGCTCGGAGTGCTTGTTCCCGAGGGCGCACAGGTAGCGGCCAGGAAAACGGAGCTCCAACTGCTGCTGGATCCCTGCCACCTGCTCGGCGGTGCGCCGCGAGAGCGGAGAGATTCCGCCGATCGCCTCGTAGCGCCGGATCAGGTCGGCCAACTGGCCGGCACTCGGTGGACGTCCGCGTCGGACGTCGGTGTAGAACGCCTCGATCTGTCCGGGCGAGGAGGGGCTGCCGTAGGCCATGACGAGGACCCCGACTCGTCCCGAAGCGGTTATCATCAGCCGGCCACCTCACCCGAGGGCGTGCCCGGCCGCCAATTATGGACCGTCTCGACCACCTGGGCGAGCACTCCGGGATCGGTCTCGGGCAGGACGCCATGTCCGAGGTTGAAGATGTGGCCCGGCTCGCCGCCCGCGTCCTGTAGGACCTTGGTCGCCTCCTCGATCACGACGCCGGCCGGCGCAAGGCAGACAGCCGGGTCCAAGTTGCCTTGGACCGCTTTTC
The DNA here is from genome assembly GCA_003139355.1 of Acidimicrobiaceae bacterium. Lineage (GTDB taxonomy): Bacteria > Actinomycetota > Acidimicrobiia > Acidimicrobiales > Bog-793 > Fen-455. The sequence continues at coordinate 6,033 of PLIM01000177.1, read as the reverse complement.
CGGCACCGATGCGACGCCGGGCGACATCCAGCGGCACGCGCCAGTCGACACCTACAACGTCTGCTCCCGCCTCGGACATGAGCGCGAGCAGCTCGCCGGTGCCGACGCCGAAATGGATCCTGGGCACGCCGAGGTCGCCCATGCCCTCGAGCACCTTGCGCGAGGCGGGCAGGGCAAAGGTTTCGTAATCCGAGGGAGAGAGTGCTCCGGCCCAGCTGTCGAAGAGCTGGATCGCGGACGCGCCGGCCTTGACCTGGGCCCTCAGCGTTGCCAGTGCGATGTCAGCAAGACGGTCGACGACCTGATGCCACAGCTCGGGCTCGCCGTGCATGAGAGCCTTGGTGCGGGCAAATGTCCGCGAAGGACCACCTTCCACCAGGTAGCTCGCCAGGGTGAATGGAGCGCCGGCAAATCCGATCAAAGGGACGTTCAACTCGCCCACGACCATGCGAATGGTCTCGAGCACGTACGCCAGGTCAGCCTCGGGTTCCAAGGGCCGAAGACGCCTCAGGTCCTCGTACTTGCGAAAAGGTCGGTCGATCACCGGCCCCCGTCCTGTCACGATCTCGACCCCGACTCCGATCGCGGCGAGCGGCACGACGATGTCGGAGAACAGGATGGCGGCATCGACGCCGTAACGTCGTACCGGTTGAAGTGTGAGCTCGGCGGCGAGCTCGGGCTTGGCGATCGCGTCCAGGATGTCGCCGTCTCCGCGCAGGCGGCGATATTCGGGAAGCGACCTGCCCGCCTGACGCATGAACCACACCGGTGTGAGCTCGGCAGACGAGCAGCGACACGCCCGAAGGAAAGGCGAATCGACGACCTGCACGGCACGACAGTATCTCGGCCCTCGAACAAGCCACATTCGCCGTGCTGGCTGCTGGATTCGCGAGGTGCAATTCGACTAAGAAGTACACCGTGAGCGATGCAGTTGTACTGCCGCGCCCGCACAGCCGACAGCGTCCGGGGGGGCCTCAAATGCTCGCCGTTGGCGTAGTCGTCTGGCTTGGCTCGGAGTTCATGTTCTTCAGCGGGCTTTTCGCGGCGTTCTTCACGATCCGTGCCCACAACATGCCGGTGTGGCCCCCACCGGGGACGTTTCCTTCCGGAAGGCACCTCGACACGATCCAGGCGCTGATCTTCACTGTCGTCCTTCTGGCCTCCAGCCCGACCTTCCAGCTCGGCGTGTGGGCGCAAGAGCGTGGGGAGTACAAGAAGGCACGCAACTGGATCATCACGAGCTTTGTCCTCGGAACTGCGTTTCTCGCGAACCAGGCCTACGAATGGAAGACGCTTCCCTTCAGGGCGCACACCAATGCCTATGGCTCGCTCTTCTACATAATGAGCGGCCTTCACGGGCTTCACGTCCTTCTCGGGCTCGTGGCCATGATCGCCCTCTTCGGGCGTCTCGCCGGCTCCATCAAGGGCGGCGACCCCGGTGAGACCGCCGTGTTCCAGGCCGTCAGCTACTACTGGCACTTCGTCGACTTCGTATGGGTCGGGCTGTTCAGCGCCCTGTTCCTACTCTCGTGACCGCCTCCCACGCGACTTGGCGGCGCGCCCTTCTGAGTTTGGCGCTCCTCGTGTCGGCGAGCTTCGTCGGCGTGTTCCTGCTGGGTGGAGGCCGTGCCGAGGTCTACCCGAGCGGGAACTCGACCGAGGTCGATGCCACCAGCCTGACGAGCCAGGACAGCCCGGCAGCTGCAAATCAGCTGGCTGGCGGCCGCACCCTGTTTGTGGAGAACTGCTCCACCTGCCACGGAATCGATGCCTCAGGAGGCGACCGGGCACCACCGCTGCTCGGCGTCGGTGGAGCGACGGTCGATCTGTGGCTTTCGAGCGGCTGGATGCCGCTCGCTGAGCCGACGGCCGAGCCTGAGCGCAAGCCGGCAAAGTTCGACCGCGCCCAAGTTCTCGAGATTGTGCGATATGTGACCTCCTTGGCGCCGGCGTTGCCAGGCGACCCGGGAGTCCCTTCGGGCCTTGACATCTCGCATGCGAACGTGGCCGAGGGGTTCAGCATGTTCGCGCTCAACTGCGCGCCATGCCACACGATCACAGGCGCCGGCGACGCGCTCGCAGGCGGGATCCAGGCACCTCCGCTGCACGGCGTCACCAAGACGATGGTCTGGGAGGCGATCCGGACCGGCCCAGGCAACATGCCCCGCTTTGGGCCCGGAACCATCTCGCCCGCGCAGGTCGTCGACATAGTTGGTTATGTCGTGAAGGACATCCAACGCCCCGTCAGCCCCGGGGGGCTCTCTCTCGGAGGTGTCGGGCCGGTCGCGGAGGGCTTTGTCGGCCTGTTCGTCGGCGTTGGTCTTTGCTTGCTAGCAGCGCTCTGGGTCGGTGACCGCGCCGAGACCGAAGAAGACGGGGAGCACGACGGCCACGACGGCCCTGAGGGCCCCGATGGCGACGAAGACGGCGAGGGTGGAGACGATCACCGGGAGCTCGCACATGCCTGACGACACTGAAGCCGCCGCGGGATCAGGGGAACCAGGTGCCTCGCCTCGCCGGGTGAGGATCCCGGTCGCCTCGGTCCGCGCCGACGCGCCGCAGTTCCAGATAGCAGCGAAGAACCCGCGTCGGGCCGAGATCGTGGCGGGTTCGGGGTTCTTGATGGCAGCCGTCGGCTTCGCCGGCTTTGGCGCGGCCTATTGGCAGAACTACTCCAACTTCTGGCTCGCGATCACGTTTTCCGTCGGCTTTGGAGGCCTCGGCTACGGGATGGTGATCTGGGGCAAGTACCTGATGCCGAGAGGTCCGTTCTCGGAGTCCCGGCACAGCCTCGCACCGACCCAGGCTCAGCGTGAGGTGTTCATAGAGGACTTCGCGAGTCGCGGGAAGGTGGCCGTCGAGCGCCGGGGCTTCCTTGTCAAGGCCCTCGGCCTCGCGTCCGGGATTCTCGGTGTGGTGCTCGCCTTCCCGTTCATCAGGTCGCTCGGCCCGCTCCCGGGCAAGACCCTCCGTCAGACCGCCTGGCGTCGCGGCTCCTACCTCGTCGACATCACCGGCCGCAGGATCAAGACGGGCGACCTCGAGGTGGGAGGCTTCACCACGGTCTTCCCTCCGGACGACATCGGTGGTGCCTATTCGCAGACGATGTTGATCCGGGTGGACACCCCGCCTGCCAGCGGTTACCTCACGCCCCCGCCACAGTTCGCCAAGCAGCGGGCGACCTGGGCGCCGCAGGGCTACATCGCCTTCTCGAAGGTCTGCACGCACGCCGGTTGCCCCGTGGGCCTGTACCAGGAGCTCACGAAGAAGATGCTGTGTCCCTGCCACCAGTCCCTGTTCGACGTCACCGATGCCGCCATTCCCATTTTCGGGCCGGCCCCGCGGCCGTTGCCTCAGCTTCCGCTCTACATCGACGACGACGGCTATTTCCGCGCCCAGGACGGCTACGACGAACCCGTGGGACCGGGGTACTGGGAGCGGGGCAATGATTGACGCACTCTTCACCTGGTTCGACGAGCGGCTCGGGATCTCGGGCTCGGGCCGCAAGATGCTCAACAAGATCTTCCCGGACCACTGGTCGTTCCTGATCGGTGAGGTCGCTCTCTACTCGTTCATCGTGCTTCTCGGGACAGGAGTCTTCCTCACCTTGTATTTCGTCCCGTCGAGCAAAGTCGTCATCTACGAGGGCACATACGCGCCGCTTCGCGGACAGCCTGTCTCGGAGGCGTTTGCCTCGACGCTCAACTTGAGCTTCGCCGTACGCGACGGCCTGCTGATGCGCCAGATGCACCACTGGGCGGCGAACATCTTCGTAGGCTCGATCGTCGTCCATATGCTTCGGATCTTCTTCACCGGAGCATTCCGCAAGCCTCGCGAGCTCAACTGGATCGTGGGGTCGACTCTGCTCATCCTCGCGATCTTCAACGGCTTCCTCGGCTACTCGCTGCCCGACGACCTCGTCTCCGGCACGGGCATCCGGATCTCCTTCTCGATCGTGGAGTCGATCCCGCTCATCGGCAGCTACGCGGCCTTCTTCCTCTTTGGCGGCAATTTCCCGGGTAACTCGATCGTCCCGAGGTTCTACATACTCCACGTGCTGGTCCTGCCGGCGATCATGGTGGCGCTCATCGGCGCCCATCTCGGGATGCTCGTCCGCCAGAAGCACACACAGTTCCCCGGACGCGGCCATACACCCCGCAACGTTGTCGGGTCGCCTCTGTGGCCCACCTTCATTGCAAAAACGACCGGTTTCATGTTCCTCACGGTCGCGGTCACGGGCATCCTGAGCGCGTTGTTCCAGATCAACCCGGTCTGGCTCTACGGCCCGTACGTGCCGTACAAGGTGAGCTACGCCGTGCAGCCGGACTGGTACATGGGCTGGCTCGACGGGGCGCTTCGTATCATGCCGAGCTGGGAGATCGTGGGCTTCGGGCACATGATCCCCAACGTGTTCTTTCCCGCGATCCTCCTACCGGGCATCACCTTCGGCGTCTTGCAGATGTGGCCGTTCATCGAGGCGAGACTGACCGGTGACCACGCGGAGCACCAGATCCTGGATCGTCCGAGGGACCGGCCGAAACGCACCGCGTTCGGCGCTGCCGTGTTCTCGTTCTACTTCGTGCTGTTGGGCGCAAGCGCCACAGACGTGCTGGCGAACTATCTGTCGATCTCGCTGAACGTCGTTCTGACGTCCTTCCGCTTCCTAGCGATCGCGGTGCCTTTGATCGTGTTCCCGGTCACCTACCGCATCTGCAAGGAGATGCAGAGTGTGCCGACCGCCGGCCAGCGCAAGCGTGCGAACATCGTCCTACGTTCGGCGGTGGGCGGCTACACGACCGTCCGTGCCGATCAGCGTCCTGGCGACGCCGTGCCCAGAGTGGATCCGCTGCCCCTCGACGAAGATGTCGAGTTCGTCCCGGCGATGGCGGGCATCCCGGTTGTGAGCGACGACAGCCCGGCGCAATCGCGGCCGGAAGAACCCGCCCCCGACACAAGCGACCGTCCTCGGGGCGGTATCTTCCGGATTCCTCGCGACTACCGCTGAGCCCTGCCGCTGCATCCTGCTGCATCCCCGCCGGGCATGCTCGAACCTGGCGGTGGGCTGTGGCAAAGCTGGTCGGCGGCGCCGAGGGGTTACTTGGCTGCGCTCCTACGTGCCTTGATGGCCGGAATGCCCAGAGGCGCCGCGGCGACCACTGCTGCCACCAGAGCAAGGAAAGCGCCGAAGTCCCAGCCCACACCGGGTCCACCGGGCTTGTCGAGGAACGCGATGAGCACGAGCACCAGGTTGACCAAGGTCGCGATCAAGAGCAAAGGCTCATGAGCCAACGGCAACTTGAAAGGCAACTGCTCGTAGCCGGCTCGGAGGACCAGATATGCAAGGACCACCAGGCAGATGATGAGCACGAGGTAGAGGAAGCCATGGGCCGAGAGCCCGCTCGCTGACGCGGAGATGAAGAGGTAACTGACTTTGAACCACGCCAGGAAGAGCGAGATGAGAAGGACGAGTGTCGCGCCGCCAGCAATTCGATCTGCCTGACTCCATCTCTTTGCGTCGAACTTGAACGCTACGGTCCCGCCCGACACCGGCGTGGCCACCGGCGCCGCTGGCGCGGCCGCCCATGGCGCAGGCTCCGGTCCCGGCGTCGTCTGGGGGGCAGTCGGCTCTGTCGCCACGGCCTCGGCGACCACGACCGCAGCTCCACAGTGGGGACATTCGGTGGCGCCCTGCGGGATTACACCTTCACATTGCGTGCAGATCATCGCTGCCATCTCCTGGTCTGGTCTTCATCTGTGCCTTATAGACTTCAGTGTTGAAGTCGCGATAGAGACCGTAGCCTGACCTGCAGGTCCACCACCAGTGGCTTTGTGCCGACACCAAGGCCGTCCGCCGCGACGACGCACTCTCGGCGGTACACCCTTGGGTAAAGATGAAGCTGGGTCTTTTGTGAAGACCACTTGGAGAGGCTTTCACGTTTGGGCCCGACCTGGCCGTTCGCGTGCTGATCAAGGTCTTGCTCGCGGCTTAAGCGCCGTCTCACCACGCGCTGTCCACAGCGGAAGTCGGTCTCA
>PLIM01000056.1 GCA_003139355.1 Acidimicrobiaceae bacterium | reverse complement strand
AGCCAGGAAACTGCCGCTAGGTCGTAGGCCTCAGCGTCACGGCGCTCGACGTATAGGTGATCCGATAGCTCGTGCGGTGGAACCTGAGGGCGGCGAAGTGCCCCCTTACGGAGCTCAGACGCGCTGGTCGGTCGCCGAGTTGGCCGGACCGTCGAAGTAGCGGTCGAGCACCTGCCCGAACGCCGGTTCGCCGGGCGCAGCCCGCAGGAACAACGTCATTGACGAGCGCAGCTTCTGCGCGTCGATACCGCCAAAGATCTGCTCCGCGGTCCCACCCTGGGTCTCCAAGACGATGCCCGCGCATTCGATCAGCCGCGCTCCCAGCACGGGATGGCGAAGATACGCCTTCGCCTCCCCCAGCGACGAGATCGCGAATCTTCTCGACGTCGGGCTTTGCCCGAGGCCGGCGATCTGCGGAAAGACGAACCACATCCAGTGGCCTGTCTTGTGGCCGCGTCGCAGCTCCTCGACGGCACTGTCGTAGGTGCCGCCTTCGTCCTGGGCGGCAACGAAACGCTCGAGGTCGTACGGGTCGTCCATCGTCAGCTCCCGTTTCTAGGTGATCAGAGCGAGGACGTGGTCGCGCCCGATTGTCCTTGCCGTCAGGCGCTCCTCGTTGGCCCGCCGGGCGAGGGCGCCCTTGGCGACCATGAGGCGACCACGACGACGAGCGGCTCGCGGCGTGTGCTGGTCGGCGCGGCGGCTCCTGAGGGCCCGGGCACTGGCACGACACCGATCCCCGAGCTTGGAGCTGCTCGAAATCCTCATGTCACCGTTGGGCTAGAAAGGGGGGCGGTAGTCCTACAAGCCAGGGAGGCAGCGTGGACGTCAGCCAGTGGGTTTGTGTCGACGGCAACGAGGCCGCTGCCCGTGTCGCCTACGCCCTTTCGGAAGTGATCGCGATCTACCCCATCACACCGGCGTCGCCGATGGGCGAGTTCGCCGACGACTGGGCGACAGCGGGCAGAGAGAACCTCTGGGGCCAAGTGCCCGACGTCATCGAGATGCAATCGGAAGCCGGCGCGGCGGGCACCCTCCACGGTGCTTTGCAAAAGGGCGCCCTGGCCACGACGTTCACCGCGTCGCAGGGCCTGTTGTTGATGGTGCCCAACATGTTCAAGATCGCCGGGGAGCTGACCCCGGCGGTGATCCATGTTGCCGCGCGCACCATCGCAACTCATGCCCTGTCGATCTTCGGCGACCACTCTGACGTCATGCACGCCCGGACGACCGGTTGGGCCATGCTGGCAGCCAGCTCGGTCCAAGAGGCCCAGGACTTCGCCCTGATCGCCCACGCTGCCACCTTGAAGGCGCGCGTGCCCTTCCTCCACTTCTTCGACGGCTTTCGAACCTCCCACGAGCTGGCGAAGATCGCCCTGCTCTCGACCGAGGACATGGCCACGCTCATCGACAACGACGAGATAATCGAGTTCCGAGGTCGGGGAATGAACCCCGACACTCCCGACGTGAGGGGCACGGCGCAGAATCCCGACGTGTTCTTCCAATCTCGCGAGGCGTCGAATCCCTATCACCTGGCCGTCCCCGGGATCGTGCAGGCAACGATGGACTCTCTCGCACAGAGGACCGGACGCTCCTACAGCCTCGCGGAGTATCACGGCGCTCCCGACGCCGAGCGGGTCGTAGTGCTCATGGGCTCTGGAGTCGGCGCTGCGCGCGAAGCGGTCGACGCCCTCGTCAAGGACGGCGAGCGGGTGGGAATGGTGACCATCCGCCTCTACCGGCCTTTCCCTGCCAAGGAGTTCGTCTCCGCCCTGCCGCCGAGCGTGCGCTCGGTCGCCGTGCTCGACCGGACCAAGGAGCCCGGCGCCCTCGGCGAGCCGCTTTATCTCGACGTTCGCGTCGCCATAGACGAGGCGATGGAAGACGCCGAACCAGCCTTCAGCGAACGGCCGCGGATCATCGGAGGCCGCTACGGGCTTTCTTCCAAGGAGTTCACACCGGCCATGGCCAAGGCCGTTCTCGACGAGTTGAGCAGCGATCGGCCCAAGCGTCACTTCACCGTTGGCATCTTCGACGACGTGACGTCGCTCAGCCTTCCTTGGGACAGGGATTTCCGCCCGACGAGGCCAGCCAACGAAGTCCAGGCCGTGTTCTTCGGGCTGGGATCGGACGGCACCGTCGGCGCCAACAAGAACAGCGCCAAGATCATCGTCGACGCGACCGACGACTTCGTGCAGGGCTACTTCGTGTACGACTCGAAGAAGTCGGGCGCCATGACCGCTTCGCACCTGCGGTTCGGGCCCGAGCCCATCAACTCGACCTATCTCATAAGCCACGCCGACTTCGTCGCCTGCCATCAGTTCGGCCTTCTCAGCCGCGTGGACATCCTCGATGTCGCCAGAGACGGAGCGACCTTCCTGCTCAACAGCCCCTACGGGCCCCCCGAGGTGTGGGACCAGCTACCGGGCAAAGTGCGGCGCCAGCTGCAGGACAAGCACATTCAGTTCTGGGTGGTCGACGCAAACAAGGTCGCGGCCGAGGCCCAGCTCGGCAGCCGGATCAACACAGTGATGCAGCCCTGTTTCTTCGCTCTTTCGGGGATATTGCCGGCCGAAAAGGCGGTGGAGGAGATCAAGGCCTCGGTCACCAAGGCCTACGGCAAGCGGGGTCGCACCATCGTGGAACGTAACTTCGTCGCCATCGACGCGGCGCTGGCCAGCCTGGCTCAGGTGGAGATTCCCGAAGAGAGAGCCGCCTCCGGATCGATCGGCGTCGCTGTCCCCGAGTCCGCCCCGGACTTCGTCCGGCATGTGACCTCGATGCTCATGGACGGTCAGGGCGACCTCTTGCCCGTGTCCGCCCTTCCGGCGGACGGCCGCTTTCCATCAGGGACCGCTCGCTACGAGAAGCGGGCCCTCGCGTTGGAGATGCCAATCTGGGACCCGGACATCTGCATCGACTGCGGCAAGTGCACGATCGTCTGCCCGCACGCAGTCATCCGAATGAAGGTGTTCCCTCCCGAAGCGCTCGTCGGGGCTCCTGACGGGTTCTTGTCAAAGCCTTTCCGTTCCAAGGATCTCCCCGGACACCATATGGCCCTCGCGGTGGCCGTTGACGACTGCACCGGCTGCGGTGTCTGTGTCGACGTGTGCCCGGCGAAGTCCAAGACCGAGGCCAAGCACAAGTCCATCAACATGGAACCTGCGCCCGCGAACCGCGAGCGGCTGCGGAGTCACTGGGACTTTTTCCTGTCCATCCCGGAGCTGGACCGCTCCCTGCTGCCCCACGATTCGGTAAAGGGTTCCCAAGCCCTTCAGCCACTGTTCGAGTTCTCCGGAGCTTGTGACGGTTGCGGGGAGACGCCGTACCTGAAGCTGGCCAGCCAGCTGTTCGGGGACCGCATGCTCGTGGCCAATGCCACGGGCTGCTCGTCGATCTACGGCGGCAACCTGCCGACGACTCCGTGGGCCATGAACCCCGAAGGGCGCGGGCCGGCTTGGGCCAACTCACTGTTCGAGGACAACGCCGAGTTCGGCCTCGGCATCCGGCTCGGTCTCGAGGCGCAGCAGACAAGGGCTCGTGCCCTGCTCGTGTCCCTTTCTGGGGACGTGGGCCAGGAGTTGGCCACCTCGATCCTGGACGCCGTTCAGGATGAGGAGGAGGCCGTGTTCGCCCAGCGGCGACGTGTCGCCCAGCTCGACGAGAAGTTGGGCCGGCTGATTGCTCCCGGCGACGACGCCGTTGGACTACGCGCCCGCCATCTGCTGGCGTTGACCAGCGCGTTGGTCCGCAAGAGCGTCTGGATCTTCGGCGGTGACGGCTGGGCCTACGACATCGGCTTCGGCGGGCTCGACCATGTCCTTTCTTCCGGCCGTGACGTCAACATCCTCGTGCTCGACACGGAGGTCTATTCGAATACCGGTGGCCAGGCGTCAAAGGCCACGCAGCGGGGCGCAATGGCCAAGTTCGCGGCGGCAGGAAAAGAGTCGGCCAAGAAGGACCTCGCTGCGGTGGCTCGCTCCTACGGCAACGTGTACGTCGCCCAGATCGCCATCGGGGCCAACGACACGCAGGCAACCAAGGCTCTGCTCGAGGCCGACGCATATCCCGGACCCTCGCTGATCATCGCCTACTCGACCTGCATTGCCCACGGCATCGAGATGTCCACGTCGATGACGCACCAGAAGGATGCCGTCCGGTCGGGCTACTGGCCCTTGTACAGGTTCCATCCGTCGCAGGCCGAGGCGGGCCAGCCCTTCCAGCTCGACTCCAAGGCACCGTCGATCCCGCTCGCCGAGTTCACCGCCAGCGAGGCCCGCTATTCCACCCTGGCCCGGACTTACCCTCGCCAGGCGACTCGCTTGTCCGCACTGGCACAGGCCGACGTGACCGAGCTGTGGCGGTACTACGAGCAGCTGGCCGCGGTGCAGCGCACGGTTCCCCAGGTCGCGTCCGACGTGGAACCCGAAGTGGACTCAGATGCTGAAGATCGCGACGACGAGGAGGTCGAGTGATGACCGGACCGGGCTCAGTGGACCTGAGGACCACCTATCTAGGCCTCCAGTTGTCGTCGCCGATCGTCGCGTCGGCGGGTCCGCTCACACGAGACGTCGACGGTGCCAAGGCGCTCGCCGACGCGGGTGTGGGCGCCCTCGTCCTGCCGTCACTGTTCGAGGAGGAGATCGTCGCCGAGGAGGTCGGGCTGTCACTTGCTCTCGAGGCAGGGAGCCAGCATTTCGCCGAGGCGCTCGACTACTTTCCCACCGTCACCAGCTTCACCAGCATGGCCGACCAATACCTGGAACAGCTCGAGCAGACCAAGAAGGCCGTAGAGGTACCGGTGATCGCCAGCCTGAACGCTTCGTCCACTGGTGGCTGGGTGCGCTACGCCAAGCTTCTCGCCGAGACCGGCGTGGATGCCCTCGAGCTGAATGTGTACCGAGTCCCCACTGACCCGCAGCTGACCGCGGCGCAGGTGGAGGACACGGACCTGGCACTGATCGCGAATGTGTGCGCCAGCGTGTCACTGCCGGTTGCGGTGAAGCTGTCCCCGTACTACTCGTCCATGGCCAGCTTCGCCTCCAGGGTGGTGGCGTCCGGTGCCTCGGGGCTGGTCCTGTTCAATCGCTTCTACCAGCCCGACCTGGACCTGGAAACGATGGACGTGGTGTCGAAAGTGGAGCTGTCCCGGGCCTGGGAGCTGCGTCTGCCGTTGCGCTGGATCGCCATCTTGCGCCCCCAACTGGGACCGGGCCCGTCGCTGGCCGCGACGTCGGGAGTCCACACCGGATCTGACGTCGTCAAGGTTCTCGCTGTGGGCTCCGACGTAGCCATGATGACCTCGGCTCTGCTTCGGTTGGGCCCAACCCACGTCAGCTTCGTCGAGTCCGAGTTGCGCTCCTGGCTGGCCGGGCACGACTACACCTCGGTGGCCGAGCTGCGCGGCTCGGTGTCCCAAGCGACCTCGATCGACGCGAGCGCGTTCGAACGGGCCAACTATCTGAAGACCTTGCACTCTTGGATGACAGTCGACCAACATCCCGTCCCTGGACTCGATTGAGAGGCAACCATTCAGGTCCCTGT
>PLIM01000132.1:5081-5211 GCA_003139355.1 Acidimicrobiaceae bacterium | reverse complement strand
GGACCGACCTGGAAACAGTTCATCACCGCCCAAGCCAAGGGCATCTTGGCCACCGACTTCTTCGTCGTGGACACGATCGGTCTCAACCAGCTCTATGTGCTGTTCGTGATCGAGCTCCAGAGCCGCATAG
>PLIM01000132.1:0-4989 GCA_003139355.1 Acidimicrobiaceae bacterium | reverse complement strand
TACGGACCGTGCGGGAAGAGTGTCTCGACTGGACGCTCGTTCTCGGTCGCAACCACCTTGAAGCAGTCCTTCGTGACTACGTCCGGCACTATAACGAGCACCGGCCTCACGGTGGCCTTCGACTCCGAGTGCCTGCACCTGTCAGCGAAGTGATCCCTGCTCTCCCGGCACTCAGCGACATTGCTCGCCACGACGTGCTCGGTGGGCTCATCCGCGAGTACCGCGCCGCGGCCTAATCCGGCGTGACTGCGGCCGGGGTGCCCACTTCCTGACAACTCCTGTTGCAGTCGCCTCGTGTCGTTCGTCTCGATCGGAGCGTCGGCCGACCACGCAGCGATCGCCGCTGCGTCCTGCGCCCGACTCCAAGACCGAAGGACCCGGGTCACCGAGCCAAAACGCCTGTCCATGCGGCTCCGAGCGGCGCGATCGAGTTTCTGGCGCCCTACACCATGAGAAGCGCGCCGAGGGTTCCGACTTCGTCAGGGGTGCCGCCGCGCCCGGCGGGGCACAGTTCGATCATGCGTCGGTATCCCTCACCGCGCGGGCCGGTCAACTCGTCCCTGGCCAGCGGAGTGAAAATGATGCCGGGACTGATCGTGTTGATCCGGGCGCCCCGCTTGCCCCACCGAACCGCCTCGGCCATCACCCGCAGGGAGTTCCCACGCTTGGCGAGTTGGTAGGCGTGGAGGGAGTCAGTCACCAGCTCGAGCCGGAGCATGGGGAGCTTCAGCAGCTCCTCGGTGGGAGTGGTCGCCAGCGCGGCGTTCTGCTCCGCGGTGAGGGCGCCGAGCCGGTGGCCGGACTGTGACGCGATGACCACCCCGGCGCCACCGCGGGCGATGACATTCCCGAACTCCTCGAGCACGAGCGCGGTCCCGTACAGGTCGACTAAGAGGACGGTCGCCGGGGAGGCCTAGCTTGGAGAGACACCTGCGGCGTGAATGACGCCGGTGATGTCGCCGAAGCTGGCGGCTGTCTCGACCATCGCGTGAACCGATTCGCGCGAGGACACGTCGGTGGCTGCTGTCGTCACTTCGAATCCGGCGTTGCGCATCACCTCCGCCGCGGCATCGGCGTTCTCGTCGTGCAGGTCGGCCAACACAACGTGCTTGCCGGCGCTAACGCGGCGAGCGATGGCCTGACCGATCGATCCCGCTCCGATGACGGCAATTACTTCGGTCATGGCCAACTCCTTGGTTGTGAGTGCGGCGAATCACCGTGCGAGGCCGCCGCGACTGATGGGCTGATCGGGATCCCCCGTTGGACGTGCTGATCGTGATCACGCTGGTGCTACCTCGTTGATCACGCGAAGAGCGTTGAGTGTGCGGGGATATCCGATGAAGGGCAGCAGCTGGGTGATGACAGCGAGCAGGAGCTGACGGTCGTTGCCTAGGTTGAGGTTGGCGGCGACGTGACCCTTGGCCTGTGGTTCGCAGCCACCGAGCGAAATGAGCATGGCAAAGGTCAAGAGCTCACGTGTCCTGAGATCTATTCCGGTCCGGGTGTAGTTGTCGCCGAAGCAGTTCGCAGACAGCAGGCGTTGGAAGTGGATCTCGTCGTCGGACGCGGACGCGTACATCTGGTCGATGACGTCGGCCCCGATGATCTCCTCTTGTACAGCGAGGCCCCGCTCGGCCCTTGTCTCCGGTGTCGTTGTCGACTGTCCTTCGATCGGCAGCTGGATCCCGCGCTCGGTGAGGACGTCGTTGGTGGCGGGGATGAAATCGAAGACCTTCGCCATGCCCACGTAGGCGACAGCCTGATAGACGATCTCTTTGAGCTCGACTGGCGTGACGCCGGCAGTTAGCGCCGCGCCAAGCATGACCCGGTACTCGCTTAGGGCTTGGCACGCGATCATCGACGCGAGCTGCACCATGAGACGGGTCTTGGTGTCCAAGTGACCGTACTGGAGCACCTCGTCGAAGGCGAAGTTGTCGAAGTACTCGATGAGCTCGGGGTCGGTCACCTTCAGCGTCGAGACATGACCGGGGAACAGCTCCTCATGGTTCTTCCTCGCTGCTTCACTAATCGCCATTGCCAGTCTCCTTAGGCTTCTGTCTTCTCATTGCCCGTTGGGGCGTGCGAGCTCCAGGTGGTTCTTGTCGGTTCCGGTCAGTTCTCACCGGTTCGCGGCACGAGGCGGATTGTGACAGCTTCGGCGCCGGGTCCTGTGACGGTGCCGACGATCTTCGGCCCGTACCGGTCGTACTTTGTCTGGTAGGCGTGATCGATGGCCGCGTGCATTCCCGGCGTAGCGTCGGCGAAGGTGACGTCGCGCTCGACGCCACCTGCCCAGATACGGCCGACGCCACTGGCCTTGGCTTTCCGGTACCAGGGGTTGTCCACCCCGTAGGCAGAGCGAACGTAGAGGTCATCGCCAGCTCGGACGACCCACATTGTCACGTACGGGCGCAGGCTGCCGTCGGTGCGTTCGGAGGCCAGCTGCAGCTCATCGGCGTCGCCGATGCGGTCAAGCTCGGCCGCGGTCCATCTGGTCATCAGATCGACCCGACGCGCACGAGTGACTTGATTGCACGTCGTTCGTCCATCGCCGCGTAGGCGTCGGGGATGCCGTCGAGGTCGGTCTCGTAGTCGAAGACGCGGCCGGGGTTGATCGTCCCGTCGAGGACATCGTCTAAGAGCTCGGGGATGTACATCCGCGCCGAGGCGGGTCCGCCACGCCAGCCGACGTTGCGGAAGAACATGTCGCCAAAGGGCACCTCGACGCCGTGGGGCACGCCGACCACGCCGAGTGTCGAACCCGGTCGAGCGATGGCGAAGGCCGTCGCCATGGACTGTCCGGTGCCGACGCATTCGAGCGCGGCATCGACGCCGACGCCGCCGGTGACCTCGAGGACCGCTTCGTTGGCCGCCTCGCCGCGTTCTTCGACGATGTCGGTGGCACCGAACTGCTGTGCCATCTTCTCGCGCTTGGGGTTGCGGCTGAGAGCGATGATCCGTCCGGCGCCCAAGCGGGCCGACGCCAACACCGCGGAGAGGCCGACGGCGCCGTCGCCGACCACGGCGACAACATCGCCCGTAGCCACGCCGGCGCTGACGGCGGCGTGGTGGCCGGTGCACATCACGTCGGAGAGCGTGAGCAGTGACCGCAGCATTTCCTCCGAGTGGCCGGAGCCGGGAACGCGCACGAGTGTGCTGCCGGCGAGCGGGACGCGCACTGCCTCTCCTTGGCCGCCGTCGATCTCGCCGTTGCCGAAAGAGCCGCCGGCGACGCAAGTGATGATCGACCCGTTCCGGCAGTTCGGGCAGGTGCCGTCGCCGTAGAGGAACGGGGCGATCACGAGCTCACCCTTGGCGATGCCGTCCACGTCGGCGCCGAGCTCCTCGACGACGCCGATGAACTCGTGGCCTATTGGGCCGACGGAGTGCGGTGACTCGCCTCGGTAGTACCACAGGTCCGAACCGCATACGCAGCCGAGCACGACGCGAACGATCGCGTCTGTCGGCTCGTGGATGACCGGGTCGGGCCGGTCGCCGACCTCGATCGACCGTGGTCCGCAAAAGATGGCAGCACGCATGGGTGGTGACTCCTTCATCTGGACGAACTGTCCGCTGCTGAGTGAATGAAACCATGATCCATCCCGGTCAGGGAGACCGTGTTGATAGGGGTACCAACAGGGCCTCCTTCCTGTCCGCGCGCTCCCGTAGCGTTGAGGGCGTGGACACAAGGAATGACATCCGCGAGTTCCTGATCTCGAGACGAGCGAAGATCACCCCGGAACAGGCGGGACTACCGGCTTACGGCAACAAGCGTCGTGTCCCCGGCCTGCGACGCGAAGAGGCAGCGATGCTTGCCGGCATCAGCGTGGAGTACTACACACGGCTCGAACGCGGGAACGCCAGCGGGGTGTCCGAAGAGGTGCTGGAGGGAATCGCCCGATCGCTGCAACTCGACGAGGCCGAGCATGCGCACCTGTTCGATCTCGTCCGAACTGCCAACATGACGCGTCCGGCTCGCCGTCCGACACAAGAGCGCGTCCGCCCGAGCGTCCAGCGGATCCTCGACGCGATGACCGAGGTCCCCGCCTACATCCGCAACGCGCGCCTCGACATCCTGTCGGCGAACCGGCTCGGGTACGCGCTCTATTCCGAGCTGTTCACCGACCCAGTCCGCCCCGCGAACATGGCCCGGTTCATCTTCCTTAACCGACGCGCCGGTGACTTCTTCGGCGACTGGGAGAGCATCGCCAACGACGCGGTGGCCATTCTGCGTGCCGCGGCCGGACGCGACCCCTACGACCGCAGCCTGTCCGACCTCATCGGCGAGCTCTCGACTCGCAGCGAGGAGTTCCGTGTCCGCTGGGCCGCCCACAACGTCAAGTTCCACCGCACCGGCGTCAAGACGTTGCACCACCCGCTCGTGGGCGACCTCACCCTCAGCTACGAAGCGCTCGAGCTTCCCGGAGATGGCGGGCAGAGGATCCTCGTGTACACCGCGGAACCGGCGTCGCCCTCACAAGAGGCGCTGAACCTGCTCGCCAGCTGGAGCGCTACGCCGGATCACGCTTCTCTCGAGGAGGTCCGGGAAGAACGTTGATACCGGCACTTTCCGCCTGCCACTGACCAAGGCGCCCGAGGGATAGCCGTGGGATAGGTACGAACGGACCCGGTGAACCGTCACACTCGGGGCGCGACGGTAGCCACACCACGCCCGGGACGACTCTCCCGGGTCGGGCTAGTTGGAACAGGCGTTCAAGGACACCGTCGTCTGTTCCTTGCGCCTCGCCCCAACCGACTGCGTCGCCCACTACGACGTCCAAGCAGAGCGTGACAGCTCCTATCCCGACATCGTCGAGTCGAGCGGCGCGGGCCCGAGCAGAGCATCGAGATGATCGGCAGCGTCCCGATCCCGCGCCGGCACGAAGCCCCAGTAGATGTCGAGCGTCGTCGAGGTGCGGGCATGCCCGAGCCGATTCGCGACCGTGCGAAGGTCGATGCCCGCGGTAAGGAGCTCGGTGGCGCAGGTTA
>PLIM01000188.1 GCA_003139355.1 Acidimicrobiaceae bacterium | reverse complement strand
ACCGCGAGAACTTCACCCTGTTGGGGCTTCTCCTTCGCCGTGTCGGGGATGACAAGGCCGGATGCGGTCGTCTCTTCTGACTCGCTCGGCCGAACGACGATGCGGTCGTCCAGGGGCTGCAACTTCATTTCAGGGGCCTCCTGTCTGGCTCCGTTAGCACTCTCGACTTACGAGTGCCAACGATACCGCCAGTCGGCGCCGCTGGCAACCTCGCAGGCAGAGTGCTACTTCGAGCCGCGAAGCTGCAGGTCAGGGACCGCGCCGGCGTCGAGCGGCGTCGGGCCGGACCGTTGGAGCTGGAAATAGCCGGCGGCAGCGATCATGGCTGCGTTGTCGGTGCACATCGCGTGGCTCGGGAGATAGGACACCAGCCCTCGTGCTGCGAACGACTCGGCAAAGCGCGCCCGCAGCAACGAATTGGCCGCCACTCCCCCGGCCAGGCAGGCCCCCCGCGCCCCGATCTCCTCGGCCGCCGCGACGGTCCTCGCGACGAGCACGTCGACCACCGCCTCCTGGAACGAGGCCGCCACATCCGCATTGGTCACTTCCGGATGGGCCCGGACGTAGCTGACGACCGCCGTCTTGAGCCCTGAGAACGAGAAGTCGAAGACCCCCGCCGTCGATGCCCTGGGAAAACGGATCAAGGCGGCGTCGCCCGAGACGGCCAGCCGGTCGATCTCCGGACCGCCCGGGTAGCCGAGCCCGAGATAGCGGGCGACCTTGTCGAACGCCTCACCCGCCGCGTCGTCGACCGTGGCTCCGAGCACCCGATAGCTGCCCGGCGCGTCCAGCGCGACCAGCAGCGTATGGCCGCCGGACGCGAGGAGGACAACAACGGGCAACTCGGCCTCGGGTGCCTCCAACATGGCCGCGTACAGGTGACCTTCGAGATGGTTGACCCCGACGAAGGGCACGTCCCAGGCGAGGGCGAGCGCTTTGGCCGTGCTGACGCCGACGAGCAGGGCCCCGATGAGCCCCGGGCCGATCGTCGCCGCCACGGCATCGATCCCGATCGGGCCATCCGGGTCCGTAAAGCTCCGCCCACGGCGGTCGAGGCCGGCACCGGCCAGGGCGTCTGTCACCACCGGCAGCGTGAGCTCGATGTGCGCACGTCCCGCCAGCTCAGGCACCACGCCCCCGTATCGGGCGTGCAGGTCCACCTGACTCGAGACGATTGAGGAGACCACCGTCCGCCCGCGCTCGACGACTGCCGCAGCCGTCTCGTCGCACGAGGTCTCGATGCCGAGGACGCGACCGCGGTCGGTCACTTCTCGGGCGGGTCCGGACCGCGCACTGGCCGTAGGCGACCTTCGATCCCGTCAAGGCGCAGGCCGTACCCGTCGGTGTCGATGTCGTGCGCCCACATGACAAGCGCGTCCTCGCTCACCTCCGAGTAGTAGTTCTTGCGGACACCCGCAGGCACGAAACCGAACTCGTGGTAGAGGGCCTGAGCCCCCACATTCGACACCCGCACCTCCAAGGTCAGATGCTGAGCCGAACGTTGCCGCGCCTCCCGGGCGAGGCGGAGCAACAGCCGGCGCCCGACACCATGGCGCTGCCATTCCGTAGCGACGCCGATGTTGGTCACGTGCGCCTCGCCGACGACCACCATCATGCCTGCGTAGCCGACAACCTCGGGCCCCGCACAGGCCACGTAGTAGGCGCGCGTCGCCGGCTGGGAGATCTCGCTCAAGTAGAGCCCCAGCGACCATGGGCTGGGAAAAATGCGCCTCTCGATCGCGATCACGCCCTTCAGGTGCCGTCGGTGCATCGGCAGCACCTCGATCGCGGCCTCGCCGGCGTCGTGCGCGGCCTTCGACTTCCTCAAGACGTTGCCCGCCCGGCCCGAGTGCAGGCGGAACATGGAGCGCACGCTCGTCACTCAGCTCACCGTCTCACGACCTTGGCGGGAGCTCCAGTTGATCCGGGCGTCGGCCTCCCGCCCGTAGAAGGGACACACGGCGGCAGGGTCGCAGAAACGCCCGTCGGTCATCGCCGCGATCGCCAGCACGGCCAGCGAGGATACCGGCGGAGCGGCCAGCTCGATGCCGCCGAAGACCGGTGCCGGCGCCGAGCTGGCGCCGAGCAGTTCGCGATGGCGCAGCGCGCCGTCGCCGACGAGAAGGACCGGCCCGACGTTCCCGGCCGCCGCGGCAGATTCTCTTGCCAGTTCGGCCAGCTCGGCCGCGAGCTCGGCCGGGGTTCCGACGCGAACCGTCGAGGCAGGGCTTCTCGGCATCAGCCACGCAACCTCACCGCGGCGCATGTCCACGACGGGTATCACCTCGCCAAGGCCCGACGGGCAGGCCGCTATCAGCACCTCGAGGCTCATTGCGGTGACAACCGGGAGCCCGAGCCCACCGGCGAGCGCCTTCGCCGCGGCGACGCCGACACGAAGGCCGGTGAAAAGCCCCGGACCGATGTCGACTGCGATCGCGTCCAGCTCAGCCGGCGTGATCCGCGCGATCCGGCAAGCGTCCGCAATCGCGGGATGCAGCGTCTCGGCCTGGCGGCGCCCGGGACGAGCCGTGACGCTCGCCAACGGGCCGGTCTCGTCGGCGAGCGCGACTCCTACCTCGATGGTCGCGGTTTCGATGGCGAGGATCCTCACCCTTCACCCACCGCTGCCTCGCCCGGTGTTCCGGCACCGGCGCCCGCCACCGCGCTCAATCCAGCGGCCCGTGATATCCAGGACGCGCCGCGGGCCTCGACGGCGATGGTCCTCTCGTCGTCGGTCCGGCCCCAGCCCAGACGCACCACGAGCGCGTCGGCGCCGTAGAGCGGCTCGGCGGCTTCTCCCCACTCGACGATGACGACGCCGCCGCCGTCGAGCTCCTCCTCCAGGGCGAGGTCGACCACCTCCTGCAGGTGCCCGAGGCGCCACAGGTCGACATGGGTCACCGGCGGTGAAGTCGGATACCTGTGGGCGAGCGTGAAGGTAGGGCTCGTGACGGGCTCGCGGCCCCCGAGCGCCGCCACCAGGCCCTGGACGAGCGTGGTCTTCCCGGCGCCGAGCGGGCCGACGAGCAGTACCACGTCGCCCGCGCCCAACAGGGGTGCGATACCGGCACCGATCGCCCGGGTCTGCGCTGGTGTCGCGGTGGAGGCCGTCGCCTGGCTCTCCATCAACGGGCCCGGGTCTGTGTCTGTGCCGGCCTCACGGGAGGTACTTCTTTGCCCGTATGAGGTCGGCCCGCATCTCTGCGACCACCACGCCACCGCCCCGAAGCGCATAGGCGGGGTGGAACGTCGGGACCAGCACCCTTGCGCGATAGGGGTAGGCCCTGCCGCGCAAGGAGGTCACGCCTTCGGTGACCCCGAGGAGCGTGCGGCTCGCGAAGTTGCCGAGCGAGACGATCACCTTCGGTGCCACGAGCTCGACCTGGGACTCGAGGAAATGGCGACAGGTAGCGACCTCAACTGGGTCCGGGTCCCTGTTGCCAGGAGGTCTGCACTTCACGACGTTCGCGATGTAACAGCTGGTCCGGTCGATGCCGAGCTCCTCGGCGAGCAGCCGGTCGAGCAGCTGACCGGATCGCCCGACAAAAGGCTCCCCGGCGAGGTCCTCGTCCCGGCCCGGTGCTTCACCGACCAACATCAGATCGGCGGCGGGGTTACCCGCTGAGAAGACCACCTTGGTCCGCCCGGATGCAAGCGGGCAGGCGACGCAGCCGAGCGCCACCGCCTCTAGGTCGGCGAGGGTCGTCACTAGCCGATGATCGTAGCTACCGCAGCCTGAGCGAGGTGGGGGACCACGGCGCTAGGTTGCTCCCGAGCCGGCGAGAGTCGGAAAGGGGTCTGGTGCAGGCGCTGCTGTTCCAACACAACCTCGCGAGGGAGGCCGCTGCCGCGATCGGCGGGCGGGTCGACAAGCGGGCCTACGTTTCGAGGTATGCGCCAATCCGACTGGAGGAGGTCCCAGAGCCAGTCCCGCCTGCCACCGGCTGGGTCAAGTGCGAGACCGTCATAAGTGGCATCTGCGGGTCGGACGCGAAGCAGATCTTCCTGAACGGCCGGCGAGACAACGCTCTCACTGCGCTCGTCTCGTTCCCCCACGTCCTCGGCCACGAGGCTGTGGCGCGTAGGACCGATACCGGGCGCCGCGTTGTGCTCAACCCCTGGCTGTCGTGCGGGCCGCGCGGCATCGAACCACCGTGCGAAGCCTGTGCTGAGGGGCGCTATCCCTGGTGCCGGAACTTCCGCAACGGCAACCTCCCCGTTGCCATCCACCTCGGCAACTGTGCGGGCGCGGCCGGCGTGCATGCGGAGCGCTTCTGTGCCCACCACAGTCAGCTGTTCGACGTGCCCGAAACCATGAGTGACGAGGCCGCCATCTTGTCCGACCCGATCAGCGTCTCACTCCGCTCGATCCTGCTCAGCCCCCCAGACACCTGCATGCCCGTGCTGGTGTACGGGTCAGGAACGCTCGCGTTGGCGGCGATCGGGCTGCTTCGCCACCTCTACCCCCAGCTCGAGATCTGGGCGGCCACCCGGCCAGGCTTCCGGTCCTCGCTGGCTTCCAAGCTCGGTGCCGACGCCGTGCTGAGCTCCGAACCCGACGACCTCGTGCGTGAGGTGTCCCGCCGGACGGGCAAGAGCGCGCTGAAGCCGTGGAGCGGCAAGGACTGGCTGCAGGACGGACCGGGTGTCGTCTACGACACGATCGGCAGCACCGAGACCGTCGAGACGTCCCTGCGCCTGCTGAACACTGGCGGCACGCTCGTGGTCAGTGGCGTCGAGCCGCCCAAGCGGTTCGAGTGGACGCCCATGTACTTCAAGGAGCTTCGGGTCATCGGCTCGAACGGCTTCGGCATCGAGAAAGTCGACGGCGTCCGCAAGCACGCCTTCGAGCACTACTTCGACTTCGCCCAGGCCGGCTTGGACCTCACGGCGGTGGTGACCCACCGCTACCCGTTGGCGCGCTGGCGCGAGGCGGTGCTCACCCTCGCGGACTCCCGGCACACCGGGGCCGTCAAGGTGCTCCTCGAGCCGTGAGGTTCAGCTGGCGGCCGCACGGGCCGACAGCGCGTCGAGAAGGTCGTCGATCTCCTCGCGCCGCTCGTACATGAGCATGTGGCCCGCCCCGGCATACTCGTTCAGGCTGGCGCTCTCGAAGCTCGCCACCAGCCGGCGCGCGAAACGCGGAGGCGTGAGGCGGTCGCTGGTGCCGACGGCGACGACCACGGGCACCTCGACGTTGCCGAACGCCGCCCTCTCCTCGAAACCGAGCACCTCTCCGACAAGCTTCGTGGACACTTGTGGCTCGGTCGCCCGGAGCATCCGGAGCGTCGCGGCGACCTCCGCCGGGCGCGGCTGACGCCCGAAGCCGAGGCGCGACGCAAGATAGCCGGCGTCTCCGGTTGGCATCGTCGGTCGACCCGGACGCCAGATGCCGGCTCCGGCACCGGCCACGCGGCTGACCGCGCCTGCAAGCCGGTTCCAGCTGGGGACCGGCAAGCCGACCCCACCGCTGGTGGCTATCAGGGCGATCGCGCCGATCCGCGTCCCGAGCAGGTCCGGGTGTCGCCGGGTCACGCGTAGGCACACCATGCCGCCCATGGAGTGGCCCGCGAGCACGACGTTTTCGAGATCGAGCGCCGCCAGCACCTCGGCGACGTCGCCGGCCATCGCCGAGATGGTCACGCCCTCGACGCCGGCAGTCGAGCGCCCATGGCCTCTGAGGTCGAGCGCGATGACGCGGTGAGACAAGGCGAGGTCCCGCAGCTGATAGCTCCACACGTCCGCTGAGAGGCTTGCACCGTGGAGCAACAGCAAAGGTGGGCCGTCGCCGTTCTCGATCAGGTGCGACTCGCCTCCGTCGCGCATGGCAAGCACGCGGTGCACGATGTCGTCGGGCGCCACGAGATCCGGATCGTCGGGCATAGCTGAACGCCGAAGCCGCCTCGAGTACTTGTGCGACAGCGCGTAGGCGACCCCCGCCGCGCTGAACGCCCCGGCGGCCACGTACCCGACGGCCCGCTTGCCGCTCGGTGCCACTAGAGCGGTCCAGCCCCGCCGCGAACGTGCCTGCGGGGCAGGCGAGGCCCGATCCGGCAAAGGATCTCGTAGGAGATCGTGCCGAGGCGGTCGGCCCATTCCTGGGCGGTCACGGTTTCGGTGCCCTGGGAGCCGATGAGCACGACCTCGTCGCCGGGCTTCACTCCAGAGTCTGGGCCGCAGTCGACCAGCAGCTGGTCCATGGTCACCGTGCCGGCCACCGGTCGCCGGCGGCCTCCGACGAGCAATTCGCCGCCGGAACCGAACAGCCCTCTCGGGACCCCGTCGGCATAGCCGACCGGCACTGTCGCTATGTCCGCCCTGTCCTTTAACGCGTATGCCCGGCCATAGCTCGTCCGCTCCCCTGCGGCCAGCTCTCGCACAAGGCTGACCTGGGTCTTCCATGTCAGTGCCGGGCGGAGCGGCCCACCTCCGGCCACCTCTACCAGCTCGGGGGGAATGGCGGCCGAAGGCAGGTACCCGTACAGGGAGATCCCGCAGCGCACGATGTCGTAGCGCGACGACGCGTGCGCGATCGCTCCCGCCGAATTCGCGGCATGAAACCGGGCTGGTGCCGGAAGCCCGGCCGCTTCCAAGCTCGAGCGAAGGGCGTCGAAACGCGACAGCTGCTCGCCGGTGAAACGATGAGCGGGCTCGTCTGCGACCGCCAGATGGGTCCACAGCCCCGCGTAGCGCAGTTCCGGTGCCTGGACGACCTGCTCCACCAGCTCACGTGCCTTGTCGAGGTCCGCGCCCACCCGGTGCATGCCGGTGTCGACCTTCACCTCGACGTCGACCCGGCGCGAAGCCCTGGCGGCCGCGCGGCGGATCGCGTCCACGCCGGCCTGGGTGTAGACGGTCGGGACGAGATCGCGCGCGACCACTTCCCCCATCGCCTCAGCAGCGGGCTCGGAAAGGAGCAGGATCGGCGAGCGCAGTCCCGCCTCGCGCAGTACCACGCCCTCTTCGACCAACGCGACGGCCAGCGAGGTCGCACCGCCGGCGAGCGCAGCGGCAGCGACGGGAACCGCCCCGTGGCCGTACCCGTCCGCCTTCACCACGGCGCACACCGCCGCGGGCGAGGCGACGGCCCTGAGCACGCCCGCGTTCCAGGCGATGGCGTCGAGGTCCACCTCCGCCCACGCGCGACGTTGCCAGATCTCAGCCACGGGCGCTCGAGATCACCATCGCGACCAGCTCGGGCAGGTCACCGGCAACCAGGCCCTCCGCGAACCCGAGGCCGGCTGCGCGCCCGTGCACGTGCGCAGCCAGGCCAGCAGCACGCAGGGGATCGACGCCCCTGGCCAGAAAGGCGCCGACGACTCCGGACAGCACGTCACCGGTCCCGGCCGTCGCGAGGCGGGCCGACCCGGAGGTGACAAGGAGGCCCTGGCCATCAGGCGCGGCAACTGTGGTCGTCGAGCCCTTCAGGAGCACGATGGCACCGAGGCTGCACGCGAGGGACCGGGCCGCTGCGAGACGGTCGCCACCCGGGCGGCTGTCCCCGCCCGATGCCGTGGAGGCAAGCCGCTCGTACTCGCCGTCGTGCGGTGTGAGCACAGCGGGCACGCTGCGCCCCGCCAGTACCTCGCGGGCTTGCTCGAGAGGGCCGAGCGCCCCCAGCCCGTCAGCGTCGACGATGACCGGGACCTCGGCTTGTGCGACCAGGCGACGCACCGACGCGACGACCCCCGGCTCTGACCCGATCCCGGGGCCGATCACCAGCGCACGGCATCGGTGCAGCTCGCTCAGCACCGCGTCCGCGAAGTCCGTCGCGGCCACCGAAAGCGCAACCGCCTCCGAGGCCGGCAACGCGCCCGGCAACGCGCCCGGCACGCACCAGCGAACCATGCCGGCTCCTGCCCGTTGCGCGGCGCCGGTGGAGAAACGGGCGGCTCCGATCATCCCGGGGGAGCCGGCGACCACCACACATGCCGAGCGCCACTTGTTGGTCTCGGGCTCTCGAGCCGGCAGCCAGCTCGCAATGTCCGAGTCCTCGACGAGCCACGCCCTGCCCGGCGCTACGGCGATCCCGATCGGTGCCACCGTCACCTTCCCGGCCAGCACTGGACCATCGCCCATCAACAGCCCGGGCTTGAGCGCCGCCATGGTGACGGTCTCGGTGGCGGAGACGGCGCCCTCACAGGCGAGGCCGGTATCCGCGTCGAGGCCGGACGGGACGTCGATCGCGAGCACGGGCGTGCCGGCCGGCACGGCCGGAGCACGGTACTCGCCCCTGAACCCGGTGCCGTAGGCGGCGTCGACCACGAGGTCGCAAGGCGGCAACACCGCGGGCAACGCGCCCGGATCGAGCTCGACGACCCGCACGCCGCGGCGAGCCAGCATGGAGGCGGCCACGCGCCCGTCGTCGCCGTTGTGGCCCCGGCCCGCGACCACGACGACCCGCTTGCCGTAAGCGCTGCCGATCAGCCTCATCGCGGCACTGGCCACGGCCGCGCCGGCACGGGCTACGAGCGTGTCGAGGCCGACCTCGGCGATGGCCGCCTGGTCCGCGGCCCTCAGCTCGTCACGGGTATGAACCGGTTGCACGCGGTGCTCGCCTCAGTCCGCCACGACGACTGCGGCCGCGACCGAGTCGGTGTGGGTGAGCGACACGTGCCAGCGGCGGATGCCGAGCGCTTCGGCCCGGCTGGCTGCAAGTCCGGAGATCTCGAGGTGTGGCGCGCCCGATCTGCCGCCGACAACCTCCACCTCGGCGAACCGCACGCCGCCGAGGCCAGTGCCGAGCGCCTTCATCGTGGCCTCCTTGGCGGCAAAGCGAGCGGCAAGGCCCGGCACCGGATCAGTCCGCGCGGACAAGAACGACCGCTCTGCATCGGTGAAGATGCGCTGCGCGAGATTGGGTCGCCGAGCCAGGAGCTGGCGGAAACGCTCGACGTCGACCGCGTCGATACCCATCCCGATCACCCGCCGGCCCCGCTCCAGCCGCCTGCCCCGTTCCAGCCGACATCCCCGACACAGCCGCTTGAGCTGTTCACTCGACAGTGACGACCTTGGCGAGGTTGCGCGGCCGGTCGACGTCATTGCCGCGCGCACGCGCGACCCCGTACGCGAGAGCCTGGAGGGGCACGATCGCCACGGCCGGCGACAACAGCTCGGGAACGGCGGGAATCTCGAGAACGTGGTCCGCCACCGCCTTGGTCGCCTCGTCGTACTCGTCGCACACCACCACAACCGTTGCGCCACGGGCCTTGACCTCGGCGATATTGGCCATCACCTTCTCCAACAGGCGGCCCCGAGTGGCAATGGCGACCACGACGGCACCCTCTTCGATCAAAGCGATCGGGCCGTGCTTCATCTCGCCGGCCGGATACGCCTCCGCCCGGACGTACGCGAGCTCCTTCAGCTTGAGCGCGCCTTCGAGCGCGACTCCGTAACCCACATGACGGCCGAGGAAGTAGACATCCTGCACCTCGGCAAGTCGGTCCGCCACCGAGAAGTAGTCGTCCAACCGCGCGATCGCGCGGTCGACGAGCCCTGGCAAGGCAAGGAGCCTGCTGGCGAGGTCCCGTCCCTCTTCTGGCTCGATCGTTCCGCGTTGGCGTGCCAGGTGGAGCGCGAAGAGCTGGAGCAACGCGATCTGGGTCGCGTGGCACTTGGTGGACGCCACGCCGATCTCCGGGCCGGCTCTCGTGTAAAGGACGCCGTCTGCCTCACGTGCCAGCAGCGAGTCGACCACGTTGGTCAGCGCAATGGTCTTGGCACCGCGGCGCTGTGCCTCGCGCAGCGCGTGGAACGTGTCGACGGTCTCCCCGGACTGGCTGACAGCCACGACGAGCGTCTGCTCACCGAGAACCGCGTCCCGGTAGCGGAACTCGCTGGCGATCTCGACCTCAGCCGGCATCCGGGCCCAGTGCTCGAGGGCGATCCGACCGCTCAAGCAAGCGTAGAAGGCCGAGCCGCAGCCGATCAGCACCACCCGCTCGATCCCGTCGAGCTCGACCTCGGTGAGCCGGAGGTCCTCGAGCTCGGTCGTGCCGTCGGCGTGGATCCTCCCCATGAGGGTGTCTGCGAGTGCTCTCGGCTGCTCGTGGATCTCTTTCGACATGAAGTCGTCATATCCGTCGCGCCGCGCGGCGACGAGATCCCATCCGACCTTGAGGGGCTTGAGCTCGCGATCTCGGCCGTCGAGACCGACGACCGAGATCGAATCGGGCCGGACCTCGGCGATCTCGTCATCCTCGAGCTGGTACAGCGTCCGGGTCGTCCCGAGGAGTGCCGCGATGTCGGACGCGACAAGGCCTATCCCATCGACCTGCCCCAAGATGAGTGGCGACGTCCGCCTCGCCGCCGCGATCACCTTAGGCTCGTGGGTGCTCACGGCCGCGAGCGCGAAGTCACCGCGAAGCTCGGCCACACAGCGTCGCAGTGCCTCAGCGAGGCCGGCTCCATTTGCGAGCTCCCGCTCGAGCAGGTGGGCGACGACCTCGGAATCGGTCTCGGAGGACCGTGTGTGGCCCTCGGCGGCCAGCTTCTCCCAGAGCTCCTGGTAGTTCTCGATGATGCCGTTGTGCACGATCGCCACGCGGCCGGTGCAGTCGCAATGCGGGTGGGCGTTGCGCTCGACCGCGGCCCCATGGGTCGCCCACCGCGTGTGACCTATGCCGGAGCTCATGTGAGTCGGCGCGCCAGGGGCTGCGTGCCTGAGTGTCTCGAGCGAGTGGCCCCGCACGGCGTCGCGCTTTCGCCACAACCGGTTGTCGCCGACGAGGACGACCCCCGCTGAGTCATAGCCCCGGTACTCCAGGAGAGCCAGGGCGTCCAACATCACCTGCAACGGGTCGGCCGCGCCGGTGACCCCGATGATTCCGCACATGCCTGAAGGCTACGACCTGTTGGCACTGCCGGTGACATCGAGCTCGCGTAGGACGACCCCGACGAGCCGGTCGACCGCCTCGCACGCCAGCTCGTGCGTCGGCGCCTCCACCATGACCCGCACAAGTGCCTCGGTCCCCGACGCCCGCAACAGCACTCGGCCGCTGTCGCCGAGCTCGGACTCTACGAGCGACACTTCCTCCCATATCCCCCTGGCCAGACGGAGGCGTGCCGGGTCGGCAACGCGCACGTTGCGGAGCACCTGAGGCAGTCGCGTCATCGCTTCGGCTGCCAGCTCTGCGAGCGGGCGCTCGCGCCGGGCGACGAGCTCAAGGAGAAGAAGCGAGGTCAGTATCCCGTCTCCGGTCAAGCCGTGCTGGCGAAAGACCAGATGGCCGGACTGCTCACCACCGAGCTGCAGTCTGTTGGCCTCGATGGCATCGCTGACGTACCGGTCCCCGACCGGGGTCTCGACTACCCCGATCCCACGTGCCGCGAGCGCCCGGCGAAGTCCCAGGTTGCTCATGACGGTCACGACTATCGACCCACCGGTGAGCAGGCCACGCTCCATGAGGTCGAAAGCGAACATGGCGAGCAGCTGGTCCCCGTCCACGAGCTCTCCGGTGTGGTCCACGGCGAGCACCCGGTCGGCATCGCCGTCGAGTGCGACACCGAGCGCCGCTCCACGCGCCACAACGGCCTCCTGCAGCGGCCGGAGGTCGGTCGAGCCGCAACCGGCGTTGATGTTGACGCCGTTCGGCTCTGCCGAAAGAACCCTGTGGCGGATCCCGAGGCGCTCGAGCACCGCCGGCGCGACAGTGCTCGCCGCGCCGTTTGCGCAGTCGATCACAACCTCGAGGCCAAGATGGGCACCACCGTCGACGGCACTGAAGAGGTGGTCGGCATAGGTCCACAGGGCGTCCGGGTCCGCCCGCACTGCACCGAGTTCGGCCCCCTCAGGCCCCTGGCCGCGCGGCGACCCGGCGTGGTGAGCACCGGGAAGGCCGGCCGCCTCATGGGTCGCCGCTGGCGAGGACAACTGATCGAGCTCTTCTTGGATGGCGATCTCGAGCTGGGCGGCGAGCTTGGTACCGCCGGCACCGAGAAGCTTGATGCCGTTGTCGCCGAACGGGTTGTGCGAAGCGGAGACCATCGCAGCCGGGACCCCGCGGTCAGCCGCGAGCCAGGCAAGACCGGGGGTCGGGATCACCCCGGCATCGACGACGTCGACACCCTCGGCGGCGAGGCCGGCGGCAAGCGCCGACTGGATCATCGTCCCTGAACGCCGGGTGTCGCGTCCGAGGAGGAAGGGCGAGCCCGACACGATCCGGGCTGCAGCCCGCCCGAGCGCCAGGGCGAGCTCAGGTGTCAGGTCGGCACCGGCGACGCCTCGAATCCCGTCGGTGCCGAACCGCGGCGCCATCTGTGCTCAGCGCTTCGAGTACTGAGGAGCCTTACGAGCTTTCTTCAAGCCGTACTTCTTGCTCTCCTTCTCCCGCGCGTCGCGAGTGAGCATGCCCGCCTTCTTGAGGTTGCCACGAAGCTCGCCCTCAAGCTCGATGAGGCCCCGGGCGATGCCGAGGCGGAGAGCGCCTGCCTGACCCGCGATCCCGCCGCCGTCGATCGTCGCGTCCACGTCGTAACGGTCGGCGGCGCCGGCTATGCGCAGCGGCTCGGTTGCAAGTGTCCGGTGGGTCTCCGAGGGGAAGTACTCCTCGAACGCCCTCTTGTTGATCGTGATGGCACCTTCACCGGTGCGCAAGCGAACACGCGCGACCGCGCGCTTGCGGCGGCCGGTCGACTGGACGAGTGGCTTTGCCATGAGACCGCGGTCCTTCGGGGCTAGGAGGCCCGCCGAGCGGCGGGCAGATCGAGCGGGATGGGCATCTGTGCGGCGTGCGGGTGGTCGGGCCCGGCGTAGACCTTCAGCTTCCCGAGCGTCTTGTGCCCGAGCGCGCCCTTGGGAAGCATGCCTTTGACCGCGCGCCGGACAACCTCTTCGGGCCTGGTCTCAAGCTGCTGTGCATAGCTGGTGGCGCGTAACCCGCCGGGATAGCCGCTGTGACGGTACGAGAACGCCCGGTCGCTCTTGTCGGCGGTCATGACGACCTTGGCGGCGTTCACGACGATCACGTGGTCACCGGTGTCGATGTGGGGAGCAAAGATCGGGCGGTGCTTGCCGCGAAGCACGCGGGCGACCTCGCTCGAGAGGCGGCCGAGAACCAGGCCCTCGGCGTCTACGACGCGCCAGACGCGCTGGAGCTCGCTCGGCTTGGGGGAATACGTGCGCACAACCATCCTCTTTTTTCCTAGAAACCAACTCTGCTGCCCGCCCGGAGCATCCCGCGATCACCGGTCGAAGGGCGCGAACCTCAAGCTCAGCGGGCAAGAGCCAGCAGACAACGATAGAAGACGCCGAGGCCCTCGGCAAGCCGGGAGCTCACCGGTCCGGGCCGGCCCAGTCGCCACCTCCGGGCTCCCAAGTCCCTCCGGGCACCAACCTCTCCGGGTATCGCACGCCCACCAGACACAGCCCTCGGGGCGGCGCCGGCTGGCCGCTACGCGACCGGTCGCCACTCTGCACGATCGAGAGCAGCTCGCCGGCTCGAATGCGCCCTTGCCCCACGGCGACCAGCGTCCCGACCATCGAGCGGACCATCTGGTGGCAGAACGCGTTCGCCTCGATCTGGAACACCCACAGCTGGTCGTCGCCCGGGGCCGACCACCAGCTGGTGGACAGCACGCGCCGGGTGATCGGTGCCGACTCACCCCGCCCAAGCCGGCAGAAGGCCGAGAAGTCGTGCTCGCCCAGCAGGGCGTCCGCACCAATGCGCATCGCGGCGAGATCGAGCTCGCCAGGCACGTGCCACGACGAATGGTGGAGCAGTGGATCGGGCCACGGCGTGCGGAGCAGGCTGTAGCGGTAGCGGCGGGCGGTCGCCGAGTGGCGGGCGTCGAAGCCGTCGGGCGCGACCCGGGCCTCGATCACCGCAACGGCCGGTCCCAGCTGGTGGCTGAGCGACCGCCCGAGCCGCTCCAACAGCATCCCTGGATCCGGCTCGCGCTCGGCCCACTTCGCGACGATTGCCTCCTGCAGATCCGCGTGGACGACCTGCCCCTGCGCGTGCACACCGGCGTCGGTCCGCCCGGCACAGGTCAGTGACACCTCGTGACCGGCCATCGAGCCCAACGTCGCTGCGAGCAAACCCCCGACCGTGTGCTGTCCCGGCTGGGCGGCAAAGCCGTGGAACGAACCTCCGTCATAGGCGACAAGGAGCATTACGCGACGGAGCGGCCCGCGTGGGGCCGCTCCACTCCCAGGCTCGAAAAGCCTCACACGAGCTCGACGCGCGCCATCGGAGCATTGTCACCCTGACGCGGCCCGAGCTTGAGGATCCGGACGTAGCCGCCGGGTCGATCCACATAGCGCGGGCCGATCTCTGAGAACAGCTTGTGCGCCATGTCCTTGTCACGGATGAAGGCCACCACCTGGCGCTGGTTGTGGACACCGCCTTTTCGCGCCTTGGTGATCAGCTTCTCGGCCACGGGCCGCATCGCCTTCGCCTTGGCCTCTGTCGTGACGATCCATCGCGGGTCTGCCGCGATCAACGACGCGATGAGGTTGCCCAGCATGGCCTTCTGATGCGCCGCGTCACCGCCGAGGCGGCGCCCCTTCTTCGGCGTGGCGGGCATCTCAGACGCCTGCCTCGCGCAGCGACAGGCCCCTCTCGTCAAGACGCTCGAGTACCTCGTCGAGCGACTTCTGGCCAAAGTTGGTGATGGCCAGCAGTTCCTCCTGCGTGCGCTCGATGAGCTCGCCGACTGTGTTGATCTGGGCGCGTTTTAGGCAATTGCGCGGGCGCTCCGGCAGCTCGAGGTCCTCGATGGGCAGGTCCAGGTCCGGCGAACCGGTGACGGCGACGCCAACCTCGCCGAGCTCCAAGCCCCGGCCCTCACCGGCGAGCTGCGCCACTATCGAAAGCAGGCCCCGCAGTGTCTGGCCGGCCGACGCGAGTGCCTCTCGGGGTGACATCGAACCGTCGGTCTCGATGTCCATGACGATCCGGTCGAAGTCGGTGGAAACCTCCACCCGGGTGGGCTCGACCACGAACGCGACTCGGCGGACCGGCGAGAAGATCGCGTCGACCGGAATGACACCGATGGTGGATGCCGCCTGCTTGCGCTCCGCCGCGGCGTATCCCTTGCCCCGCTCGACGGTCACGTCGATCGCCAGACGTCCCTTGGCGTTCACCGTCGCGATGTGCGCCTCGGTGTTGAGAACCTCGACGTCCGAGGTCGTGCGCAGGTCCGCGCCCGTCACGTCCGCCGGGCCGCGCACGTCGATCCGCATGGTTACCGGCGTGTCCGACTCGCTCCGCAGAACCAGGTCCTTCAGGTTCAGAATTATGTCGCTCACGTCCTCCTTCACCCCGGGAAGGAACGTGAACTCGTGGAGCGCTTCGTCGAAACGCACCTGGGTGACCGCCGCCCCGGGGATCGACGACAAGAGTGTGCGCCGCAGCGACGCCCCGAGGGTGTGCCCGAAGCCGGGATCGAGCGGGCCGATCCCAAAACGCTGATGGAACTGGTCCGGCTCGCCGATCGCCTCGACGGTGGGACGCTGAATGATGAGCATTTGGTATCGGACTCCTATGTGGATTGCCGCGCTGGTTACTTGGAGTACAGCTCGACAATGAGCTGTTCGCGCACCTGGGTGTCGATCTGCTCCCTGAGCGGGAGTGAGAGCACGCGGACCGCACTGCCACCGTCCTCGACCTCGAGCCACGCGGGGGGTCGTCGGTCGATGGTGTCGAGATTGTGACGGACCACGATGAAGTCGCGCGCCTTGTCGCTGAGCTCGACAAGGTCGCTCTGGCGTACTCGGTAGCTCGGAATTGTCACACGGTGTCCGCTCACGCGCACATGGCCGTGACGCACCAGCTGCCGGGCCTGGCTGCGGCTGGCTCCCCACCCGGCGCGGAACACGACGTTGTCGAGGCGGGACTCCAGCATCCGGAGCAGGTTGTCGCCCGTGACGCCGGACTGGCGGTTCGCCTCCTCGTACATGTTGCGGAACTGGGTCTCGAGCACGCCGTAGATACGGCGGGCCTTCTGCTTCTCGCGAAGCTGGGTGTTGTATTCGGAGGGCTGGCGCAAACGGTCGCGCCCGTGCTCACCCGGTGGGCTCGGGCGCCGCTCCATCGGGCAGCGGACCGTCTCGCATTTCGGGCCTTTCAGGAAAAGCTTGACCTTCTCGCGCCTGCAGAGGCGGCAGACAGGTCCGGTGTATCGCGCCATCGTCGTCTCCCTGCCTAGACCCGGCGCCGCTTCTTCGGGCGGCACCCGTTGTGGGGAATCGGCGTGACGTCCTTGATGCCGGTGACCTCGATGCCAGCACTCGAGAGCGAGCGGATGGCCGTCTCGCGTCCTGAGCCGGGACCGCGAACAAGCACGTCGACGCGGCGCACACCGTGCTCCATCGCGCGGCGCGCGCACTGCTCGGCCGCCATCTGGGCCGCGTACGGCGTCGACTTGCGAGACCCCTTGAACCCGACATTGCCCGCTGAGGCCCAGGAGATGACGTTGCCGTCCTGATCGGTGATCGAAACGATCGTGTTGTTGAAGGAGCTCTTGATGTGGGCGACGCCGTAGGTGACGTTCTTACGCTCCTTGCGGCGTGGCCGCCGACCGCCAGGCTTGGTCGTCTTTGCCATCAGCGGCGGCCCTTGGCTCTGTCGGACTCGGCACACCCGGAAGCGTCGTGGACGCCATGACCCGGGGCGGAACGTGAGCGATTGATCGTGTGAAGGGCCATGGTTACTTGCGTACCTTCTTCTTCCCGGCGACGGTCTTCTTCGGTCCCTTGCGCGTGCGGGCATTGGTGTGGGTGCGCTGACCGTGGACCGGAAGTCCCTTGCGGTGGCGAATCCCCTGGTAGCAGCCGATCTCCATCTTCCGCTTGATGTCCTGAGCGACGTCGCGGCGAAGGTCGCCTTCGACCTTGAAGTTGGCGTCGACCCAGGTCCTCAGACGGGCAACCTCCTCGTCGGTCAGGTCACGCACCCGGGTGTCCGGGCTGATCCCGGTCTCGGCGCAGGTCTGCTGTGCCCTCGTCTGGCCGATGCCGTAG
This sequence comes from Acidimicrobiaceae bacterium, assembly GCA_003139355.1. GTDB lineage: Bacteria > Actinomycetota > Acidimicrobiia > Acidimicrobiales > Bog-793 > Fen-455. Next base: position 10,467 of record PLIM01000188.1, on the reverse strand, counting down.
ATGTAGGTCAGCGCGATCTCGAGACGCTTCTCGCGCGGGATGTCTACGCCGGAAATTCGGGCCACAGGCTAACCCTGTCTCTGCTTGTGCCGTGGATTGGCACAGATCACCATCACGCGGCCGTGCCGGCGGATGATCTTGCACTTCTCGCACATCGTCTTGACGCTCGGTCGAACCTTCACTATCTCATGCTCCACTCGACAGGGCCGGCACCGCCGACCCGTTCCCGCCTTGGCGGCGCTTGCCACCCGGCTCCTACCATCCCGCCCTCTCCCGGGCCCGGCAGCTGCCGGCACCCTCGTTCACTTGTAGCGATACGTGATCCGCCCCCGCGCGAGGTCGTACGGCGTGATCTCGACCTGGACGCGATCACCCGGCAAGATACGAATCCGGTGCATCCGCATCTTGCCCGAGCTGTGCGCGAGCACCTTGTGCCCGTTCTCGAGCTCGACACGGAACATGGCATTCGGGAGCGGCTCGACAACCGTTCCCTCCAGCACGATCGCATCCTCTTTGGGCTTAGGCAGGTGAACCTCCTACGACTCGTTCGACTTCTTCGATGCCGACGCGACAAACGCCGCTCAGCAGGACTTTGCGTCGGGTTTTCCTATGAATACCGCGTGCTGCCCACCGGCTCGTGGCACACGAAAACATACCCGCCGGCCACTAGACCCGAGGCAGGAGCCATGATAGCCGCTCAGGCTTGCGTCAGCACCTCCGGACCAGCTTCGGTGACCGCGACTGTGTGCTCGAAGTGCGCAGAGAGGCTTCCGTCCGCGGTGACGACGCTCCAGCCGTCGTCGAGCTCGGTCGTGTCGGGGGTCCCGATGTTCACCATCGGCTCGATTGCGAAGACGTTGCCGACCTTGAGCCTCGGGCCCGGCGTCCCGGGCCAGTAGTTCGGTACCTGCGGCTCCTCATGCATCGAGGTGCCGATGGCGTGCCCGACGTACTTGCGGACGACCGAGTAGCCCGCGGCCTCGGCCACCTTCTGGACCGCTTGGCCGACGTCGTGAAGACGGTTGCCGTCCCGGAGCTGGTCGATCCCTGCCCACAAGCTCCGCTCGGTCGCCTCGAGCAGGCGCTCGGCCGCTTGGGAGATCTCGCCGACCGCAGCGGTATAGGCGGCATCGCCGTGGTAGCCCTCGATGATCGCCCCGCAGTCGATCGAGATCACGTCGCCTTCCTCGAGCACGCAGCCGCCCGGGATGCCGTGCACGATCATGTTGTTCGGCGAGGTGCAGATCACCGCGGGAAAGCCGTGGTAGCCGAGGAAGTTCGACCTGGCGCCGCGGCGCTCGAGCACTTCCCGGGCGACGCGGTCGAGCTCCCGGGTCGTCACGCCCGGCTTGATCGCAAGCCGCGTCTCGGAGATCATCTCGGCGACCACCTTGCCGGCTCGGCGCATCTTCGCGATCTCCTCGGGCGAACGTCTCATGACTGTTCCCCGGCGCCGAGCGGCAGCTCTCGGAGCTCCCTCCTGCCTGCCGGCGGCCGCGCCTGGGTCGGCGTGGGCGGGAAGAACTCGCCACCATGCTGGTAGGCGTCGATCACTGCAGTCAGGGAGTTGGTGACCTCGTCAGGGCTCCCGACGCCCCACACCTCGACCAGCTTGCCGAGGGCGGCATAGCGCGTGACGAGCGGGGCGGTCGAGGAGTCGTAGAGATCGAGGCGGTTCTTGATCGCCTCCTCGGTGTCGTCCTCGCGCTGGACGACCTCGCCTCCACAGACGTCACAGGACCAGTTCAGCTTGGGCGGTGCCGACGTCGAGTAGATCGCGCCGCAGTCCTCGCACACCCGCCGGCTCACAAGACGCTCCAGCACCAGCCCGGTAGGCACCACGAGGTTGAGGACCAGGTCGATGACTGCGGGCTTCAGCAGCTCGTCGAAGCCGTCCGCCTGGGCGACGGTCCGCGGGAAGCCGTCGAGCACGAAACCACGCGTCCTGGTGTCATCCTGATCGAGGCGGGCGGCCACCATGGCCAGCACGACCTCGTCGGGAATGAGGTCGCCCGCGTCGAGATAGCGACGCGCCTGGAGGCCGAGCGGAGTCCGAGACTTCACCGCCGCCCGCAACATGTCCCCGGTGGAGATGTGAGGAACGACATAGCGGTGCGACAGCCGCATGCACTGGGTGCCCTTCCCGGCTCCTTGCTTGCCGAGAACGATGAGCCTCGCGCCCGGTACCACTTACTGGAGGAATCCCTCGTAGTTGCGCATCATCAACTGGCTGTCGATCTGTTTCATGGTCTCCAGCGCCACACCGACGCTGATCAGAAGCGTCGTGCCCGCGAACGGGATGGTGGTGATGTTCCAGACCGACAGGAAGATCGACGGCGTGAGCGCCACCGCCGCTAGGAAGAGGCTCCCCGGAAGCGTGATCCTGTTCAGGATGTGTGCCAGGTAGTGCTCGGTCGGAGGCCCGGGCCTGAAGCCGGGGATGTAGCCACCCTGCTTGCGGATCGTGTCGGCCTGTTGGTAGGGGTCGAAGGTCACGTGCACGTAGAAGAACGTGAACAGGACGATGAACACGCCGTAGAAGACGATGTACCAGCCATCGGTCGGGTTCAGCAGGTTGTGTTGGGTCCAGTTGTGGACCGCCGTCCAGGGCATGACGTTCGACAGCAGGACAGGGATGTACAACAGGGAGCTCGCGAAGATGATCGGGATCACGCCCGCCTGGTTGACCTTGAGCGGGATGTAGGTGCTCTGGCCGCCGTACATGCGGCGCCCCTGGACCCGTTTTGCGAAGGTGACCGGGATGCGCCGCTGGCCCTGCTCGACGAAGACGATGGCGACGAGGAGGGCGAGAACCAACGCGATGATCACCCCGAGCCCGAACCAGCCCTTGTCGGCCTTGATCTCCTCGCCGTAGATGGGCATCGCCGCGACGACGTTGGAGAAGATCAGGATCGACATCCCGTTGCCGATGCCGCGCTGGGTGATGAGCTCGGCGAGCCACATCACCACGGCCGTGCCGGCGGTGAACACCAGGATGATGAACAACACGCGCTGAGCGGTGAAGTCCGGAATGAGGTTGATGTTGCTGCCACTGCCGAAGAGCTCACCACTGTGGAACAAGAACACCAGGCCCGAGCTCTGCATGACAGCCAGCGCGACTGTGAGGTAACGGGTGGCCTGGGTGAGCTTGCGCTGGCCGACGGCTCCTTGCTCGCGCCACTGCTCGAACTTCGGGATCACCGTCTGGAGCAGCTGGATGATGATCGAGGACGTGATGTAGGGCATGATCCCGAGCCCGAATATGGCGGCTCGGGCGAGCGCGCCGCCAGAGAACAGGTTGAGGAAGCCGAGCACGCCGCCGGACTTGGAGGCGGTGCTGATCTTCTGGATCTCGGCGAAATTGACCCCGGGCACAACGATGTTCGCGCCCAGCAGATAGATGCCGATGATGAGCAAGGTGAACAGGACCTTGTTGCGGAGGTCCGGGACCTTGAACATGTTCCGCAGACTTGCGAGCATCAGATCCTTTCCTCACTCGGCGCGCTCAAAAGCGCGCGGTTGCCGGCGGAGCCTCGGCGCCGCCGAAGAACCCTAGCGGTTGGCGAGGGCATTTCCCTTTACGGGGGGCCGCCGGTCGCCGTATGGAGGCGGGACGACGGTCACGGACCCCCCCACGGCCTCGATGGCCGCCACAGCCGACCGCGAGAAGGCGTGCGCCGACACCTTCACCGCCCGGTGCAGCTCGCCACCGCCGAGGACCTTCACGAGGCCCTTGTGGTGGACAATGCCCCCGGCCTCCAAGCTCTCGGGCGTTACCTCCTCGAGCCCCAGTTCGTCCAGGATGCCGAGGTTGACGACGTTGTACTCCACCCGGAACGGGTTCGCGAAGCCGCGCAGCTTCGGGATCCGCTGGGTCAGCGGCAGCTGGCCGCCTTCGAACCCTGGCTTGATGTTGTTGCGGGCCTTCTGCCCCTTGGTCCCCCGGCCGGCGGTCTTGCCGCCCTTGCCGCCTGTGCCCCTGCCGACGCGGCGCTTGGGGCGGTTCGAACCGGGCGAGGGCGCGAGCTCGTGCAGCTTCATGTGGTCTGCTCCTCGGAGACGGTGACGAGATGAGGGACGCGGGCGATCATCCCGCGAATCTCGGGCCGGTCGGGGAGATCGTTCGACTTGCCGATCCGGCCGAGCCCGAGTGCCCGCAGAGTCCCCCGGTGCTTCGGCTTGGTGCCAATCGAGGACCGGATCTGGGTGACGACGAGCCTCCCTTCCACCTTGGCAGCGCCGGCGGGAGCCTTCGTGCTGCGGCGAGCTGGCATGTTCAGCTCACCTCCCCTGCGGTACGCCCGAGGCGGCGTCGCTCCTCGTAGGCTCGCAGGACGCCGGTCGGCGTGACCTCCTCGGCAGTCTTGCCGCGAAGGCGGGCGACGTCATCGGGGCGGCGCAGGCTGCTCAAGCCGTTGATGGTCGCGTGCGCGACGTTGATCGCGTTCGAGGTGCCGAGCGACTTGGCCACGACGTCGCGGATGCCGGCCATCTCGAAGATGGCCCGCGCCGCCCCGCCTGCGATGACGCCGGTGCCCGGAGCGGCCGGCTTCAAGATGATCCGGCCCGCACCGGCGTGGCCCAGCACAGGATGGACGATCGTCGAGCCCGCGAGCGGGACGTCGAACATGTTCTTGCGCGCCTCTTCGATCCCCTTTTGGACGGCGAGGCCGGCTTCCTTGGCCTTGCCGTACCCGAGGCCGACCCGGCCATTGCCGTCACCGATCACCATGAGCGCGGTGAACGAGAACCGTCGCCCACCCTTGACGACCTTCGAGACGCGGTTGACCTTGATCGTGCGCTCTTCGTACTGCGACTCGACCATCACAGCTCCAATCCGGCTTCACGTGCGGCCTCGGCGAGCGCCGCGACCCTACCGTGGTACCGGGACGAGCCCCGGTCGAACACGACCTTCGTCACTCCCTGGGAGATCGCGCGGCTCGCCACCAGCTTGCCGATCTCGGTGGCAGCCGCGATGTTGCCGGTAGCACCGCGGCGCTGGCCCGCCTCGAGGGTGGAGGCGGCGACCAGGGTGCGGCCGGCGGCGTCGTCGATGATCTGGGCCACGATGTGCTTGTTCGAGCGGAACACGCTGAGGCGCGGCCGCTCGGCGGTGCCGATCACGTTTCGGCGGACGCGACGGTGACGCCGGGCGCGCAGCTCGTGGGTCCGCAGTGTCTTGCTCATGGCTACTTCGCCGCCTTCCCGGCCTTGCGTTGCACGACTTCGCCGGCGTACCTCACGCCCTTGCCCTTGTAGGGCTCGGGCTTGCGGACCCTGCGGATGTCGGCCGCGACCTGGCCGACCGCTTCCTTGTCGATGCCCTTCACGACTATGCGCAGCGGGGTCGGGACTTCGAACGAGATACCTTCGGGCGCGTCGACGACGACCGGGTGGCTGAACCCGAGCGCCAACTCGAGCTGCTGTGGGCTCTTGAGCGTCGCGCGGTAACCGACGCCCACGATCTCCAGCTCCTTGGTGTAACCGGCAGTGACGCCGGTCACCATGTTCTGGATGAGGCTGCGCGTCAGCCCGTGCAGCGCCCGGCTGCTCCGCTGGTCGTCGGGCCGCTCGACGAGGAGCACGGCGTCCAGGCGGCGGACGGTGATGTTCCCGGGCAGGTCGCGCTGCAGGGTCCCCTGCGGGCCGGACACCGCCACGTTGCGGTCCTGCAGCGTCACCTCGACGCCAGAGGGCACCTCGATCGGGCTCCTTCCGACTCGGGACATCAGCTCGTCACCTCCGAGTCACCAGACATAACAGAGCACCTCGCCACCGACACGCTGCTGGCGCGCCTCGCGGTCGGTCATGAGCCCCTTGCTCGTCGAGAGCACTGCCACTCCGAGGCCGCCGAGGACACGTGGCAACCCGTCGGCGCGGCAGTAGATCCGCAGGCCAGGCTTGGAGACACGCTTGAGCCCGCCGATCACGCGCGCGCGGTCGGCCGTGTACTTGAGCGAGATCTCGAGCACATCTCCGGGGTGGCCCTCTCGTGCGACCGTGGTGAAGCCCGCGATATAGCCCTCGCGCTCCAGGATCACAGCAAGCGCTTCCTTGACCCTCGAGCTGGGCATACGGACCGTTTCGTGCATCGCCACGTTCGCGTTGCGAACGCGGGTCAGCATGTCCGCGATGGGGTCAGTCATGGTCATGAACGATCCCCTCCTCTCACCAGCTGGCCTTTGTCACGCCCGGCACCTCGCCGGCATGCACGAGCTCGCGCAGGCAGATACGGCAGAGCCCGAACTTGCGGTATACCGATCTCGGGCGCCCGCACCGCCGGCACCTCGTGTAGCCGCGCACCTTGAACTTGGGCTTGGCCTGTTGCTTCTGTATCAATGCCTTCTTGGCCATGGGTCGGCTCTACTGCCCTTCACGTCGGAACGGGAACCCGAAGGCGGCGAGCAGCGCTCGGCCTTCGGCATCGGTGCGGCCGGTAGTCACTATCGTGATGTCCATGCCGCGAGGGGTGTCGACCTTGTCGTAGTCGATCTCGGGAAAGATGAGCTGCTCGGTGACGCCAAAGGTGTAGTTGCCCCGGCCGTCGAACGACTTCGGCGACAAGCCCCGGAAGTCACGGATGCGCGGGATCGCCAGGCTGATTAGGCGATCGAAGAATTCCCACATGCGATCGCCGCGCAGGGTGACCATGCAGCCGATCGACATGCCCTCGCGGAGCTTGAAGGCGGCTATCGAGCGTCGCGCCTTGGTGACGACCGGCCGCTGTCCGGCGATCAGCCTGAGATCCCCGACTGCGCCCTCGAGCAGCGACTGCTGCTGGGTGGCCTTGCCGACGCCCATGTTGATGACGATCTTGGAGAGGCGCGGCACCTCCATGACGTTGGAAAGGCCGAGCTCGGCGGCGAGCGACGCCCGGACCTCGGCCTCGTAACGCTGGCGGAGACGAGGACGCTCGATGACAGCCGCGCTCACAGGTCACCTCCGCACTTGCGGCAAACCCGGACCTTTCGGCCCTGGTCATCGACCCGAACCCCGATGCGCGTGGGCCCGCACTCCGAGCAGACCACCGCCACCGTCGAGGCGTGCACCGGCATGTCCTTGTCGATGATGCCGCCCTGCATGGTTCCCCGCTTCGCCTTGGTGGAACGCTTGGCGGCGTTGACACCGTCGACGATCACGCGGTCGCGTGCGGGGATGACCCGCATGACCTCGCCGGTCTTGCCCCGGTCCTTGCCGGTGAGCACCCTTACTCGATCCCCTTTTCGAATACGCACCTAGATCACCTCTGGGGCCAGCGAGACGATGCGCATGAAGCGCTTCTCCCGCAGCTCGCGTCCCACCGGGCCGAAGATGCGGGTACCGCGTGGCTGCAGCTGGTCGTTGATCAGCACTGCCGCGTTCTCGTCGAAGCGGATATAGCTGCCATCGGACCTGCGGTTCTCCTTCTTCGTCCGCACGACCACGCAGCGCACCACGTCGCCCTTCTTGACGGCCGCGCCGGGCACGGCGTCCTTGACTGTCGCGATGAAGACGTCACCGATCCCCGCGTAGCGACGACGGGTCCCGCCGAGCACCTTGATGCAGAGCACCTCTTTGGCGCCTGAGTTGTCGGCGACACGCAGGCGCGTCTCTTGCTGGATCACCTTGCACGCTCCAGGACCTCGACCAGCCTCCAGCGCTTCAGCTTGGAGAACGGGCGCGTCTCGGCCACGCGGACACGGTCCCCGGTGGCGGCCTCGTTCCGTTCGTCGTGCACGTACAGACGCCGAGTCCGCTGGACGGTCTTGGCATACTTGGCGTGCCGGACGCGTTCTACCACCGCGACGACCGCAGTCTTGTCCATGCGGTTCTCGACGACGGTGCCCTCGCGGATCCTGCGCCGGTTGACACGCACTTGCGCTCCGGTCGTCGGCGTACCGTCCGAAGTGCCCTCCTGGGCCAGGTTCTCGGCCATCACAGCTCCTTCGTGCCTGCGTCGCCAGAAGCCACGGCCACCTCTGCCGACTCGGCCAGCTCGATCTCGCGCGCGCGCTGCACCGTCAGCATCCGCGCGATTTCCCTGCGGACCTGCGAGACGCGTGCGTTGTTGTCCAGTCTGCCCGTAGCCGCCTGGAACCGGAGGTTGAAGAGCTCCTTGCGGGCTTCGACCAGCTTGTTCTCGAGCTCGGCCTCGTCGAGCTCACGTATCTCGGCTGCGGTCGGCATCAGACCAGCACCTCCGCATTGGAACCCAGCCCGGGCCGTGCGATGACGCGTGCCTTCATCGGCAGCTTCTGGATCGCGCGTTCCAAGGCCGAATGGGCGAGCGCCTCGTCCACGCCCGCCAGCTCGAAGAGGACCCTCCCGGGACGGACCACGGCGACCCAGTGCTCGGGGTTGCCCTTGCCCGATCCCATTCGCGTCTCGGCCGGCTTCTGGGTGACCGGCTTGTCGGGGAACACCCGGATCCAGACCTTCCCGCCACGCTTGATGTGCCTGGTCATGGCGATTCGAGCGGCCTCTATCTGGCGGGCCGTGAGCCACGCCGGCTCGAGCGCCTGAATCCCGAAGTCGCCGAAGTTGATGGTCTCGCCACCCTTCGTCATTCCGGACATGCGCCCGCGCTGTTGCTTACGGTGCTTGACCTTGCGAGGCATGAGCATGGTCAGTCGTTCTCCCTGCGGAAGTGCGGTATGTCGTGATGCTGCTCGCGGGTCCGGCGCTCGATGTCCTCTTCCTCGGCAAGAAGCTTCTCGAGCGGATCTTCGGAGACGACCGGGACCGTGGGTGCCGCGGGCTCTTCGGGGAGAGGCTCGGGCGGCACTTCAGCTTCGACCTCGGGTGGCACATCCGCCACGACCGAACCCGGCTCGCCGAGCTCAGGCCTGCGACGGCCGCCGCCAGCGGTGACGATGCGCTTGGGACGTGCCTGGCCGGACGTCTCTCCGACCGCCATGGCGGCCTCACGCGAGATCTTCTCTTCCGCGGATGTCTTGTAGGGCAGGATGTCGCCCTTGTAGATCCAGACCTTGATCCCGATCCGGCCGGTCGAGGTCTTCGCCTCGCGAAAGCCGTAGTCGATATCGGCGCGTAGCGTGTGCAACGGGACGCGGCCTTCGCGGTAGGACTCCTTGCGTGCCATCTCCGAACCGCCGAGGCGACCGGAGCATTGGACGCGCACTCCCTGGGCGCCCGCCTTCTGGACCGTCTGAATCGCACGCTTCATGGCACGGCGGAAGCTGATCCGGCGCTGCAACTGGTCGACGATGCCTTGCGCGATCAAGGCGGCGTCAAGCTCGGGTTGCTTGATCTCCTGGATGTTGAGCTGCACGTTGGCGTTGTGGGTGATCCGAGCGAGCTGACGTCGTAGCCGGTCGGCTTCGGCACCGCGGCGGCCGATCACGATGCCGGGCCGCGCGGTGTGCACGTCGATTCGAAGACGGTCCCGGGTGCGCTCGATCTCGATCCGGCTCACGGCGGCAGCCTCGAGCTGGGTCATGAGGTAGTCGCGGACCTTCCAGTCCTCAACCACCGAATCCTGATAGTTCCGGTCGTCGAACCAGCGTGACTTCCAGTCGGTCGTGACACCGAGGCGGAAGCCGTATGGATTGACCTTCTGGCCCATCAGTCGCTCGTTTCCTCGTCGCCGGCAGCGTCGTGATCGCCATCGGCTTGCTCGTCCTGGTCGCCGGCGGCGTCGTGATCACCGTCGGCCTGCTCGTCCTCTTCGCCGGCGAGCGCCTGCTCGACCGCTGCCTCGACATCGGTCGTCTCGGCCGTGTCGCCCGCCGCCACGATCCCGAGGACCTGCTCGTCGACTGCGGGCACCTCGGACGTCTCGCCCTTGGCGGCTGCGCTGGCCCGTCCCTGACGGCGCGCCCCGGCCACCCGGCGCGCCCGGCGGTCAGCTTGCTCGGCGACAACGCGGGCGCGTCGCCGGTTCAGCTCTTCCCCGGCCATCCGCGAAACGATCACCGTGACGTGACAGGTCCGCTTGCGGATACGGGTGGCACGCCCACGGGCGCGGGGGCGCCACCGCTTCAGCGTCGCGCCCTCGTCTGCGAAGCAGGCGGACACGAACAGCTCCTCCGCGTCGATGCCGTCGTTGTGGAACGCGTTCGCGGCCGCCGAGTGCAGGACCTTGCCGATCACCGTCGCCACTTCCCGGTCGCAGTACTCGAGGATCTCCGACGCCCGCTGATAATCCTTGCCACGGATCAGATCGAGCACCTCGCGCGCCTTGTAGGCGGACACGCCCGAGTGCTTGAGGACGGCGCGGATCCCAGGCCGCTCGTTGGTCTTGACACCGGTCACGTCAACGCCTCGCTGCCCGTTCCTGGCCGGCGTGGTAGCGGAACGTCCGGGTGGGAGCGAATTCTCCGAGCTTGTGGCCGACCANNAGGTCTTGATGACACGCTTCTCGTTGGAGAAGTTGAGCGCGTCGACCTTGCGAAGCAGGTGGTCGTCGACAAAGGGTCCTTTTTTCAGGCTGCGAGGCATGATGTCTCCGCTCGGCGGTCAGCGGCG
>PLIM01000173.1 GCA_003139355.1 Acidimicrobiaceae bacterium | reverse complement strand
GCACAGGCGGAGGGCCATAACTGATGATGGTTGACGGCGCTGAAGAAGGCCTGTTCAGGGGACCGATCGACGTTTTGGCGCCCTACACCTCTCCCACTGCCGGCATCCGTGGCTAGCGGCTGCAGGTCGGTGGCCTGACCTCATTCTTCGGGGCCAAGCCCCTCAGCTTGCGACCGAGCCTGTGCCTCAGTGGGCAGCGCTCGTGCAGCGAGATACCGGAGCCACCGCGCCGCTTCCACAAGAATCGCGCGCGGCGGGGGCCGACCTGGACCAGGGGCCCCCGCCAGACCGCCGGACGGAGCAGCGAACGGAGTTTTCCGGTCACTGCCCGAATGGGGTTGACCGCCGTCGCGCCCACAGCTTGACAACCGCCTCCGTGTTCTCAGTCACTACGAACGTGCGGCCCGTCTGATCACTGCCCATCGCACTTCCCTGTCCCTACGGCCGCATCTCAGCAGTTACCCTGTCACACGGAACGGTCAACTCGAAGTTGTCCCAACCGCGAGAGTCGTCGTCGGTCCCAGCGATGATGGCGACACAGGTGGCGCGCTTTGACTCAGGCCCTCGTCGGTAACCCAGAATGTGCCCGAATCGACGACCACCGATAGGTAGGAGCCCATAGGAGCCGGCGACCCCGGTGCGGTCGAGAACCCGTTTCCTATAAAGCTTCCGGTCATCGTTATGAGATATACAGCCTCTGAGGCCGCACTCTGCGGAAGAACATCTCCAGGAGTCGCGACAGTAAGCGCAGCGGCATGCGTCGCTTCAACGGCCAATACCGAAGTCGGACTCGCATCGCCGTTTATTGCGGCCTGTTGAGCGGCTATTGACGTGAGCTGCGCTATAGCAGAAGCAGGACTAACACCTCCGACTCTCGGAGCCGCCGTAGCCCCAAACACGCCAGACACTGTAAGTACCACCGTCACTATCGTCGCAATTCCGCCGCCGATAATGCAACCTCCAACCAACCCATGATTCCGTCTTCTCTTAATCACGCTCATCACCTCTCAGTTCGTTAGGACATTTAGGGGCCACCTCAAGCTCGGCGAAAGCTTAGCAAGCGGAGGCCCAGCTCACCGTATTGTGTCCCGACCCCACCCAGGACGTAGAGGTCAGTCCACCAACATCCTCTGTCGTTGCACTAGTCCAGCCGAAGTGGACTTCGTAGGTAGTATCGAGGTAGTAGAGCGAGCTATCGGTACCTACTGTGCGGTCATTATTGTCTAACGCTTCGGTGCCAGCCGAGAGGTACTCCCCGTTCGGCGGATTGCTCGTTGAGTAGCCAACAGAGTACCCGTTCCAATCCACTTCCCACTCGTGGGAACCGTCATACACCATCTCAGCACTGTAGGTTATGTTCAGACTCACCAAGTACTGACTGCCCGACGGAAAGTGTTGGTTGTAGCCGCCTGAGCGCTCGTCAGCCCAAAAGAAGTACCGAGAACTACCGTTAGGCTCGCCCGTTCGACCACCTTCCTCCACCCAGTTTGCGCTCGCGATGGGATCATCGTTCGTTCCCTGCCACATTTCCTCGTTGACGAAATGGCTGGTGTTTGATGTGTATAGACACTGAAACTCCAAATCGCCACCACTGCCATATGTGGCAGGTGTATATCCCCAAATAGCGACGCCGTAGCAGTGACTTGAGGGCGAACAGTTTGGAGATGCCCAGGCATTATCGGTAACTCCAACGGTGGCAGTGAGGATTGATCCCGTCATTATCAGAACGGAGATCAATGTTCTATGCAGGTGCATCTAATCCTCCTTCTGCATGGGGGCACATCTGCATACACAGACATAAAGCTGTTGCATCTACCTCGTGCATGGCAACAGAACCGGTTTGGTGGACGAATCAGGTATGCACCCAGGCACCTTGACACGGAAATAGTTGACTTCCTAAGCACGACTCACGTACCGCCGTGCCTTCGTTCGAGGTTCGTCACACATCCGCAGTGTTGCGTCCTTCCTGTACTCGCTATCTAGCCTCCTGTCAAGGGCCCGGACGATATCGTACGCAGTCGTGGCAGGGCGCTCCTCATCATCGCGATTGGCCGCGCCGGGATGTGGAGCGGAGCAGCGACGTGGAAACCTTGGCGCTTGACTTGAGCATCGTTGCCTCCACCACTCGTTCCCAGAAGGACGGGAAGATCGATCGGCATCCGATGGGCTCGGACGCGGCCGCGAGCAGTTTTTCCTTCCGACGGGCTTCGATGGCTGTGCGAGCGTCGAGGAAGCGGCCGACACGAAGGGGGGTATCCGAAGTTGCTCACCGGCCACGACATCAACTGTTCCGGTGGCATTCTAACGTCTCCGTCGCGCTCTTCTGTTTCTTCCCTATCTTGAGCACGGGCCCGCTGCATCTAGCCTCATAGGGGCGACGTGCGAGTCCTGAGGCCGCATAGCGCCCGACAAGCAAGTAAAGACGGAAGCTTCCGTTCGTGACATTCGTTGCACTTTGGCTGCCTGAGGTACTGGTAAACGTGACACGGCCTTGCGCCACTACGACTCGCGGGTTCGAGGCAGAGAAGAGCATGTGTCCCGAGACGAGGGTCTGCCCGTGGAAGGGGTTACCGATAGTCGTTCCGCCGGTCGGGAGGAAAGCCGCACTGAGCGATCCCGCGAGGGCCATCGCAAGGAATGTCAGGCCCAGAACTCGCAGCCTTGCGGCACGCCGCCGCCTGAGGGTGGCGCTCTTGAACAAAACTCGACGAAGACACTCTCGCAGCTGCTCGTCCGAATGGGTAAGGCCCACAGCGTCCTCCTTCACGCGAGATCTTGAGATTGGAGACGGAGCCTACGGAGCCCTCGGTGTAAATGCGTCTTCACCGAGGTCAAACTGATCGCCATCGCCCTCGCAACTTCAGCGTCCGGAAGGTCAACGAGATACCTCAGCCCGACGGCCTCTCGCTGACGCTTAGGAAGACGGTTGAGAGCGTCAACGAGGGCGCTGCGCAATACGACCATGTCCGCCACATCCAGCGCCTCATTCGGGGAATCGATCGGAGGTTGCCACGCTAGGTGGAGAGCCTCGCGGAAGGTTGTCTTGAGAACCCAGCCGTCGCGCCATGGCAATGTCCCGACGCGTCTCCAATGGAAGTGCGCCCGGCTCATCGCCTGGATTGCGGCATCCTCAGCAAGCCCACGATCGCCGGTAATCCGGTACGCCGCTCGTACCGCGCGCGGAAAGATCGCGCGGAAGAACTCTTCGAAATTCGGGCTGTCAGGAGATTTCATCTCTGTCATGCCCGAACGCCCCGGCGAAGGCCGACAAACCCGTCATGATGACGGATTGAGACTGCTTGGCTGGCTTTCCCGAGCTGCCAGACCGGGAGTGTCGTCGTAGCTCCAAGAGATGTAAGTGACACAGGCGGCGGCTTTTGGCTCATTCCCATACCGAGCACCCACCCAACATCGGGATGGACCATGAAGGACTGGGACGTGCCCCTGACGTCCCATGGCCGATCGGAAGGCTGAGGCTGGTCTCGGCCAACGTACCGTCCATCTCCGGCAGATAAACCGGATCGGCCGTCTCCTGTAGCGTCCAGGCGCCGGCTGTCGCCTCTGCCAGTGTGAGAGTCTGCAGGTCGCAGTCGGTTGCAGCGATGCTTCGAGCATCCGAGGTCGCCGAAACCGGAATCGGCGCACCCGGCTGTTGTGTGCCCGCAGGTGACTCGCCTAGCGAGAACGGTCGCGTCGCCCCAACCACACTTGCTGCTGCAGCGTCGCAGGCCCAAAGGTGTCGCGGAATCCTTCCGGTTCTGCTTGTGGCCTTCATGCCGGACCTCTCTTTGCTGCTCACTATGAAAAGGCCTGCAGACGCATAATCGGATGACAGAGTTCGTCAGTTGATGAACTCCTGCTTGGCTTGGGCACACGGAAGGTCCAGGATCGCGTCAGGTCCAGGATCGCGTTCGTCATGCGCCCGCCTACGAAACCTAGCCGAGTAGCGACTCGACTCGGCGAGCCGTCACCCCGGGGTGAGCACGGCTCTCTCGGTGTGCTGAGCATGCGGTGAAATCGCCGGAGTCGTGACCGACCGTTCTGGTGTCACAAGTCTGTTCACAGCTCGATCCCGGCCGGCAGCTCTCGCACCGGTTCTGCGGGCACGGCACCGAACCGCGAGCGGGGATGTTCGCGGTCCTCGGTCGAGAATCGGAGCGCCTTTGCGATGGCAAGTTCGGCGCGCCGCCGGTGACCAAGTGCGTCGAGGGACCTGACGGCGCCCCCGGGTCCGAGTGGTCGGCGATCGTCAGCAATGTTCCAACGCTCCCTGTAGGCGGCGACTGTCGAGACGGCCTTGAGCCACCGCTCATGTTTGACCCGGTCGGCTGGCGGCGCGCCGAGGCGGAGCACCCAGGTCTCGCGATGCTCGATCGCGCGCGCGGCGAGCTTTCTCGCTCGGTCTTGCATGGCGACAGCTCGCTCGTCGAGGGCGCGGACCATGTCGGGATCGGTGACGCCGACCGCTCTCGGAATGATCCCCGCGACAAAGCCTGTGCTCGTTCGCCGCTTCGAACCGGCTGTGTTTGCCCAAGCCTGTACGCGTGCGTGCATGACGGAAGCCGGGTCTTCGGCTTCGTCGAGCGAGCGAAGAGCAACGAGCGTCGGGAAGGCGCCTTCCACGTCGAGCCCGCGGGCCTCAGCGTCTCGAAGGGCTGCGAGAAGTGGGCCGCGTGCTTCGCTTTGGCTTACGCGTTCGAGCTGAACGCGAGCGATACCTGAGCGATCCAATAGGGCTCCCCAGCGTTGCTCCTGGGCGGCACTGACGAGCGTCTCGTACTCGGCGGCAAGCACGCTCAAGTCCTCTGCACGACCCTGTGCTCTGCGCAGCGTCTCGTGGGCGGACAGATCCGAACCCTCGTTGGCGAGCACGCCGGCAAGCACGTCTCGAGCGGTCCGTTGTGAGATCGCAGGTTCGTGACCGGTGGTGGGATCGGGGTCGAACGATGTGTCGACATACAGGCTGTTGGACTCACGGCCTCTTGTCGCGGAGACGTAGAGCACTTCTCGAGTCGTCGCCGGGGCGACGAGGGCGTGAGCGGTGTCTGTTGTTCGGCCTTGGCTCCGATACGCGGTCGTGGCGTAAGCGAGCTCTACGTGGTGGGCGACGTAATCGGCGGGGAGCGAGACCTCGCCGCCGCCGTTCCCGCGGCGCAGTGCCATGCTCCCGTCGGGGTTGGTGGCGGTCACCAACCAGCGGTCGCCGTTCTTGACCCAGGTCCTGCCGGTGGTGAGGAGCCGGTTGTTCTGACGGGTGACGACCTCGTCGCCTACTCCTGCTTTCTGGCCATCAGCTATCAGTAACGCCTCTTCAGCGACCGTCCCCTCCCTCACCCGATCGGCTCTCGCCCGGCAGTTGAGCTCGGTCACAGTGGTCGAGTCCCCGGCGATCATCAGGCTCGACTTGCCGGCACCGACGTCGTTCTTCCAGGCGGCGTAGATGGCCTCGAGCAGCGACTCCCGGTCGCCTTCTGTTATGCGACCGTGAGCTTCGTAGTCATCGATGGCGGCCTTGTTGCCGAGGCGCAGCTCGATGCTCGCGGCCTTCTCCCACTCCGAGGCGAAGCGCCGGACGTCGGTCAGCTCCGCGACGAGATCACCGCGGTCTTTGACGAGGAGCGAGAACGCCCCGCCCGCTTCCACCGAGCCGAGCTGTGCACCATCTCCTACGAGCAGGATCTTCGAACCGGCCTGTCTCGCGGCACCCACGAGCTCGTCGAGGGCGAAGGTCCCAGCGAGTGTCGCCTCGTCGATGATGACCAGCTGTCCCGCCCTGAGGCGCCTTTCGGCAATGGCCTGGTCCATCGCCGCGACCCGGGCGTGGAGCTTGGCCGCGCCGGGAGAGCTCGGATAGGCGTGGCGGGCGAGGTTCAAGGCGAAGCGGTCGCGGCGTGTTGTCAGCTCCGGGATACGTCGCCACTCGGTGAGCCACTTGGCGGTGTTCTCCGTCTCGATCCCGAGCTCGTCGGCGAGCACCTGTGCCGCAACAGCAGAGGGGGCGAGACCGATCACCGACCCGGGCCCGTGCTCGGTCTCCCAGGCGGCCCTGAGTCCCGCCATGGTGGTCGATTTGCCTGTGCCGGCCGGACCGACGAGCACCTCGAGGACGCGGCCGGAGGTGGCGATCTTTTCGACGGCGAGGGCCTGGTCGACGCTTAGTCCGTAGTCGCGCCCGGGCAGGTTCGCCTCGGCAATGTTCGCGATTGTCGCCGTGCGCACCCGAGGAGCTCCATGCTCTCTCCCGGCTTCGAGGAGGCGATCTTCCGCCTCGAGGAGGACCTCGGTGGTGTAGACGAGGTGGTTCCTTGGCTGCAGGCGCGAGGACCCGTCGGGGCGGATGTAGCGCTCCGGCGTGTGGTGCATCGCCGGCGGTGTCAGCACGACTGATCGGGCGACGGCGAGGTCGGTGATGTGCTCGGCGACGGCCACCCGGTCGTCAGGAGAGGCGAAGCGGACCCCGTGCAACATGCGGTGAGCCTCGGCCAACAGGTTCTGGCGACCGTAGGTGGAGTGGTGCTCGGCCACCGTCGTCACCACCGCCCGAGCGGCGTCGTCGAGGATCGGCTCGGCCAGGTCGCAGGTGTGCAGGAGCGGCAGGTCGTTGCGGCCGGCGAGGCTCGAGACCCACGCCAGTTGCTCGTCCTCAGGCACGTGACCGGCTGCCCGCTCTCGCCAGGTGGCCGTCAGCTCGGCGAGACTCCGATGAGTCTTCTGCGGTCGGGTGGCGATCGTGGCAACTTGCCTGAGGCGCATGCCTTCAACGACGGTTGGCCGGCGTCCATGGGCGGCGACAAAGCTCGAGTTGAGCTCGTCTCCGCGCGCCGCGATCTGCTCTGAGCGCTGTGAGAACTCGGCCATGAGGGCCTCGGGAACCCCGGTGATCTCGTAACGGGGTTTGGTCGAATGCCTCCGCCCGCGCGCTTCCCAGCCGACGCCGAGCTCGGCGATCAAAAGGTCGGATAGGACACCCTGGTGGAGCTCTGAGAGCGTGGTCGTCGCCTTGAAGATTGCTCTCGAGTCGAGCGTCCTCCACTTGCCGTCAGACACAGAGCGGGCCCTGTTCCAAACCACCAGATGCTCGTGCAGCTGGCAATCGTCAGCCCTGCTCGTGAAGTGGGTGAAGGACGCGGCGACGACACCGGTGACGTCCTCTGAGACGATCCCGTTCGTCCCAGAACGCGAGCAGAACACCTCGCGTTCCGCGTAGGAGATGACGAACTCGATCGCCTGGCGGTGGCACTTCTCGATGACCTTTCTGGTCTCGTCGTCACCGAGAGCCCACATGACAGAAATCGACTTGGAGATCGAGAAAGTGAGGTCGAAACCGGCCACAGGGGCACCCCCGGCCGGGGCTCTCGGCCTCGATCCCACAGGCTCGCCGGTGACGGGATCGCTGCACGCGCCGAGCATGTTGGAGAGGTTCTCCTCGCTCACCTCTGATCCGGGAACCACCCCGCGACCGCCGTCCAGCTCGGCCAAACCCTTGCCCAAAGAGACGCCCGGCGGGGTGCCCGTGGAGGCGTAGTAGTGCGCCAGTCCCTTCGACGGTTCCGGGTTGCCGTCACCTGCCGCGACCGAGTTCATCAGGTAGCGGTAGCCGCCACCAAGGCTGACCGGCCGGATCGAGATCACCTCGTGCGTCCCTTCGTCGGGGGCGATCGCGATGACCGCCTCTACTGAAGACGCACTGGCAACTCCAGGCTATTGCCCGATCCGGCTCCTACCTGGGGCTATGCCCCAACGAGCTTCGATCCTCGAATGCCGAACGTGTGAATTCCAGGATGCGCTTTGCGAAGGAGCTGGGTTGGTGATGGAGGCGGGGGTTGGTGATGGAGGCCGGGGTTGGTGATGGAGGCCGGGGTTGGTGATGGAGGCGGGGGTTGGTGATGGAGGCGGTGATGGCGGAGGTTGGTGATGGCGGAGGTTGGTGATGGCAGAGATGTTGCTTCGGTGCACAAGTCGGCTGCTCGCGACGATCGGCGGCAAGACGAAACCGGCGCTCAACACGAAGGTGCCCCCGTCGGCAAGTGACTTCTATGCGAACCTGATCTGGATCGACGGGCGCAAGTGCCTTCTCGTCACCCACGCGGGCACGCTCTTCTCAATCTTCACCCCGGACGTGCGAGCGGGTGACCTCCGACCAATCGGTCGATTCGTCGTCCCGCTGATCGAAGACGCCCTTGACTCCGAAGGGCTCCCTTCGGACACCTTCGGCCATCTTGTTGCCGACGACGTAGAGCTCGCGAAGACCGCCAACCGGAGCGTGCTCGGATGCATGAACGAGATGGCGTGGTTCTGCGAACTGGCCTTCTTGGACGTCGGGAACATCCGGCTGCTGGACGTCGCGCAACTGAATCACCAGCTTCGGCGCCTGATCCTTGGGCCGCTCGGGAGCGCACACCCTATCGATCTGGCCACCGCTCAAGCCGCTAGCCATCGATAGCCTGGAGTCGCCAGTGCCTCTTTTGTAGAGGCGTGCCGCGCGGGCCGCCTCCGAGAGGAGGAGCCCACGGTGGATGCCGAGACGAGTAGGCCGGCCCGTCAAACCTCTGGCCACGTCGATACCGACGATCTGCTTCCGACCGTTGACGGCTACGAGCGCTTCCTTGCATCCGGACTCACAGGTCCAGTGGAGCGACTTGGCAAGGCTGGTTCGATGGTGGGTCCCGCCGCTGTGACCACCCCCCGTTGTATCGTCGCCTGCCATGCTTCGACTTGTCCGGACGGCGCCATGGCCGTCAATGACTCCCCAGTCGAGCTCGAGGCCCTGTCCGAGGATTTCGTCGTCACGCCGGCTCTCGCGAGGCTCCTCGTGAAGCTTGCGAGGCGCCACGTCGAATGGGAATCGCGTCAGTCGGACAAGACCCAAAGTGAGGAGAACGTCGCGTGACTCAAGGTGCAGCCCTCCCGGCGCTGATGGCATACGCCCGGACCTCTACTGCTGACCAGCAGAACCCCGAAGAGAGTCTGCGCTGGCAACTGGACATCGCGAACACACTGATCGCAGGCCGGGCGAAGATCGTCGGAGTCGTCCACGACAAGGACACCTCCAGGTCCTTGCCGTGGTCCCAGAGAAAGGAGGCGTCGGGCCTCCTGGCTCAGCTCACGAACCAGAATCGTGGCTGGTCTGGGATCGTCGTCGGGGAACCCCAGCGCGCGTTCGGCGACACCGGCCAAGTCCAGACGGTTCTCGCCCAGCTCAACCATTACGGTGTCCAGCTCTGGGTGCCGGAGCTACAAGGGCCGGTCGATCCCACTTCGGAGATCCACGACATCATCTTGTCGCTCTTCGGCGGCCTCAGCCGGGCCGAGCGCAACCGCCTCCGTGTCCGCGTGAGGACATCGATGCGAGCAATGGCTCCAGAGGGCCGCTACCTCGGCGGACGACCACCATACGGTTACCAGCTGGTGCGGACGGGAGTGCCCCACCCGAACCCGGAGAAAGCTCGACAGGGCGTCGAGCTCACGAGGCTTGCCGTCGACTCTTCGACTTCAGAGGTCGTGAAGGCGATCTTCGCCTGGCGGTCCGACGGGTTGGGTTTCCGCGCAATAGCCTCACGTCTCACGAGCGCCGGCGTCCCCTGCCCCTCCGGCGCCGACCCGAAACGGAACCCCCACCGTCTCGGCAGAGCCTGGTCGGTGAACGCAGTCCGGGCGATCGTGCTCAACCCGAAATACAAAGGCGAGCAGACATACGGTCGCTATCACAAGGTCGAGCGTCTGCGAAGCGTCGACAACCCTGCCGCAGGGCACATCACTCGAGAGGTGCCCTCGCTAGCTGACGACATCCTCACCATCGCAAACGTCATCGAGCCCATCGTCAGCGAGGCTGAGTGGCGCGCTGCCCAGCCTGGACGCACGGCGAGCCGGCCTGGCCCGAGACCGGATCGTCCGGCACAGCGGCCGGATATGCGCGTCGCTCCAGGCCGTTACGCGCTGCGTGGACTCCTGATTTGTGCCGAGTGCGGGCGGAGGATGCAGGGGAATGTCATCACCCGAACGCAGGGACCACCGCGATTGGGCTACCGGTGTGTGTTCCGCAACGAGTACCCCGGCGACGAGAACCATCCGAAGTCGTTGTTTGTCGCCGAGAACAGGATCCTGCCCGTCCTCGATGAGTGGCTGCGCAAGCTCAGCTCGAAGAACCTCAAGGTGACGGTGGCCGCGATGATGGAGCACACAGGTGTCGACGATGGACAGCCACCCGAAGTCCGACGGGCACGGATCATGGCGAGCCAGGCTCAGACCAAGCTGGACCGTTACATGGACGCCATCGAGAAGGGCATGGATCCGGCCCTTTACGTCGAGCGGTCCCGGACAGCTCAGCGGGAGCTAGCCGCAGCGACGGCGGTCATCGAAGGACACTCCCCTGCCGACGAACCACCCGTCACTGAGGACCAGCTCCGCGATCTGTTGGAGCGTGTCGGCGACGTTGTCGCGCTTCTCCGGCACGCTGACGCAGACGAACGGCGCGAGTTCTACCAGGAGCTTGGGCTTCGCCTCGCCTACCAGCGCCTGGGCGAACAGGAGAAGATCCGCGCCTCCTTAGGCGTGGAGTTTTCGCGTGTCGGAGGGGGGACTTGA
>PLIM01000058.1 GCA_003139355.1 Acidimicrobiaceae bacterium | reverse complement strand
CACCGCACCTCGCAAGCGCCAGATCGTCGCTCCAGGCGGGCCTACACCTTAACTAAGTGGTATTGGGGCTAGGGCCGAAAGACCCCTGCGTGATTGTGCTGTGACGTCTGACCGGATGAAAGAGACGCTCGGCCTTGGAGGTCGGGCGTCCTTGTGCTGTTGGCGGTTGGGATCGGTTCAGGTAGAAGCGAGTTCCTCGGTCACGGCGACGGTTGCCGCCTTCTTGGCGTGGGACCGCTTGGACCTGGGCAGTTCAGCGGCGGACTGGGCGGCGAGATGTGCGACGTAGTCCTTCAGGCTGGAGAAGCCCGCCCTCCTGGCCTGGTAGCGGAGGGCGCCGCGCGCCCTCAAGTACGAGGCGTGGCACCCGCCGGAGTTCCCGTCGGGTCCCTTGCCGGCGGCGCAGAGGCCGGGCTTGCTCGTGGGGGGCCCGAAGTAGAAGTGCTTGCGGTCGGACGGGTATGACTTCCCGCACGACGGACATGCCCGCTGCGGGGTGGTGGTGCTGGCGGCCTTCTTCGTTGTCCTGGCCTTCGTGGCGGTTGCGGTGGTCATGTCATGCTCCTTTCATTGGTTGTTTGTCTCTGGCTTGGTCGGTCGGACTACCGGGCCCACGGCCCGAACTGCTTGGCGCTGGCCGCCCTCGCCAGTGGCGAGTGGGCGAGCTGGACGATGTTGTGGACGGCGGTACTCGAGTACCGCTCGCTCCCCCGCACCTCGGCCTTGCGGCCCTGGCAGACGGAGCAGTCGCACTCGATGACCTGGGTGGTGGTGGTCTCTGGCATGTGTTGGTCATGGGCCGAACGCGACCGCTCAGTTCGCAGATCACGCGCCAACAGGCGGCCGCGCTGATGCTCGCCTTCCCGCACGAGTCAAACAGAAAGATCGCGCGCGATGTCGGGCTCTCCGAAGGGACAGTGCGCGACGTGCGGCGCCAGATCAAGCGAGCCGCCGAAGCTTTGTCAAAAGAGGGCGACAACCCGGTGGAGCCTGCGCCGATTGGAGCTTCGCTCGCCAGCGCATCAAAGCTCCGGCAGAGCCCTGCCTCGAAGGCGAAGAGGTCCGACTGTACGCAGTGCGCTAGCTGGTTGGTGGCGCATGTGATCTCGCGAGCATCGTTGGCAGACCTCCTCGACAACATCTCGGTCTCCCAGTGCCCGGCCCCGGTCATCATGGAGGCGCTCGGCATATCGGAAAGCGGTCGCGCTCTCGCCGTCCAGCCAGAACAGCGCGGGGGGAAGAGGTTACCTGATCGACCTGTGCTCGCCTTTTTGTTGAGTCGTCCATCGCGGGCATCGATCCGCGGACCCTCACATGATACGGAGGCATTCCTCCGGCATGGGTGCGGCGCGAATGCCCAAGGCCACCGCCCGGAGGGACAAGGTCTTCCCCGGCCGCAAGCCCGCTTGGCCGCTACCCAGCTCTCAGCGCTGTCACTCGGGAGGCCGCGGGTGACGACGCTCCCAAGGAAACACGGCTGGGAATCGAGTCGGCTGACGTCGGCGGACAAAGAAGGAATCCCTGTCCGTAACGGATGCCCAGTCCCCGCAGCACATCGAGCTCCGCTGCAGTCTCGATCCCCTCGGCGATGATCTCCACTCCGATCCGCGACGCGAAGCTCACGAGGGCCGCACCTAGGGCACTACGTATAGGGTCGTGGTCGATACCGGTCGTGAGCTCCCGGTCCAGCTTGATGACGTCCGGGGCGAGCTTCAGGATGTGAGCGAAACTGGCGAAGCCGGAGCCGGTGTCGTCGATGGCCAGTCGTACGCTCATCAGACGCAGCTGCCTCATGGCAGACGACAGCTGCGCATAGTCGTCGACCTTGGTCTCCTCGGTCAGCTCCACGACGATTCGCCTCGATTCGGAGCCCGCAAGCAGGTCGCGCACCTCGTCAGCGCCCATCGCCTCAGGACCTGCGTTCACGCATAGGGCGACATCTGCGGGAAGGCGAGACAGGCACGTCAAGGCCTTCTTCATTGAGACGACCTCGAGATCGACCCCAACGCCGGCCGCGTGTGCCTCGGCGAACCAGAGGTCCGGGGCTCGCTTCGGTTGGCCCGAGAACCGGGCGAGCGCCTCGACTGCGAAACACCTCCCGCTTGTGAGGTCGAACACCGGCTGGAAGACGTGTGTGAGGCCGCGTCCTTTGAGGAAGCGGTCGACTCGGCTTCGGGACTCGAGCCTTCCCAGCGCTCCCGGGTCCAAGACGTTGGCCACGAATCGTTCCTCGGCCGCCCAGTCATCCTCGTCGAGCGCTGATGCGCTGGTCGCATCGCGACCGGCTCGGGAGAGCAGAGTGTCTGTGACGTCCGCCAAGTCGGCTGCAGCCGCAACTACGACGCTGATGAATTCGGCGAGGCTCGTCAGTGTCGCCACATCGCGGTCGTTGAAGGCCCGCGCCCGGGACGAGTTGACGTTGAGCACCCCGACCGTCTGGCCGCCGCGCCAAAGCGGGACGCAGACCACCGAGACAGCGTGCAACACGTGGCAGACGTCGAGGTCAACACGAGGGTCGCTCTCGGCATGGTCGCAGCGGAGCGTCTTGCCGGTCCTAAACGCCAGTCCTGAGAGACTTTCCTCCACAGGTATCCTGGTGCTGATCTGATCCTTTGAGTAGCCCGAGGCGCACTCGACGGTCAGCCAGGCTGGGTCGTGAGCGAGCCCAACGATCACACCCTCGGCACCTTCGACGAGGGTCACCGCCTCGTCAGCGACACGCTGCATCAGTACCGCCGGGTCGATGGCGCGTCTGATTGCCTCCTCGACACCTATTCGGTCAATCACACAAGACTGCCCTTCTCGCAAACTCCGAGAGACCCTCGACTACACGACGGGAGACGTGCCCGCCTATCGACTCTTATCTACGCTCCTCTCAGTAGCCACGCGGGCCCGGGGAAGCTCGATGCAACCATTCGCGGGTCTGGTGGGTGTTTAAGGGTGTAAAGGCGAAACGGGAAGCCTGTGAGCAACAAGGAGGGTGAGGATGACGAGTTCGACGCTTTCTTTCGCGCAGAACGAGATCGCCTCATTGCTCAGGCCTTCTTGCTCGTCGGTGAGATCTATGCGGCGCAGGACCTCGCGCAGCGGACGCTTGAGCGCGCCTGGCGCCACTGGAAGAAGGTACGCCGCTACGAGCAGCCTGGGGCTTGGGCGAGGCGGGTGCTTTTCAACATGGCCCTTAATGAGCGTCGGTGCTGGGGTCGCGAGCAGCCACTCGGTAACGAGGAGCGCGCCTGCGACGAGCCGCCGGAGGAGCATCTCGAACTCGTCGCAGCACTGCGTAGTCTGCCCTCAGATCAGTGTCGCGCAATCGTGCTACACGACGCGCTCGGCTTCAGCGTCGCCGAGGTGGCGAGCGAGCTCAGGGTGCCGGAGGGCACCGTGAAGTCTTGGCTAAGCAGGGGGCGTTCCAAGCTCGCCCAGGAACTCGCTCCGGGCGCATCGGGTTCTGGGAGAGAGTGAAGGGAGGCAGAAGTGGGCGACCAAGAAGCAGACCTCGAAAATGTGACCAGGCTCAGAATCGCCGAAGCTGGTCGCTGGGCAGTGGGTCAGGAGTGGGGACTTACCCCCGCAGAAGTTAGGCGCCGCCACAATCGTCGTCTTGCTCGCAGGCCGGCTATCACGCTGGGAGTCCTTCTAGCCACGGGAACCGTCGTTGCCTCGTTGGCCGGCGCTGGCGTCTTCTCGACCACTGCGGCCTCGAAGTCACAGTCCAAGGGACAATCACCACCGGGGACAGATGTTCGAGGCCTTCCACCTGGAGTTACCAGTTGCCCCTTCGCTGGCGAATCGACTCTCGGGTACATCGCCTCTACGACATCAGCTGCATCGAGGGCTCAGATCGCCTCGCTTCACGGCGACGAGCTTCTAGTCCCGAAACGGAAATCTCAGCCAACTGACGCGGGATCATCCACGACTCCGGCAACGACTGCCGGGCTTGCCTTGTTGCCAAACGACGGTGTGCCGCCGCCTAACGCCTCTCCGCTTCTGGATCAGAGCGAAGATCCGGCACTTCATTCGTGTGACTACACGTTGGCTGACAAGCCTGCAGCAGTGAGCCTGGCGAGCGATGCCATCGATGCCTTGGAAGGAAACGGCCTTCTGACGGACTCGCAGGCAAGTAATTCCGGTGACGTCTATCTGCTGAGTGACGACCCGCTGAACTCCGATGAGGTGGTATTTACGATCGAAGTTCCTAGCTCGAACGTCGTGCCCGATCCTGAATATCCCGGTTACTACATTGCCGTCGGCAAGGGTCCCTCTTACGCGGCCGTCCTGGACAAGAAAACGGGAGCAGTTCTGGCGCTGGGCAACGCGCCGTGGTGATCGTCTCGATTTGAACCGCTGACGAGATGATGCGCCGCTGAGGACGTCGCGAATCGATCGCCGCGAGGCGAGGCGAGGAAATCGAGTCCTAGCGGGTCGCTAGGTTGGGCCAGTCGGAGATCCGCGCCGTCGGCCCTCCGACGCGAACCCCCACTGATCCCGACAGCGGTTCTTTACCCAGCCTTAGCCGGTCTTTTCCGGGATTGTCACTCGGCGTGACAATGTCACGAGTCTGTTTCACAGCTCGATGCCGGCCGGAACCTCTCGTACCGGTTCTGTGGACACGGCACTCAACTGAGGACGGCGATGTCCGCGGCCATCGCTCGACAGCCGGAGCGCCTCTGCGATGGCGAGTTCGGCACGCCGTCGGTGACCAAGTGCTTCGAGCGTCCTAACGGCGCCCCCGGGTCCGAGGGGTCGGCGATCGTCAGCGATGTTCCAATGCTCCCGGTATGCGGCGACTGTCGAGACGGCCACGAGCCACCGCTCATGTCTGGCCTGGTCTACTGGCGGCGCGCCGAGCCGGAGTACCCAAGTCTCGCGATGCTCGAGGGCGTGCACGGCGAGCTCTTTCGCCCGGTGTCCCATGGCAACAGCTCGCTCCTCGAGGGCGCGGACCATGTCGGGATCGGTGACGCCGAGCGCTCTCGGGATGATCCCGGCGATGAAGCCGGCACTCGTTCGGCGCTTCGACCCGGCTGTCTGTGCCCAACGCTCCACCCGAGCGTGCATGACGGCAGCAGGGTCCTCCGCGTCGTCGAGCGAACGAAGAGCGACGAGCTTCGGGAAGACACCTTCCACGGCGAGCCCGCGGGCCTCTGCGTCTCGAATAGCGGCGAGAAGTGGGCCGCGTGCCTCGCTCCGACGTACCTGCTCGAGCTGAACAGGGTCGAGACCTGAGTGCTCCAAGAGGGCTCCCCAGCGTTGCTCCTGGGCGGCGCGGGCCAGCGTCTCGTACTCGACGGCGAGGACGGTGAAGTCCTCTGCACGGCCCTGTACTCTGCACAGCGTCTCGTGCGCAGACAGATCCGCGCCATCATTGGCGAGCACGCCGGCAAGCACTTCTCTCGCGCTCTGTGGTGAGATCGCGGGGTCGTGACCGGTGGCCGGGTCGGGATCGAATGAGGTGTCGATATAGAGGCTGTTGGACTCACGGCCTCTTGTCGCGGAAACGTACAACACCTCTCGCGTCGTCGCCGGTGAGACGACGGCATGCGCGGTGTCTGTTGTTCGACCCTGGCTGCGATACGCGGTCGTGGCGTAAGCGAGCTCGACGTGGTGGGCGACGTAATCGGCGGGGAGCGAGACCTCGCCGCCACCGTTGCCACGGCGCAGCGCCATGCTCCTGTCGGGATTGGTGGCGGTCACCAACCAGCGGTCGCCGTTCTTCACCCAGGTCCTACCCGTCGTGACGAGCCGGTTGTTCTGACGGGTGACGACCTCGTCGCCTACTCCTGCTGTCTGGCCATCAGCTATCAGCAGCCCCTCTTCTGAGACCGTCCCCTCCCTCACCCGATCGGCTCTCGCCCGGTAGTTGAGCTCGGTCACAGTCGCCGAGTCCCCGGCGATCATCAGACTCGACTTGCCGGCATCGATGTCGATCTTCCAGGCGGCGTAGATGGCATCGAGCAGGACCTCGCGGGTGCCTTCTGTGATGCGGCCATGAGCCTCGTAGTCATCGATGGCGGCCTTGTTGCCGAGGCGCAGCTCGACGCTCGCGGCCTTCTCCCACTCCGAGGCGAAGCGGCGGACGTCGGTCAGCTCCGCGACGAGATCACCGCGGTCTTTGACAAGCAGCGAGAACGCCCCGCCCGCCTCCACTGAGCCGAGCTGTGCCCCATCTCCTACGAGCAGGATCTTCGAACAGGCCTGTCTCGCGGCACCCACGAGCTCGTCGAGGGCGAAGGTTCCAGCGAGGCTCGCTTCGTCGACGATGACCAGCTGTCCCGCCTTGAGGCGCCTTTCGGCGATGGCCTGGTCCATCGCCGCAAGCCGGGCGCGGAGCTTCGCGGCGCCAGCAGAAGTGGGGTAGGCGTGGCGGGCGAGGTTCAAGGCGAAGCGGTCCCGACGCTCGGTCAGCTCTGGGATACGTCGCCACTCGGTGAGCCACTTGGCGGTGTTCTCCGTCTCGATCCCGAGCTCGTCGGCGAGCACCTGTGCCGCAACAGCAGAGGGGGCGAGACCGATCACCGAACCGGGCCCGTGCTCTGTCTCCCATGCGGCCCTGAGGCCCGCCATGGTGGTCGACTTCCCGCTGCCGGCCGGCCCAACGAGCACCTCGAGGACGCGGCCGGAGGTGGCGATCTTCTCCACGGCGAGGGCCTGGTCGACGCTTAGTCCGTAGTCGCGCCCGGGCAGGCTCGCCGCGGCAATGTTCGCGACTGTCGCCGTGCTCACCCGAACAGCTCCGTGCTCTCTCCCGGCTTCGAGCAGGCGATCTTCGGCCTCGAGGAGGACCTCTGTGGTGTAGACGAGGTGGTTCCTTGGCTGCAGGCGCGAGGTCCCGTCTGGGCGGATGTAGCGCTCGGGCGTGTGGTGCATCGCCGGCGGAGTGAGCACGACCGATCGGGCGACGGCGAGGTCGGTGATGTGCTCGGCGACGGCCACGCGATCGTAAGGAGAGGCGAAGCGGACCCCGTGCAACATGCGGTGAGCCTCGGCCAACAGGTTCTGGCGACCGTAGGTGGAGTGGTGCTCGGCCACCGTCGTGACCACCGCCTGAGCGGCATCGTTGAGGATCGGCTCGGCCAGGTCGTTGGCGTGCAGCAGCGGCAGGTCGTTGCGGCCGGCGAGGCTCGAGACCCACGCCAGTTGCTCGTCCTCTGGCACGTGATCGGCTGCCCGCTCTCGCCAGGTGGCCGTCAGCTCGGCGAGGCTGCGATGAGTCTTCTGCGGCCGGGTTGCGATCGTGGCAACTTGCCTGAGGCGCATCGTCTCCACGACGGTTGGCTGGCGTCCGTGGGCGGCGACGAAGCTGGAGTTGAGCTCCTCTCCGCGCGCCGCGATCTGCTCTGAGCGCTGTGAGAACTCGGCCATGAGGGCCTCGGGAACCCCGGTGATCTCGTAGCGGGGCTTGTCCGAATGACGCCGTCCGCGCGTTTCCCAGCCGACGCCGAGCTCGGCGGTCAAAAGGTCGGAGAGGACCCCTTGGTGGAGCTCTGAGAGCGTGGTCGTCGCCTTGAAGATGGCCTTGGAGTCAAGCGTCCTCCACTTGCCGTCAGAGACAGAGCGGGCCCTGTTCCAAACCACCAGATGGTCGTGCAGCTGGCAATCGTCAGCCCTGCTCGTGAAGTGGGTGAAGGACGCCGCGACGACACCGGTGAGGTCCTCTGAGATGACCCCGTTCGTTCCAGAACGCGAGCAGAACACCTCGCGTTCCGCGTAGGAGATGACGAACTCGATCGCCTGGCGGTGGCACTTTTCGATGACATGTCTGGTCTCGTCGTCACCGAGAGCCCACATGACAGAAATCGACTTCGACACCGAGAAAGTGAGGTCGAAACCGGCCACGGGGGCACCACCGGCCGGGGCTCTCGGCCTCGATCCGACGGGCTCGCCGGTGATGGGATCGGAGCACGCGCCGAGCATGTTGGAGAGGTTCTCCTCGCTCACCTGCGAGCCGCTAACCACCCCGCGACCGTCGTCCAGATCGGCGAGACCCTTGCCCAAAAAGACGCCCGGAGGCGTGCCCGTGGAGGCGTAGTAGTGCGCCAGTCCCTTCGACGGTTCCGGGTTGCCATCACCGGCCGCGACCGAGTTCATCAGGTAGCGAAAGCCGCCGCCAAGGCTCACCGGCCGGATCGAGATCACCTCGTGCGTCCCTTCGTCGGGGGCGATCGCGATGACCGCCTCTATAGAAGACGCACTGGCAACTCCAGGCTATTGCCCGATCCGGCTCCTACCTGGGGCTATGCCCCAAACGAGGTTTTGATCCCTGAATGCCGAACGTGTGTGGTCGGTGAAGGCGGTGGTC
>PLIM01000038.1 GCA_003139355.1 Acidimicrobiaceae bacterium | reverse complement strand
GATTCGCGAGCATCGGCGAACCATCGAAACCACCTTGCGCCCGGAGCTGGGCCGGATCAGGCTCACCAAGCTGACAGCGGCCGACCTGGACAGGCTGTACGCGAAGCTCACGGCTCGAGGACTGAAGGCGACGAGCGTCCGGCGTATCCACGCCGTGATTGGCGCCGCGCTGCGTCAGGCCGAACGGTGGGACCTTGTCGATCGCAACGTCGCCCACAGAGCGACTCCCCCACCGGTTCACGCGGCCGAGGTCGTGGCACCGAGCCCTGACGAGGTACAGCGCATCATCGAAACGGCCGAGGCAATCGAACCGGCGCTCGCCGGCCTGTTGCTGCTCGCAGCTCTCACCGGTGCACGCCGTGGCGAGCTGTGCGCCCTGCGGTGGTCGGATGTCGACTGGCAGGGCACCACGCTCTGCATTGCCCGTAGCGTCTACGAGGTTGCTGGCGGCGGCTGGGCCGAGAAGTCGACCAAGACTCACGCGGTCCGCCGCGTCGGGCTAGACGAACTCGGGCTCGAAATCCTGCGCCGCCATCGGGCATCCGTTGACGCTCTCGCCGACGAGCTAGGCGTGTCCGTGGCCCCGGACGCCTTCATATTCTCGCGAAGCCCTGCCGGCCTTGAGCCGATCCGGCCCGACGTGCTGTCGAAGTTCACAAGGCGCGTTGCCGACAAGGCGGCCGTCGACACTCACCTTCACGCGCTGCGCCACTTCAGCGCGACGCAGGCCATCGCCGCCGGCTTCGATGCCGTCACGGTCGGCGCGCGGCTGGGCCACGCCGACCCGTCGATCACCCTGCGCGTCTACTCGCATGCCGTCGAGCAGCGGGACCGAGAACTGGCCGCGAGTCTCGGAAGGACGTTGGCACTGCCCGCGAAGACATCGGGGGCAGGGCGATGACGAAGAGCACCGAAACGAAGCAGTCACCCGAAGAGCAGGCCCCGAAGATCCTCGTGCTGTGCGGGGCATGTCGCCGGCCGGTCGGGACGGTGTACGTACCGCCATCGACGTCGAGTCGGGCTGCCGGCAAGGTCACCCTCGGCGGTTTGGGTCTGTTCGCCAAGCAACGGACAGTCGAAGGATATGAGAATGGGACGGTCCGCTACACCTGCCCCGATCCCGGTTGCCATAAAAGCTATGTGGTGGACGCTCTCGACGTCGCCAACCTGGCCATCGAAGCTGCCGGCCAACACCTTCGTGGATTCCGGCTCCCGTCCTCGCGACGGGGATAGAAACACCAGCGTGTTTGACACGAATCCCACGCGTGTGATATGGTCGTGATAGTCTAGTTGTGTCGTGACATGAGTTGCGATGATGTAGTGCAATGTGGTATCCTAGTAACGTAGGGATAGGGGAGATGTGCCCTACGACCAGCCCGCGCAACACTCAAAATTTCGCGCAACAGTTGCGCTGACGTGCAAAAACGCCCCGATTTGACAGGTCTGCATACTTAAGGTGAATAGATTACCGGAGTATGTGGTATGTTGGTTATGTAGGGATAGGGGAGGACTGTCTAGACGTTCGTGGCCGGTGTCCTGGCTGATGCGGGCCGCGATGTGGTATCTTGGTAATGTAGGGAAGTAGAAGTCCGGGTCCTCGCCAGTAGGCGTGCCCGGCGGGGACCGTGGGCTCCCCCGGATAATCCCTCGGACGCTGGCTAGGCCGGCCCCGAGGTGACGTATGTCCGCAATGACCGCAAACGTCCAACCAGACTCGCCGTGGACTATTGACGAGGTTTCGTCGTTCCTGCGCGAAGACACGAGGACGACCAGACGCCGCGTGGCTCGTGGTGAGCTGCGTCCAATAGTACTGCCGGGCTCGCGCCGCTACCTTTTCGACCCTA
This sequence comes from Acidimicrobiaceae bacterium, assembly GCA_003139355.1. Taxonomy (GTDB): domain Bacteria; phylum Actinomycetota; class Acidimicrobiia; order Acidimicrobiales; family Bog-793; genus Fen-455. Next base: position 6,900 of record PLIM01000038.1, on the reverse strand, counting down.
GCCAGGTTCGACGTTTCGTCGGGGTGAACACCCTCGAGATCGTCCGATAATGGCCCGATCACTGCCGGACGACGTGGCCTTACTGTCGTGGGCCGCTCAGCGGCTCGGGATCGCCACTAGCACGGCCTACCGGTTGGCATCGGTGGGACAGATCCCCGGCTGCTTCAAGGTTGGCAGTCAATGGCGCGTGTCCATCCCGCGTTTTCTGCGGGAGGTGCACGGCGCCGAGTCGGAAACGAGGCCGTCATGACCATCGTCACCGAGATCGCCGACGAGTTGGGCGGGACCGTCGATCATCTGTCGAGATACAGCGACCTTGACCAGGCGCGGACGATACTCGATGGTCCACCCGGACCACTTGAGGCGCTCTGGGCCAAGATCAACGAGCTCGCTGAGCATCGCAAGATCCAGCCGGAGGTGAGGCGCGACATTCTGCGTGTCGCAGAGAAGGTCGCTCCCGAGCTCGTTGCTCAGCTCAAGCACGAGATGGACGAAGCCGTGCCTTCTGCAGTGCTCGAGGCACATCAGGACGAGCTCGTTCCGGACCGTCCAACGCTGGGAGCATTCCCGCGCAGGGACACGCTAGATGCGCCGACCGTGGAGGACTGGCTTCGCGAGGACCCCCGGCGGCTGCGCGGTGTCGTCTTCGAAACGGCCCGGTTCTCTGCCGATGACCAACGTGTCGTTGAGTCCGTGCTCGGACTGGCCCACTCGCTCGGCATTGACTTGAAGCTCGCAGCCGACATCGTTGGCCACGCTCTGCGCGACGCACGTCATCCTGCATGGGCGGTGGCCCAATGACCGCCCTGGCTACTGCATGGGAACCAGACGTTGCTGAGGCGGCCCGAGAAGCACTCGTCGTCGCCAAGTCAGGCCCTGTCCATGAAATAGAGGAGGCCGGCGACTTCCTCAATGCCTCGCGGTTCCTGGAGGAGCACGGAGACCGCGTCCGATACTCGCCGGAACTCGGGCGCTGGTTCATCTGGAACAACGCGTGGTGGCAGGAGGACCGTCTCGAACTCGTCCAGGAACTGGCGAAGGAAACGATCGGTGGCCTCCGCTCGTGGGTGGGCGAAGCCTCGGCAGACGAGTTCAAGCGCCGTGCGAAGCACTACGCGGAATCCACCCGATCAGGTCGCCGTGACGGACTGCTCGCGATAGCGAGGACGGACCGCTCCATAGCCGTCGCCGTCGAGCAGCTCGACCGGCCACCACATCTGCTCGCTTGCCGGAACGGGACGATCAATCTCAGAACCGGCGATCTGTTGCCGGCCGATCCCGGCCACCTGATCACCCGCGGGGTGGATCTCGACTACGACCCCGCTGCTCGACCCGCGCTCTGGGAGCAGTTCCTCGATACCGTCTTCGCTCACAACGCCGAGACGATCACCTACGTCCAGACCCTCATGGGCTACGCGATCACCGGCGAGGTCGGTGAGCACTTGCTACCCGACTTCTATGGTGCGGGGGCAAACGGGAAGAGCACCTTCATCACGGCGATCACCGGGGTGCTTCGCGAGCACGCTGCTATCGCGCCAGAGGGACTACTTGTAGAGCAGAAGCACGAGCAGCACCCAGAGCGTCTCGCCATGTTGCGTGGGCGCCGTCTCGTGGTGAGCCTGGAGCTCGAGAGGCGAGCCGTCCTGGCTGAAGGACTCGTCAAATCTATCACCGGCGGCGACAGGATCTCGGCTCGTCACCTCTACGGTCAACGGTTCGACTTCGAGCCCACTCACACCGTGGTGCTGGTGACCAACCACCTGCCTCGAGTGCGAGGGACCGACGAGGCGATCTGGCGCCGGCTCCGTGTCGTGCCGTTCACGGTCACGATCCCGCCACCCGACCGGATACCGGACTTCGGCAAGCTGCTCGCGGAACTACACGGTCAGGCCATCCTCACCTGGCTCGTGAACGGTGCTGTGGAGTACTACAAGCACGGGCTCAACGAAGCCGAACAGGTCCGTCAGGCGACTTTCGACTACCGCCAGAGCGAGGACGTGTTCGCTCACTTCTTGGACGAGTGCACCGTCGCGATCATCGGCAGGACCAAGGTTAAGGCGCTCCGGATGAGGTGGATTGACTGGGCCAAAGCAGCCGGAACGGCTGTCGGGCGAGATCAGGACTTCCGGGACTATCTGGAGGCTCATGGGGTCGAAATCGAGGATTATCAGGGCCAACGCTACGCCCGCGGAATCGGCGTTTCCGCAGGTAGCAGCGTTTTGGTGGACCCTCGTGGACCCTCAGCCGTAAACCTTCCCCTATACGCGTGTACGAAGAAAGTTACCGGATATGGGTCCACGAGGGTCCACGAGATTGATGAAGGTGCAGGTCAAGGGCTGTTAACTGACGACTTCGTCGACTCTTTCACTGATGACGATGGTGGGAAGTCGTGACCGCCGATGAGTTCGGCTTTGGACCCTGCCAGGCGGAAACCGAGCGCGCTTGGCCATGCACTCAGGCAGCCGTCGATGACTCCCAGCTTTGCCGCTGGCACATGAAGGTTGAGCGCAGGATGACTCGCCGCGTCGAGCCGGAATCGAAGCCGGCACTCACTCGAAAGAAGGTGAAGCAATGACCGGTGGAAGCGCGCCAAAGCGCAAAGGCTCACAGTTCGAGCGTGACGTTGTCGCCTACCTGCGCCTGGCCGGATTCCCGCAGGCCGCGCGAACACTCGCCGGCGCCAGCGAGGACAGAGGCGACATTTCGGGCGTGGCGTCCGCAGTGCTGGAGTGCAAGTGCGCCGCACGCATCGACCTCGCCGGCTGGCTCGCTGAAGCGCGGCTCGAGGCAGAGCACGCCGGTTTGGGCCGGTTCGCCGTGATCGCCAAGCGGCGAGGCGTTGCTGACGTTGCCGAGAGTTACGCGGTCGTCCCGTTGTGGCTACTCGCCGAACTGCTCAGGGAGGACTCATGACCGCACTCGCAACCATCGACCAACTCGAAGCCATCGGTGCCGCGCTTAGTCGGTTCGGCATCGCCGGACCAGGCATCAGCGCCTACACCCAGGGTGCGATTGATAGACAGTCCGACACACTGACCGCAACTGAAGCGGACGCCATCATCGCCGTCTTGAGCGGTGAGGTGGAGTCGTGAGCCGCGGCGGATCGTGCCGCAAGGGTCGGTCAAGGTGTACTGCCAAGATCGGACCGCACGCACGCAGCCACAAGCGGAGATCGCTGCGCACTGATGGTGAACGGAAGGACAACGCAGGACGCTCGCAGCAGAGTGGCTTGCCGTTCGTGCCCTCCGCGCCTACAGACGGCAGGCGAGTGTCATGAAGTCCCGCGACCAGATCGAGCGGGAACTGGCGCGGTGCATCCTCAGCGCGGCCCAGTTCGAGCAGGACGATACAGGCGAGTTTCATGGTGCCCGCCGACGTCCTGAGCGACCTGCGGCGTCCTGAGCGGGCAACCGTGGACGTTGCACGGCGTGCCTGCGGGATCTCCGACAAAATCTGGGCCAGGGAATTTCGCACCCACAATTTCGTGGCCGGGATAATGGAGGGTCGCCCAAAGAACGGGGGGGTCGGATTTCAAGAGCCCCCCGGCAAGCATCGCTCGAGGCCGGCGTGAAGGCCCGCCGATCGCGGGCGGCCGGTGTGACTCCTTCCCGTATTCGACGCGTTCGCAGAGCACGACAGGCCCAGGTGAGCCGAGTCCGGCAGGTCTCTCGCGTCAAGCGCGTCCGCCGAGCATGACGCGTCACCTTGCCGCTCTCGCTGCTCTTGCTGCTGGTGGCTGTGCCGCTGGCTAGCCGACTGCCTGGCGTCTAGCGCTGCTCGCCTAGCCCGAGAGGCGCTAAAGCGCAGGTCATCGCCACAATCGGGCGCGACCACGTAACGGAGGCATCGACCAGGACTTCGCTGTGTGGCCGTTTTTTCCCAGTCGCTCAAACATTTTTAACCGGAAAAGCCCAGGTCAGAGCGTTGGAGGAAACGGTTCAACCGAACGAATCGTCCAAAAGTGCTCGAAATCGTCGTTCTTGAAAAAAACGCCGTACGAAACCGACCGCAGACAGTGATATTCCGCCAAATCGAAAGGGACCAGGCATGCCCAAGCTTCTCAAACCCGTCGTCGGAACTCACGTCGCCGACGCTCAGGCGCTCGTTGACGCCGTTCGCATCGTTGCCGGCGACGAGCTCGATGCTCAGGACGCCGCCGAGGCGGGCGCGTTGCTCGCCCTGGCCGCCGTCGTTGACGCCAACCCGCAAAATGTCGGCGCGTTGAGGGAACTGCGACTCTCGCTTGCGACATTCAGGCAGGCTGCGGTCCGCGCCAACCCCAGGGAGCAAACGGCCTTGGCCCAGCTTGTTGCCAACATCAGTGCCGCGCCTCCCGGCGCTTGGCAACATGCCTATGACGTCGGCCTCGAGGCCGGGATGGACGAGTGGACCGCGCACAACCTCGCGGATGCTGCAACCAGTCCGGCCTACGACCCCGAGAAGCCACCGATCCGGTACAAGCGCATGGTTGCCGGCGTCGAGATGGACGATTGAGACCCCGAACCTAGAAAGGCAGGTGGTAAAAACTTACCACCTGACTCCGAGGAGTCGGTTGGCCCCAACCCCGAACCTAGAAAGGCGACTGGCACAAATGTTCCAGTTGAGCCCAACTCCGAACCTAGAAAGGATTGACCAATGTCACCACTCCGCACCAAGATCACCGAACCAGCGAGCAACGTGAAAACCGTGTTCGCCCGCTGGACGCTGGGCACGAGCACGAAAAGCGGGCTAAGTGTCGCCCTCAAGGCCGGCGACGCGTGGGACGCCTCAGACGACATTTGCGTAGAACGCAGCGACCTGTTTAGTCCGACGCCGCTCTATATCCGCCGCACCACGCCAGTACCGACCGAAGTCGAATGACAAGTCTCGCCCCGGCAACCGCCGAGGCAGGAAACACCGCCCGGTCGGCGCCCCGCTGGCGCCAAACGTTCCCGGCACGCAGCCGGCACCCGCTCAAAGAGCGGACTCCAACATAGGAGAGTTATCCATGAGTACCAAATCCCAACTCGAGGACGAGATCCGTCGCCTCAACTCCGGCGATCACCTCGGACCCCTTGAGGCGCGTCGCCTCCACGCGGCAGTTGACGAACTGAGCGCTCTTACCGGCGCCCGAGTCACAGTTTCGGGCCAGTGCGTCAGTTTGGATGTCACGCGCAGCCAGCCGGCCCAGCGCCAGCCCGTTCGGAGTGACAAGAGTCGACCGTGGCCGGTGAATCTCACGCGTTGCCGTGCATGCAAAACCTGGGGAATCCCGGGGACGTCGTGCAAATGCCCAAAGCGACCCGTCCGGGCGGCAGCGCCACGGCGCACGCTTGCAGAGACCCGCGAGCGTGCACATCGGATGCTCGACGCCGACGCCCTGTCGGACCCCGAGCGCCTTTGTAGCCTCCCGTACGCCTCAGTGCGTGACATGGCGCTTAGAAGCATCGAGAAGCGCTCCGGTGACCTCACACCGGCTTCACAGGACAAGCTCGAAGCCCTCGTGCGCACGAGAGACAAGTGCACGGATGGCAAACTGATTGCCCGCAGAATTGCGGCGACCGGTTCGAGGGCATACGAGTCGGCCTTCACAAAGGGTTTGAGCCAGAAGAACCCTGCGTTTACGCCCGAAGAGGCCCAAGCCGTCAACACATTCCGTGATGTGCAGGTTGACGAGATGAGGGCCGCTGCCGAAGGCACCGGTTATGCCGGTGGATTTGGCGTGCCTTACTACGTGGATCCGTCGCTGATCGTAACGACACTCGACACGGCCGAGATCGGCACTGTCGCCAAGATCGTGACGATCACCACGGATAAGTGGCACGGCGTCTCGACGCCCGGCGTCACCTCCGGTTTCACCGCCGAGAACACGGTTGTCGCCGATGGCAGTCCGACCCTTGCACAGCCGGAAATCGACGTGTGGGCAGACAAGTTCTATGTGCCAGCGAGTCTGGAGCTCACGCAGGATTATCCGAACTGCCTGGGAGAAATCACCACGCTCATGATGAATCAATGGGCGTCGGACGTGTCCCAATACTGCTCGGTTGGCAGTGGCGTCGGACAACCCATGGGCGTTGTCAGCAGAATGGCGGCTACCACGCAGAATCCGAGCCACTGCGTAGTCACAACGGCCGGCCAACTTGGAGCCGTCGATCTACGTGCGGCGTGGAGCCAACTGCCCGAGAGATACAGGCTCAATGCGAGCTGGTATTGCTCACCGTCGATGGTCTCGCGGATCAGTTCCCAAGCCGCGCCGACCGTGACGAATGGTCTCGGCCCCTCGGAGTTCACGTTTGATAGTGGCACCGGCACGCCTCGCCTGTTCGGGCGCCCAATCGTGCAGAGTTCCTACTGCGCCGCCTTCACGGGCACTACTGGCAGCGTGGATTACGCGGTGATCGGCGATTTCAGCCGGTTCGTCGTAGCCCACAGATCCGGCCTCAACCTGGAGCTGGTAACGGGCATTCCGAACTTCCCGGCCTCGAACCTGCCAACAGGGCAGCTCGGGGTTTTCGGCATGAGCCGTTTCGGGAGCGACGTGGTCGATGTAAACGCGTTCCGCGTGATCGCGTCGAGCTGACCTAAGTTCGCCTCCCCTCCGGAAGTTCGGAGGCGAATCCCCGGCCACGCCGCGCGTCCGGCCTCCTTCGGCGCGCGGTTGGGGCCGGGGAACGAGCGGGCCGGGGTCGGGATGCCTCCGGCTCGCTCACTTTCGTTCAAAATGACGGCCCGCGGAGATCGCCGAGCTGCTCAAGATCAGCTGTCAGCGCGTCGACAAGATAGCGAAGACGAATGCGACCTTCCCGGAGCCGGTGGCTATCTTGGGCGGTATTCGAGTGTGGGAGACGGACGTGGTCACGAAGTGGAGCGCGGGAGACCGGGAGGATCAAGTAGTGCCACGACGCCGTAGCCTCACCAGCA
>PLIM01000175.1 GCA_003139355.1 Acidimicrobiaceae bacterium | reverse complement strand
GTGTCATTACATCGAGAGTGCCGCGCGCCAGACGGCGCCATCGCTCACCGGCCGGATCCTGGCTTGTGTCCCGGGTATTTCTCTTTACGCGCAGGTGCCGACATGGAGAGATCCGCCATGGCACTACCGGGGAACCGTCTTCGACGGTTACGAGCCGATCGAGAGCCCCGCGCGGCCGATCAAGAAGGTGGCGGTAGCGACCGGCTCACAGGAGACCTATGGCTTCCGGCGCCTGTTGGAGGCGATCTTGCAGGCGCTCCCTGAGGGTGTCCAGGTGACCTGGCAGACAGGGTCCACGCCGGTCGACGGGCTCCCGATCGAGTCCCGGCCAGGCGCGCCGAGCGAAGAGCTCGAGGCCGAGTTCGCCGCTTCCGATGTCGTCATCACGCATGCGGGGGTCGGTCTCTCGCTTCTTGCCCTGTCTGCCGGCCGCTGCCCGGTCCTCGTGCCGCGAAGGGCCGAACGGGGAGAGCACGTCGACAACCACCAGTGCGAGGTGGCGGCCGAGCTCGACCGGCGGCGGCTGGCAGTCGCGTGCGAGGCGGACGAGCTGACGACCGAGGTGCTGGAAAGGGCCGCCGCTCGCTCGGTCGCTCGCGTGAAGTCGCCCCCCGTGTTCCGCCTCATCGAGGTGAGAGCTCGCCAGTGAGGTTCCGGCCGCATCCGGCGTCCGAGGCGACCAGTGCATCAAGACTCGATGGTGCAGTTACGTGCTCGATGACCCGAGTGCCGTCGGCTCCCTCAACAGAGCGAGCTTCATCAGGTCGTAGGCGTGCCGAAGGCTGTCGCGTGGTCCAGGCAAGGAGAAGGTCGCAATCAACGGGGCCAGCATGATCAATGCCCACGGCATCGGGGCAAGGGGCATGAGGATGATCGGGCCAAGGGCGATCACGAAGGGCCAGAGCCTCTTGTAGCTGAACCTCACGATCTCCCGGCGGACGACCCGCTGGATGTAGAGCAGGCTCACGAGCGAGCAGGCCGTCGCGGCCCCGTAGCCCGTGACGCCGAAATGCGGCACGAGGATGACCACGGCGGCGGCAGTGCAAGCTTGCCCGATGATCGTGGCCGTCACGTTTGGCATGTTGCGCCCGCGCGAGTACAAGAGCGTTGATTGGATGAATGCCGGTGCGCGGAGGAACGTGACGAGCGACACCAGGACGAACACGTCGATGGCCGGCGTCCAGCTTCGCCCGAAGACCGTGGGGACGATCCAACGGGCGTTCGCTGAGATGAGCGCGATCGGCATGCCCAGCGCGAGAAGCTGGAGGACCGATCCCTCTTCGAGGCCGCGTCGCAGGCGCGACCGATCGTTGCCGACGCGAGACATCGAGACGAGCCCGAGGCGCCAGGCGCCCCTTTGGGCGAAGGCGACCGTGTCGACGAGCCGGAGCGCGAACGACACATACCCGATGCCGGCCGCTCCGCGATAGATACCCACAACGATCGGGATCGTCAAGGCTCCTATGCCGCCGATCCAGCCGGAAGCCGAGTACGAGGTGCCATGGCCAAGGAGGGCTCGGGCGATCGAGTTCGACCAACGCAGTCGGGGCCGCAGGCCCGACAGCACGAGGCTGGCGAGCAACAGCCACGTCTGCCATGCGAAGAACCCGGCTACGAGCGACCATGCCCCGAAGTGCATGAGCGCGAGCGGCACGGAGACCGCGTAGAGCACGACGTCTCCGCTGAGCTCGATGAGGCCCATCTTGCGGTAGTCGAGACGCCGCTCGATGCGCGCCTGTGCCGGCGCCCACATCACATTCACCGGGATCGAGAAGACGAGCACGCGAAACACGTCGAGAGCCCGTTCGGAATGGACGAAGGTTCCCGCAGCGAACGACAGGCCGAAGCCCGCACCGGCGACGGCCAAGGACGAAACGAGAAGGTATGTGAACGCCACTTGGTAGAGCTCGTCGGACGGTTCGGACTTCTGTCTGATGAGGAAGACCTCCGCTCCCCCCTGGGCGAGCATCGCCCCGAGGGCGACAAAGATCGCCGCGCCGCTGTAGATGCCGTACGAGCTTGGTCCGAGCACACGAACGACGATCGTGACGCCGCCGAGGCGGATCAGCCCTCCTATCCCCTCGCGGGCTGTCAGGTACGCTCCGCCGCGCACCGTCAGATGACGTAGCGATCCGAAAACAGCGGCGTTGCCGGGCCCTCCAGGCGGCTCCAGGCCCTGATCGGAGTCCGTCACGGCCGGGCGCGACTGCGATCGGCTCGCAGGGAGGTCGTGCCCTCCGCGCTCGGATTCGTTGTCCGCATGGGTCGCGATGCTACGTTCTGCGTAATCAGGCAATCGATCGCTCGGGTTGCGGCTCGAATCGATAGATAGCTCAGGAGGTGACATTCTGAACCAGGACCAAACGGACCGGGTCCACTACCCGCGATCGTTCCTGGCGCGCCGGGCACGGCCGTGGAGGAACAGGACGCCTCGCAGGAGCATGATCCTCGCGGACCAACTTGACGCGTATCTCGGTGTGACCGCCCCGATGCGGCGAAGGCCGCTCGAGGCCAGCTTGGTTGCGCAGGGCGCTTTCGTGGACGCCGGGCCGGTTCTGTCGCGCAACGGTGGCAGCCAGGGCCGCTGACCGGGCGGCGAACCGAGCTGGTCCCCGCGGCCGGGACCGTCAGGCCGTGTCGGGCCGAGGAAGGCCGAGCACGGAGACGAGAGCCGCAAGTTGCGACTCCCACCTCGCGGCCTGAAGCCTGCGGGCGTTCTCCGCTTGGTCCTCGAGTGCCCGGAGATTGTCAACCGCGCGCCTAAGGCCCTCTGCGATCGAGGCAGGGTCGTTGGCCACGGCGACCGCGAACGGGAACAGCTCGCGACAGAGCGGCCAGTCGCTGATCACGAGCGGTCTCCGGGCGTAGACGGCTTCGTACGCGGAACGCATGACCGAGGTCGGCTCGGTAGTGAGCGCCACGACGAGGTCCGCCTCTGCCACCAACATCTGGTACCGGGCTGCGGGGAGGAAGCCGACGAACGAGACATTGGGCGAGGCACTCTCGGCGAGCTCCGGTGCCAGGTTCTCTAGTCGCCCGGTCACGAGCAGATCTATCTCCGGGATGAGCGCCGCGGCCGCGACGGCCGCGTCGACGGGCTCGTCGCGGCCGAAGCGTGAGACAAGGAGCGCCCGTGGGCGGTTCCTCACCTCGCGCGGCGACCTCTTCAGCGATCCCCAAGGACCAGGCGCCTCGTGGACCACGAGTCCTCGGCCTCCCCACGCTTGCACGATCTCGACCCACGATTCCGCCGTGACGAGGGTGACGTCCGCATGCCGGACGAGGTACCGGTGCACCGGGAGGAGGCGAGCCGAGACGCGGTCACCCAGCTTCCCGAAGGCCCCGGGGTGACTGTCGAGAGCGAACGGGATGCCGCGCAGACGTGCCCATGCGAGAGCGATGAGCCCGAGCAGGACCGGCGGGTTCGTGGTCACAACTGCTCCGGGATCCTCGCGTACGAGGTAGGCGAGCGTGAGCAGGCTGCCCACCGCGTACCGAACCGCTGGGGGTGGACGCCGATCATCGATGGGGGGGAAGAGGACATACGCGTGGCCACCGAGCGACTCGGCGATCTCGACGCTGCGCCCGGCCACCGCGCCCCAGGCCACGAACGCAAGCGGAGCTCGGGAGCGGCCGCGACGCGTACATGCCCGGCCTCTCCGTCGCCGACCGGCCGTCATCCCTGTCTGGTCTATCATTTGCGAACCATGGAGCCAGGAGGTGGCGTCGTCTCGCGATCCGGGCTCCCCACCGTCTCGGTCGTGATACCGACCTATCAGCGGGTAACCCGGCTCGAGACGTGTGCGCGGGCTCTGCTCGCGGACCCGGCCACGACCGAGGTCGTCGTGGCCGTCGACGGCTCCGGTGACGGGTCCTATGAGCTCGCGACCCGCCTCGGCGCGAAAGACAGTCGGGTGGTGGCCTTCGAGCAGGCCCATGCCGGCACGCACGCGGCGCGCACCGCGGCGGTCGAGAAGGCCACCGGCGAGGTCGTGCTGCTGGTGGATGACGACGTCGTCGCCGGCGAAGGACTCGTCACCGGCCACGCCCTGCGTCATAGCGAGGCCGACCACCTCGTCGTGGTCGGTTACATGCCTGTCGTCGCGGCCCACGGCGACTCGGCGAACAGGGTGCTCTCCCGGATCTACACACACGAGTACGAGACGCACTGCGACGAGATCGAGGCCGATCCGAGGCTCGTTCTCCTGCACCTGTGGGGTGGCAATGTGTCACTGCGGCGTGCGGACTACATCTCGACCGGTTTCCTTCGGACCGATGCCGAGGCGTGGAAGCTCGAGCACGAGGACCAGTACATCGGCATCCGCTTTCACCAGGCGGGCTTGACCGGGGTATTCGACCGCGCGCTGTACGCGGAGCACCGGTACCAGCGAGACGCGGACTCGTTCCTGAGGTCCGCCCGCACCCGGGGCGCGGCGCAGTGGCAGCTCCACTCCCTGTTTCCCGAGCTCCTCGGCGCGTTGGATCGCGATTGGGCGTGCGCAGGGCTTCCTGGTCCGGCGGGATGGCTCGTTCGGTGGGTAGCCACTCCGGAGCGAAGTCGCTACCTCGTGAAGCCGCTCGTCCTAACCGCGCGGACCGCGCACCGGGTGCGCTTCGAGGGTGCCGAGTCCGCCGCCTACCGGTTCGCGAGACGTGTGGAGCTCCAGACCGGTACCCGCTGGGCCGTCTCCTCGTGGGTTCCGACACCGCGGCCGACCAACGGGCCCGGTGTCTCACCGCCTGGGATCAAGTCGTAGTGACCTGGTCCCTCGCTTACAACTTTGGAGCGGCAAGTGCGGCACGCGCCTGCAGATCAGCCTCGGCGTTCGACTCTGTGCCCGAGATCGGACTGCGCCTACCCCAGTAGACGCAAGCTGCAGCGATGCCCGCCGCGACAAAGAGCGGCTCGGGCAGGCCACCGGAGGTCATGTAGGGGTAGATGGCGTCCATCGGGACGAGCACAACCACGAGCGTCGCCACAGCGTTGCCGAGAGCGGCTGGAGTGGCCGAGTCCTCGAGGTCTTTCCGACGTGCCTGGCGCCGAGACTGGCCATAGAGGGCAACCATCTCACCTCCGAATACCACAAGGAGCGGGATCCCGCCGGCCATCAGCACCGTCACATACTGCGACTCGGTATACGGCCAGTTGATCGTGTCGGGCAGCGCCTGGCCCCAGCCGATGAGTGGCCGCTCGATGATGGCAGGAAAGTATTGGCCGGTCCACACCTGCCAGCGGAACGAGATCGTCTGAGGGACGAACGGGTTCCGGCCGCTCCCGGCCTGGGTCGCGAACTCAGTGTCGAGCCGCTTCACGAGGTAAGTGCCTCCGAAGACCGCCGTGACGATCAATCCGGTGATCAACCATCGCACCATCTGCTTTCGCTTCCCCGCCCAGACACCGATGAGGATCGCTCCGGCGATCGCACCGGCGATGGCGGAGATCTCGGCGGTCAGGATGAGCGCCACCGCGTTTAGCAGCAGGATGGTCCCGACGGCACGGCGTGAGATCGGGAGCTCCACTCCGAAGACCAGGCATGCAAACCCGATCAGCAAGATGACGATGAGATATCCGGCGAGCACCGTCCAGTGGGGGAACGGCCCGGTCGCCCGCGCGAATTGAAGATAATTGTAGGTCTGGAAGATGCTCCCACCCGTCACGTGGGCGATGGCGCTATTGACGAGATGGGCTCTGGTTTGCTGCAGGAATGCCAGGATGTCGACCGGCACGCTGGCAACCAGCAGGCAAGCGATCGCGGTACGCCGCTCTGCTTTCGTGCGCAGGCTCACTGCGATAGCGCGGTACAAGATCAAGAACTGAAAGGGGCCGATCAGCGGGTCGATCGTCGAGTAGCTGAGACCAGTGTGCATGTCGAGCGCGTCGAGGAGGCCGAGCACTAACCAGCCTCCACAGAAAGCGAACAGCATCCAGTCGAATGCTTGCCACCGGAACTCGGCTCGACGGGGCGCGACGAGGAGAAGGATCATCCCGACCACGGCGATAAGCGCCTCGGAGAGGTTCACGTTCGGGATAGGGAAGCCCTTCTCGAAGCCTGAGGTGATCGGCACCACCAAGGTGAGGAGGTAAGCGCCGAAGGCCGGTCTCGCAGCGACGACCGTCGCGACGATCAAGCCCAGAAACAGCGCTAGGCCGTCCAGCGGCTTGCGCGCGACGGCCGCGCCGATCATTGCGGCACCGAAGATGCAAGCGGCCACGAGTAGTCCGGGCCGCGGTCGGGCAAGCAACCATGCTGTCCCGGCTTCGTCGGGCTCCGGCCGAGGACGAGCTGGGACCTCCCCAGGGACCGTGACGCCCGAGCTCATGGGATGTTCCGACGACCGGCGCCCCCCCGTTCAGCGATCCGACGCCTCGGGCCGCCCTGGCGCGGTTGCTGGGCGACGGGATGCCCGTTCATGGCCCGCTCGGCTTCTACATGGGGCAGGCTTCCGAGGTCGGGCCTCGTCGGAGCTGACGAACGGTCGCGAACACCGCCNNAGGTTCACCTTGCGGAAAGCGACACCGTGGTTGCGGGCAGCATTCTGGATGGTCCGCTGCAGCTGAGCCACCGCGACCGGATCGTATCGACCGACGCCGATGGTGCCGATTTGGATCTGTTCGTCCGGGATGGTCTGCTGCCAGTGGGCGAGAATCGAGATCGCAGCAGCAGGCGTGAACACTCCCTCCCACGAGGGGCACTCGACCTCGGATCGCAGGTCGGCCAGGTCGTCGGTACGTGGGTCAGATCGCTCCCAGGCAACCGCCAGAACGAGGCCGAGCAGCAGGCCGAGCACGCCCCCGAGTGCTCCCGTCTTGACCTTGCCGGGAGTGGAGCGAATTCCGGTGCTCGCGTCCTTCACCAGGACGAGGTACCCCGAAG
>PLIM01000003.1 GCA_003139355.1 Acidimicrobiaceae bacterium | reverse complement strand
GCGACACCCTCGGCGACGGCGACCGACCCGGGCGGCACGAGCGGGAGCGGCTGCATCCATGTCAGTCTCCCCGCTACCGGCTTGCGTCCCACGGCTCCTCCTGAGCGCAGAATCCTCTGCATTCATTATGTCAGCTACAGGACCACAGGTGGTGGATACTCACCAGCTCAGGGGCGCAAATGCTTGGGGCGTGTAAGGAGGTCTGGATTCCCACAGCTAAGTCGGGTCGGAGAGCGCAGTTCCGCTAAAGACGTTAAGAGAGGGTGCGGTCACTACAATGGCATGACGTATACTCACAGCGGGCGCGTGGCCGCCTAGGGTTATTCGTGCGCCCCGGAGGTGTTCGCTGACTTGCTTACTGTTCACGTGGGACTTGTGGGATGCGAATAGCTCTCGTGGTTCCGGAGTTTCCCCCCCACACGATAGGCGGCGGTGGTGTGGTGTTTGAGAGACTTGCGGACGGGTTGTCGAGCCGACATGATGTCCAGGTCTTCTCGGCCTGCGACCCGGTGAGGAGCTGGACGGCGGCGCGCGCCGTTGACTCTGCGTGGAGCGAGCGTTACTTGGTTCGAAGGTACCCCCTCGTGCCAATCTTCGGTCCTAAGACAGCCTTCCGATCGGTGCTGCCCCTCAATCCTGTTGCAGCTGGGGCACTATTCCTCGATTTGGGGAAATGGCGGCCCGATGTCGCGCACTTGCACGGCATCGGATACGCGGTCGTTGACCTCGCGGCCCGATATTTGCGGATAAGGAAAGTACCGTACGTGCTGTCCGATCACGGAGTTCCGACCAGCGTTCGCAGCGCCCGCGCTCCCGTGAGGGCTGCCTATTGGCTCTACACCTCTAGCATTCTGCGCGGGACCGTAAGAGGTGCCCGGCAGGTAACTGCCGTGTCTTCGGCCGAAGGAGAAGAGCTGCAACGCCTCTGCGGCGTAAGGCCAGCGATTGTTCCGAATGGTGCTTCCGTGATGCCGCGTGACGATGGCGAGGTTGTCCGGCGTCTTGGACTACTGCCGAGTTCGGAACGCCGGTACAAGCTTGTGGTTGCAGCGGGTCGGCTTACCGAGTCAAAGGGGTTTGACGTCCTTATCGAGGCGATGCGAGAACTCGGTGAGGAGATACAATGCGTAATCGCGGGGCAAGGTTGTCAGGGCGCCCATGAGAAGGCACTTCGAGCGAAGGCTCCAGCAAATGTCGCGTTTGTTGGCGAGCTGAGCCGGTCCGAGCTTGGCTCTTTATTGTCCCTCGCGGACGTGCTAGCGGTGCCGTCTCGACATGAGCCGTTTGGGCTCGTGGCGCTGGAGGCAATTGCAAGCGGCACACGGGTGGTAGCTAGTGCAGTTGGCGGGCTCCCGGAGTTCCTGTGTCCGCCATTGGCGCGGTTAGTCGCGCCCGACGATCCAGAGGCGCTTGCGGTTGCTATTGCAGACAGTACTGCATTAGGTCCATTTGATTCGGAGGAGAGAAGACTAGCTTCGGAACTGATGGCGAGGCACTCGTGGGGAGTTATCTGTAGCCGGTACGAGGCGTTGTTGTCTGAGGTTGTCGATGATCCGTGAACGCTGATGTGACTGTTCGGAAGTTCCGGCTGGGACTGGATGCCGGGAGTCGCGATCACATCCCGCGAAGTCGTGCAGAAAGCGACACTCGGGCTCCAGAACGCCCTCAGCCCTAGAAGACACACATCGGGTCGGACCCCAACTTCCGCTTCAGGACGATGTTGATTTATGCGCCTGTTCGAGGGTGCTCGCGATTTCCTCTCCCACGCACAAGAATTGGCATATGCAAGGGAAATCCAAACCAGATCGCCAGATGCTCGATGCAGCAGCGTTCTGCCGGGGCCTTGTCGAGGAGGGCACCGTCTACGCCTTCCTCGCCGATCACCGCAGAGAGCTCTTCAAAGACGAGGACTTCGCGGACCTCTTCCCCTCCGGCAGGGGACGCCCGTCGATCCCTGTCGAGGTCATCTGCTCGGTGATAGTGCTCCAGGCCCTGGAGGGACTCTCCGACAGAGACGCGATCCGAGCATTGCGGACCCGCATCGACTGGAAGGTCGCCTGTGGGCTCGCCCTCGACGACCCGGGCTTCGATTTCACGAACCTCACCTACTGGAGAAGCCGGCTGCGCAACTCCGAGCGTCCCGATCGGATCTTCGATGCCGTGCGAGCCGTCGTCGAGGCCACCGGCGTGCTGGCCCGGAAGCACCGCCGGGCGCTCGACTCGACGATCCTCGACGACGCGGTCGCCACCCAGGACACCGTCACCCAGATCATCTCCGCCGTCCGCCGGGTCAGCTCGGCGGACCCAGCACTCGCCCAGGTCGAGCTCCGCCACGATTACTCGGTGATCGGCAAGCCCGTCATCGACTGGTCGGCGCGCTCTGAGCGCGACGGGATCGTCAGCCTCCTCGTCGCCGACGCGACCGCTCTCCTCGACGCGGTCACAGGCCAAGACCTCACCGCCGAACAGCAAGACGCCGTCGGGATGCTCGCCCTCGTCGCCGCCCAGGACGTCGAGCCGGGAGATCAGGAAGGAACCTGGCGCATCGCACGTCGGGTCGCCAAGGACCGGGTGATTGGAAGTTGTCTCCTACATGACGCCCTCCTTCAGCGTTCGTGACGCACAGCCGCGCCAAACTCCGGGCAGAAGGCCGACGAGCGCTGGGTGGAATTCAGGTGCCACCCGGACGGGACGGCGGGCGCAGAGGACGACGCACGAAGGAACGAGGGTTTCGCTGCTTTAGCTCTGCGGATCATCGATCTCGGTCACCGTGCTGCCGTTGGAGTTCGCCACCCAGATGTGGCTGCCGCCGAAGGTTATTCCGTAGGGGTACGAACCGACGGGGTAGGTACCCACCAGCGAACCGTCAGAGGCGTTCAGCTCGGTCACTGAGTCGCCGACGATGTTTGTCACCCAGATGTGGGTCCCGTCGAAGGTGATGCCGAAGGGTTCCGGTCCGACGGTGTACGTGGCGAGCACGCATCCCATGAGCGGATCAGTGAGGCTCACGGAGACTGTTGACCTTCGACCGAACAGGTCGGACATGGTATAGGTGAATGAGTCGCTGCTGCTAGCGCAGCCTGGAGTGGGGGTGTAGCTGAACGAGCCGTCCGCGTTTACCGTCACAGTGCCGTTGCCCGGTTGCGTGTATGAGGTGACGGTAGGCCCGAGAGCAGTGTCGTTCGCCAGGAGTCCGTTCGCGGCGTCGATGGTAATTGTCGCCTGGTGGACGGTTGTTGAGTAGGAGTCGTTGTTCGCGACGGGCGCCGGAATTACTCCAGTGCCATTTGCACCACTCGCATTGACCCCGGTGACGGTCGCGCCGGTCAGATTCGCATCGGTCAAGTTGGCGTCGGTCAAGTTGGCGTCGGTCAGGTTGGCGTCGGTCAGGTTGGCGTCGGTCAAGTTGGCGTCGGTCAGGTTCGCCCCAGTCAGATTGATACCGCTCAGATCGAGATCGTTGAGAGCTCCGCCCGAAAGATCAACGCCGGGCCCGATCAGGTAGCCACCGACGATGACGTAACCGTCCGTCAAATTCGAGGGCTCGCCGACCAGGTCACCCGAGATTGTGCCCTTGAACAAGGCCCCTCCAAGGTTGGCGGCCGTGAGGTTCGACCCGGTGATCGTGGCATTGTCGAGGGTGGCTCCAGCAAGATTGGCATCGCTCAGGTTGGTATCGCTCAGGTTGGTATCGCTCAGGTTGGTGTCGCTCAGGTTGGTCCCAGTTAGATCCATGTTGCTGAGGTCGAGACTGTCGAGAGTGCTACCGGATAGGTCGACGCCGGACCCGATGAGGTAGCCCTTGAGGATGATGTACCCCTGCGTCAGATTCGAGGGCGTGCCGACCAGGTCACCCGAGATTGTGCCCTTTAACGAGGCTCCTACGAGGTTCGCAGCCGCGAGGTTCGATCCCGTAATCGTGGCGCTGTCGAGGGTCACCCCGCCGAGGTCGGCCCCGATCCACTGGACATCGATGTCGGTCGACCCAGTGAGCGTGGCGTCGGTGAGATTGGCGTCGGTGAGGTTGGCATCGGTCAGATTCGCGTCGGTCAGGTTGGCGCCGGTCAGATCGGCCGCAGTCAGGTCGACACCCATCGGGAAATTGAAACCCTTGAGAGATGCGCCGGATAGGTCGACGCCGGGCCCGATGAGGTAGCCCTTGAGGATGACGTACCCCTTCGTCAAATTCGAGGGCGTGCCGACCAAGCCACCCGAGATTGTGCCCTTGAACGAGGCCCCTCCAAGGTTGGCGGCCGTGAGGTTCGATCCGGTGATCGTGGCGTTGTCGAGGTTGGCGCCGGCGAGGTTGGCACCGGTCCACTGGACATCGATGTCGGTGGACCCGGTCAGTGTGACACCTGCGAGGTCAGCACCAATGAGATCCGCGTTGGTGAGGGTGACGTCGCTCAGGTCGACGGTGGCGAGGATTGCTCCCGCCAGGTCCAATCCCGACAGATCGGCTCCCTGCCAGTCGACCTGGGTGAGGTTCGCCCCGGTCAGGCTGCTCCCGTCCATCAGGGCGTTTTGCAGATCCGCCCCGGTCAAGTTGGCGTGGAGGAGATCAGCGTTGCTCAGGTCGACTCCGGACTCTGTTGCTGTGCTCGCCCCGAGATGAGTTTCGCTGTATGCGGTCTTGGCTGTGGACAGCGGCCGATCAGAGACGTACTTCAGCACGCCGCCAACGAAGCTGGCGCCACGAAAGGAGGCGTGCGCGATGTTGGCACTGGTCAAGTTGGCCGACGTGAAGACTGTCTTGTTCGCAGTCGAACTCTGGAGATCGGCGCCGGTCAGGTTGGCGCCGGTCAGATTCGCCCCACTCAAGCTGGCACTGGTCAAGTTGGCGCTGCTCAGGTTCGCCCCGGTCAGATTCGCCCCGGTCAGGTTCACCGTCGCGAGGTTGAGCTTCTGGAGCGTCGCTCGGGTGAGGTTGACCCGCGGGCCGACGAGGTACCCGTCGTCGAGCCGGTAACCCTTCGGCAGCGACGCGGGCTTGCCGAGCACTCCGC
>PLIM01000036.1:909-2689 GCA_003139355.1 Acidimicrobiaceae bacterium | reverse complement strand
GTTCGGACCCGCGCACCTAGGCGACAACTCGCCCCGCGGCGACGATCACCTCAACCCAGGTGACGGTCGGCGGAGCAGGCGGCACACGCTGGGGCGTCGAGTCGCCCCCGAGCGGGCCACCACCACATCTGCGGATCACTGACGGTCAAACAGCCGTGAGAGCCGCGCAGCGAACACGGGGGGACCCGTGTGCAGTCCTCCAACAGAGGGCTTGTCCCTCTTCCAACATCCCAAGACAAGGAGTCCAATCATGGCAACAACCGACAAGGCAAAGAACACCGCCCAACAGGCAAAGGGAAAGCTGAAGGAGACCGTCGGCAAGGTCAGCGGCGACGACAAGCTGCGGGCCGAGGGCAAGGCCGACCAGGTGAAGGGCAACGTCAAGCAGGCCGGTGAGAAGCTCAAGGACGCGTTCAAGAAGTGACGCGGCCCGGCACGTCGACATCAACAGCCGGGTGTCGACGCTCCGCGGCGAAGACGAAGGCTCGTTGGACCGTCGACTATTCGTCGTGGACGAGAAGAAGGCTACGAAATGATCATCTTTCTGGTGCTGCTACTTGCTTTGCTCTTTTTCGGACTGGGATTCACCCTGCACTTGTTGTGGGTCGTCGCAGCGATCGTCCTCTTCGTGTGGATTATCGGGCTCGCACTGGGACGAGGGAGCTCCGGGAGGCACCACTTCTATCGGTGGTGAGCTGAGTGGGCGGGGCGCACAAGGAGAAGGTCATCGCTTGCCGTGCGCTCGCTCTCCATGAAGACGGCGGGCGTCAAGTGGTGTGTTTTCCGGACTGACCTTCGTCGCGTGTTGGGGATTGGTTCTCATCTATCGGCTCCGAACGGATCGGCGCGGCTGAGTTGGGACAGGACCCGCGTCGGCTGACCGGTCCGCAAACTCCGGTCTGCCTCTTCCGAGAGCGAGCGACCCAGGACCGCCGTCCGTCAGAGCTGGGACCGAGCCCAGCGATCGCGAACGAATCAGCGAGCAAGACGCCTGGCGCTCGAAGTCTGGCCTCGCCTCGCCGAGTCCGCGATGATACGGATGTGGGGTCCCTTCCCGTCTTCCTGGTACTCCTCGTGTTCGTTGCAGCTTCTGGGGCAACCTGGGGCGCCGGTGTCGAACTTGCGAAGTCGACAGACGAGATTGACAGGCGGCTGGGGATCGGGGACGCGCTCGGTGGGATGGTGCTGCTTGCCGTCGCTGGGAGCCTGCCGGAGTTGGCGGTGACCATCTCAGCGGCGGAGTCGGGCCACCTCGGACTGGCGGCCGGAAACCTGATCGGCGGCATAGCCACAGCAACGATGGTGCTTGTCGTATGTGATCTTTTTGCGGCCAGACCGTTGACGTATCTTGTCGGGTCGCTCTTGCCGGTTCTCGAAGGCTTGCTTGTGGTGCTCACTGTGTCAGTTGTGCTCATGGGCGCTTTGCTGCCCGCGTCTGTGGCCATGCCTGGGCACATCAGTCCAGCGTCATTGGCCATCCTGGTCGTTTGGATCGGCGGAGTCTGGGTGCTGAATCGGACGCGCTCGCATCCAAAGTGGGCACTTGTGATGGAGGGCAGTAAGCCCGGGCGGCCTCATCGTCGCGTGCGTCATCCGGTCGCGGACGCGGAGCGTGCAAAGCATTCGATGTTGCGCGTTGCAACTGTCTTCGGCGTCTCGTCGGCGGTGACGCTTTTGGCGGGCGTAGCGCTAGAGATCAGTGGTAACGAACTAGCAGACCGCGCCGGCATCAACGGCATTGTCTTTGGTGCAACAGTACTGGCGTTGGCGACAGCGCTTC
>PLIM01000036.1:0-881 GCA_003139355.1 Acidimicrobiaceae bacterium | reverse complement strand
ACCTCGGCGGTGTCATCGTGCGTCCTTCGCGACCCAAGCGGCTGGGGCCGGACTCGATCCTGGCGATTCTGATTTACGTTGTAGGAATCGTAGGGCTCCTCCGGATTGCCAAGTAATGCAGCCGCGGCGTACCTAGGCGGCTAGAGCCGGTGCAGGTCACGCAACATCACAGGCCTCACGCTCGGACGCGCTCGGTCGTACTCTGTGTCGCACCAGGACGACAATGACGTAGAGCCGCAACCACAGGTCCGAGTCAGCTTTGTGGGAGGCGGCAAGCGCCGTGCGGACAGCAGCGACCCCTCATCGCGGAGGTTCCGCGCGATGAAGCCATGTGAGACGTTCGGCTACTCACCTCTGTAAGGCCACTGCCAGGGGCTTCTTCGAGCGGGCGACGAGAGTCGAACTCCAGCTCTCAGCTTGGGAAGGCGTTTGGCCTTGACTTTGGCGGATTCCAGCGGACTTTGGCGGACGACTCGGGCAGCTCATGCGGGTTGTCCGGATAACTGCGAGCTCCGGCGAACGAAGGCGAATATGCCATAAATGGTCCTTGACAGGAGGTGAGAATGAGGTTGCCGAGGGTGCTTGTCGGGGCACTCGAGAACGTCGCCGCCGTCCTTGGCATTTCCCTCGAAACGCTCCTCGCTCAGACTGTTACGAGGTCGTAGCCCTACAGGGGGCGAGAAGTCGGGGTGCCAATAGTGACGGCCAGCACACCCGCCCGGAATCGGACGTACGCACCGGTGAGGCAATGGTGGCGATGATGAAAGCAATACTGACACGTGTCCGATTCTGTTACGAGTACCGCGCATGTTTGGACCTCCACGGCTTGACCGCCTGTCCGGCAACCGCTTACTCGTACTCGGTACTTTCCCTGAGGATCG
>PLIM01000170.1 GCA_003139355.1 Acidimicrobiaceae bacterium | reverse complement strand
GTGGTCGGTGAAGGCGGTGGTCGGTGAGGGCGGTAATGGCGGAGGTTGGGCTCGGCTAAGCGGGGGTTCAGGTAGCTCGCTGCGGAGAACGGGATGTGGCCGAGAGGTCGTGTGTGAGTATTAGCGGTCCAAGTCCGAGCCATGTCCCTCGGCAGAGCCGACCTGGCCAGCAGTCTCTCCGACAGGCTCCTCTGCGCCGATTGAGCCGAGATCCACGGCGTCACCTTCGAGATACTCTGCGGCTCGTTCAAACCACTCGACCGAGTAAGGCTCGAAAGTCCGTTCCGAGGTCCAACCGCAGGCGATCGAGTCCCGCACTATTGGGGCTACGCCCAGACCCCGCTTCACCTCTGCCGGACTGCACGCCTCGGAGGGAGGCTCGACGACTTAGCCTGGAGTCGCCAGTGCCTCTCCGGTGAAATGCCAATGCCTTTCTGGGGTGCAGGCGCGCGAGTCGAGGTTCTTGTCGGTGAAGTGAGAAGTTGAGTTGTCGAGATGTGTTGCTACGCGGCGTTGTCCGTGATGGTGACGCTGAAGCCGAGCGCCTCGATCCTGCGCTGGAGCCGCTTCGCCTCAATGGCGGGATCGTGACGGCGTTCGAAGTAGTCGGCACCGGGGTCTTGGTAGAACGCACCGGTGGTGAGCAGGTGCCAGGCGGTCTCGAGCATGGAGTGAGCGACGGCGACCGCCGCCTTGTTGGGGCCCCTTCGTCGGGCGGTGCGCGAGTACTGGGCCGAGTAGTAGCTGTCCTTGGTCCGCGAACCGGCCCGGGCCGCCTCGACGAGGGCGCGGCGAAGCCACGGTGCACCCTGGCGCGTGCCGGCCGGTCGTCGTTTCCCGGCCGACTCGTGGCTGGCGGGCGCCACTCCTGCCCAGGCGCACAGGTGCCCCGCGGTCGGGAACCGGCCCATGTCGCCGCCCGTCTCGGCCACGATGACCTGGGCCGTGGTCACCGAGACTCCCGGGATCGAGCTGAGCAGGGCGACCTGGGGCTCAAAAGGGGCGAGCCGCGAGCAGATCTCGGCACTGAGGGTGGCGATGGAGCGGTCCAAGAAGTCGAGGTGGTCGATCACCTGGCGGCAGAGAATCGCATGATGGGGTTTGAAGTTCCCTTGGAGGGCGACCTCCAGCCGGTCGATCTTCTTGCGCATAACTCCCTTGGCCATCTGGGCGAGGACCACCGGGTCCCGCTCGCCTGCGATCATCGCCTCGATCATCTCCCGAGAGGACGCGGACCACACCATCGAGGCCACCGAGGTGAGCTTGACGCCAGCGTCCTGGAGCACCTTTTCGAGGCGCTGGATCTCCTTGGCCCGGGCGTCCACCTGGGTCTTGCGGTACCTGGTCAGTTCCCGCAGCTCGCGGATCTCGGGCGGGGGGACGAAGGAGGGCCGCACCATGCCGTGCGCGGCAACATCGGCCAGCCACTCGGCGTCGGAGAGGTCGGTCTTCCTTCCCGGCACGTTCTTCACGTGCTGGGCGTTGCAGAGCCACAGCTCCTCGAAGAGCCCTTCCAACGCGTAGTAGATCGGCCGCCAGTAGATCCCGGTCGCCTCCATCGCCACGGTGGTCACCCCGGCCTCCATGAGAAAGGCCGAGAGCTCGGCCAGTCCTTGTTGGGTGGTGGAGAACCGCTCCTTGGCTATCTCGACCGAGCCGGTGGGCCCGGCCACCCTTGTACAGGCCACAACGCTGTCCCGGTGGACGTCCAGGCCGCCCACCCTCTCCCTCATCTGTTTCACTGATCACCTCCAGTTGTCGGAGGCCATCGGGAGAGGACCACGGTTTAAAGCGGAATCTCCGGTTCGTGCTCGTAGCGACACTCGGTGGTCCCCAACGGTCCCGCACCAGACTTAATAACGCGCACGCGACTGCAATGAGGCTTCGGCGACCACACCCGACGGCCATCCACCAGCATTTCATTGCTCGATGGTGGCCGTCTCGGCCATGGGGACTTATATAGGAGGGGTCATCAGGATCCCTCCGAGAGGAGGTCCTATGCCCGTTCGCGACACTGCGTGCCTCGCTGGTCGCAGATTCGCAGCGTCCGATGCTTTCCGTCGCCATCTTTCTAACGACGAAGTGGCGCCCGTCGTGGCGCTCGGGGAACGAAAAAGAGAATGCCGTGACCAGATCGCTGCTCGCTGCCCCGGCTGGCGGACACGATGACGACGACTATCTCTTCCCATCTCCCCCCGTTGCTCACCATGCCCGAGTCATCGTTCAACTCCGAGGACTCATCCCTCGACCACGTGCTTCTGCTGACACCAGAAGAGGCCGCGCGCCGGCTCTCGATCGGACGAACAACTATCTACGCGCTTATGACAAGCGGTGATCTTCCGTCAGTCACCATCGGTCGCTGCCGGCGCGTTCCCGTCAGCGCACTGAGATCGTTCGTCGTCCGGCTCGGCGACGAGGCATCCCATGACCGGCACCGTTGGTGGTGTTGCGGGACCGCAAGTGAATCTACTGCTGGTTAAGATGGCGCCTTCGCCGTACTCCTTCGCCTCCCGCGAACCTACGACCGGCGGAAGAGCTCGCGAGCGCTCAGCGCTCGCCCAGTGTGACCGTAAGCCCGCCAGAGAGGCGGCTTTTGCGATGCCCGAACGCGGCCGACATCGGCGGCGTCGCCGATCGTCTTTGCCGGAACGACATCACTGAGGAGACCAACGATGGCCCAGATCAGCACACGGCGAACCGCGAACGGCGTCCGATACGACGTACGCACGCGCATAGGTCGGCGCGTCGTCACTCGGACGTTCAAGCGCCGGAAGGACGCAGATGCGTACGCCAGCACCGTTGAGGCCGACAAGCTCCGCGGCGGCGTAGTTGATCCGAGAGCTAGCCGTGTCACTCTCGATGCCTGGTGCCGTTCCTGGCTCGCCAATCGCTCTGATCTCAGGCCAACGACGCAGAGTCTCTACGCCTATCTGCTGGACTCCTACGTGCTGCCTGCTCTAGGAGCGAACGAGCTCGGCCAACTGACCGTTTCGATCGTCCGGTCGTGGCACGCTTCCCTGCTCGCCAAACGACCCGCCATCGCTCCGAAGGCGTACCAGGTGCTTCGGGCGAGCCTCAACACCGCAGTAGCCGACGGAGTGCTGTCCGCCAATCCTTGCAAGGTGAAAGGCGCCGGCACTGATCGACCAAGCGAGCGTCCGGTGGCGAGCATGGGAGAGGTAGAGGCTCTTGCTGGCGCCGTCACCGCGCGATGGCGCGCGATGGTCCTGCTTGCTTACTGGTGCGGGCTGCGTCTTGGTGAGCTTCGGGCGCTACGGCGATCGGATCTTGATTTGCTGCACCGGTGGGTCGACGTGCATGAACAGGTCGTGGACGTGGACGGGCATCTACTGACGGGGCCGCCCAAGACAGATGCCGGACGTCGCCGGGTCGCAATCCCGCCGCACATCGTTGCGGAGCTGGAAAGTCATCTCCATCTCTTCGTCGGCGCCTACACCGATGCCTACGTCTTCACAGGTCTTCAAGGCACGGGGCCTTTGCCATCGGCAACGTGGCGGCGGTCCTGGGCAGAAGCTCGCCGCGCGACGGGGCTTGGCCACCTGCGCTTCCACGACTTACGCCATGCCGGCAACACACTGGCCGCTGCTACGGGTGCCAGCACGCGGGAACTGATGGCCCGAATGGGACACGCTTCGATGCGGGCTGCGGTGATCTACCAACACGCTACGGCCGACCGGGACCAGGCCATCGCTTCGGCATTAAGCGACCTCGCGACGAAGGCTCCTGTCCGGCAGCTGAACCCGCGCGATAAACGCGCGATGGAACCGGCCGGAGGCGAAGGCAGCCAAAGCACAAACATAGGCTGAGCTGCACAGATAAGGGTGGAGCTGAGGGGATTTGAACCCCTGACCCCCTGGTTGCAAACCAGGTGCTCTGCCAGCTGAGCTACAGCCCCGTGCCACATCAGCCTACGCGTCAGGCAGAGCTCGGTCGGCTGGCGCGGGCAAGTCCGCCTGACCTGTCGCTGACGTGGGTCCCGGCCGTGTTCTCGCGAGGTTCCGGGCGGCCGCGCATCGGCCGGGAAGCTCCTCGAGGAGGTAGACCGCTTCTGGCGCCGCGCGGTCACGCAGCGTTGCCCGAGTGTACCGACCTGCAGTATCCAGATGAACCGACGCCAGCCGCATTGACCGCTGGATCGGGCCCTGGGCAGCTCGGAGGCTCTGCGCCTTGGCCAATGGTACCCACACCGTCTCTCGGCGGACGCGTCCGGAGATCGCCACGGCGCAGCACTCTCCGACCCCCGCCCGGAGGAAGTGATAGCTCAGAGGTGCGCGGAGCATCGCCCGGCGAGGTGGCCGCGTGAGCGCCGCCTCCCGGCCTGGGAGCACGCGAGCGAGGAGCAGTTCGGCATCTGCGAGCGTTCCGACCGGGAGCAAGGCGCGGCGGAGCCTTGCAGGCTGTTGGCGGTCACCGCCCTTCACCCCGCCGGCCAGATGCAACTCGAGGCGGCACCACCCAAGGGGGCGGAACCAAAGAGGTTCGACCATGCGGACTGCTTGAATCCGGCCTCGGGGCACGGTCTCAGCAGCCCGAGATAGCAGGCCTGAACGTACCCGAAGGCCGTCGGGAGCCTCGGCGACGGTGAAGGACCATTCCGTCGAGATGCG
Organism: Acidimicrobiaceae bacterium; assembly: GCA_003139355.1. GTDB lineage: Bacteria > Actinomycetota > Acidimicrobiia > Acidimicrobiales > Bog-793 > Fen-455. The sequence continues at coordinate 1,652 of PLIM01000170.1, read as the reverse complement.
GCGCCATGCGGTCAACGCCATCGTCACGAAAGCGGCAAGCAAGCCGCTGCCGCTCGCAACGAGCACCGCCGGGTCGGTCGAGCCGAGCACGGCCAGGGCGATCACAGCGACCAAGCTCGCGGGGATCGTTCCGGTCAGGCAGCCAGCAACGACGAGCCTGCCGTTAGGGACGACAACCAAGCGTTCCTCCGGCGGCGCCGGCACGGCCTCGTGCAGGCCGTGCGCCACCGCCAACAAGCCTGCTCGCACATGGGTGGCGTCGCTGTAGCGCAGATAACACAGCCTTGCGTCGCCACGCGAGGCTCCCCCGGTCCGGACGCGGACCTCCGCCAGACCCAGAACCCGAGCCAAAAACGGCTCCACCAGATCGATCGCTTGTGCGCTGGAAAGCGGTACCTGCAATGACTGGCGGCGAATCAGACCGGTCTCGACTCGCAGAGTGTCGCCATCGACTCGCCAGCGAGTTACTGCCCAGTAGACCACACTGCCGAGAGCGACCATGGCGACGATCACAAGATCAGACGCTGAACTGCTTGTACGACCGGGAAGCGCAGCCGCCGATCCGAGCACGACGAGAATGCCCAGGAGAGAAGGGCCGATACGAACGACAGGAGAAAGCGGATGAAAACGTTGCCAGGTTCGCGGGAGCCTTGCAGACGCCTCCTCCTGCCCCCCTCGAGGCGGACCCTCGGCCGATCGATAGGGTGGAATCGAGGAGGCAGAATCCGTCGGCTCGGAGGTGCCGAACGGCGGCACGGCTGAGTCAGATCCCGGCAGCGCGAGCCTCCCCGAGCGCGGTCAGCTGTTCCCGCAGCCTTGCGGCCTCCGAGACACCAAGCCCCGGTAGTCGAGCATCTGTTGCCGCGGCTGCAGTGTGGAGTCGCACGGTTGCGATCCCGAACAGGCGCTCGACGGGCCCGGCCGTGACGTCGACGAATTGCATGCGCCCGTAAGGGACGACCGAGAGTCTCTTGATCAGAACGCCACGTCGGATGAGAAGGTCGTCGTCGCGCTCGAGATAGCCCCATGACCTGTAGCGACGACTTACGAAACCCTCGGCAACCATGGCAAGAACGAGAACTCCACCAACGACGGCGACAGCCGTTGTGAGTCCCACGTCGAGATCGGCCACGGTAGCCCCCAGTGCCGCGAATGCGAACGCGACCAGGCCAACCTCCAGACGCCGAATGGTCCGCAGTTTCGGAGACGGTCGGCGCCAGGCGGCTGGTGCCTCGACGTCGGTTATCTCGACGCGTCCAACGGCCATCCGGCCAATACTCGCACAGGTCCGCACCAGTGGCCTCCGCAGCAGCGTTACGGCCCCTTTGAGTTGCGAACCCAGTCTTCCCGAAGGAATGGGACATTCCGGGCGCAGGCGAGAGCGGCCAAACCCTGTCAACTCTGCGGCACCTCCGGCTCGAGTTGCTCCTGCGCCCTTGTCCCACGGATTAGCCTTGCCACTGCGGCCACGACTATCGCAGCCTCGTAGACATGGCCGAAGTCGCTTTGGTCGCGTGACGGTCGCGGTGCAAACCACGTCGTCCTGGCTAGGAGGGACGCTCTATGTGGCCAGGACATGCAGTCAGCCTTCGTCCATTGGGCGTGGGTGAACGCATCGATGCTGCCATCAAGATCGTCCGAGCCTATTTTCT
>PLIM01000107.1 GCA_003139355.1 Acidimicrobiaceae bacterium | reverse complement strand
CCAAACGTGAAAGCCTCACTCGTTGCCAAAAGAGCAACGTTTTAGCTGGTGAGTGGTCATATTTCGTGTCCGCTCGCTCGCCGACATCGAGACCCTCTGCGCCGACGCCAGAACGTCGTACTGGCGCGCCGGGCGGTGCTGAGCACCTCATCGGAGGCGAGCGCAAAACAGTCATTCCGCATCAAGAACTCCGCCTGTCGGGTCCTCAGCCTTGCTCACAAGCTCGTCAACAAGGAGCGTCGACCCGAGGTCTTATTCGAGGGCGGCTCCAAAGCCACCAACGGGGAGGTTGTCGAGATCGAGGGGGCCCGCCACGGGGCTGCGAGCCCGCTGACGGTGGTGACCACCGTGGCCGCGCGTCAGGGGCGGTCCACCGCGCCGCCGGTGAGATCAATCGCCCCAGTCGAGCTGATGGTCCGGCACTCCCACCGAACGTCCGTAGGTCACGGCCTCGGCGCGTCCGGCCTCATCGCCCGCTTGATATCGGAAGATCTTGTTGGCGAACACGACGACGTGTTCTTGACGGACCCTGAACTCGGCATACCAGCCGCCCTCGGCTTGGAGGCATTCGGCGAGAGCCTGCGCAAGGGCGTCGGCATCGTCATCGTCGCCCTCAAACTCAATGAACGTCCAGGTGCTTGGCTGACTGGGCACGGCGCTGGCCGACACGTCGACGCGGGCCACCTTGCGGGCCCTCAGGCGCCCAGGTTGGAACGGCGCCCCAACCCGCAAGCTTTCACCGATAAGGCACCCACTGATCATTACGTCCTCCTTGTGCCCGATGTCCTTGGCTGGCAGGTTCCAGTCGGACCTGCTGTGTACGTCGAACGATAGTTGGCTATGACTGGGCTTCCCCCCGCTAGCCGGACACTTGGCTATGCGGCTTGCAGTTGCTGGCGATAGTAGTTGAGCCCCCATTCGATCGGCGGTACGTAGCCGAGGCTCGAGTGCAGCCTGACGGCGTTGTAGCGCTTGATCCAGGCGGTGATCGCTGCCTTGGCTTGGTCGCGGGTGGCAAAGCTGTAGCGAACGAACCCAGCTATGCGCCCGAAGCGCAAGCTCCCGACTAGGACCTGGCGAGTCGGTTTCCACGGCTGGGACCTTGTCAGGAGGAGTGTCTCAAGTAACCAAGGATTCGCGCCGAAATATCAGACAGAGAATACGAGGTCAGAGGACCTGTGACACTGCTTCGGGCGAATGACGCGTGTGTTGTCACCAGACCGCGGTCGTCTGGTGCTCAAACCACGTCTGCACACGCCTGGCGGTGGTTCCTGACCCTCGAAGCTGTTCTCGCGCTTGCCTACTTCTCGTTCGGAGTCCCGCCTGAAAAGCATTTGACTTCCGGTTGGCTTCCCTGGATGGAGTGGCCGGGCCAAGTCCCAGCGTGGGCATTGCTGGGACTGTCGGCAATCGTGGCGATTGCCTACGGTATGAGGCGCAACCGACCGAGCGCTCCAATAGCCTGGTGGTTCCTCGGCGCTGGCGTGCTCCTCTTCGTCACGGGCGGTACGGCCTACAGGTTCTGGCACCAGATCATGGGCCAGCAACACATCCCGTTCCCGTCGTTTGTCGACGCGATCTACATCACGATGTATCCGGTGCTTGCAATCGGGCTGCTGCTTCTTGCCCGAGCGCGAGTTCCCGACGGCGATCGAGCCAGCCTGCTTGACGCGCTTACGATCACGCTCGGCGTCGGCCTGCTGTCATGGATCTTCCTCATTGGCCCAAACTTCCGTGCGCCCGGTGGGCTGCTTGTGCGGTTGACGGCCGCCGCACACCCACTTGGGGATGTCCTCGTTCTGGCGATGTTGGCGCAACTTTGGACCGCCGGCGGCATTCGCAACACCGCAGGACGGTTGCTCGCGATAGGGGCACTGGGAACGCTTGTCTCTGACTCACTGTACGAGCTGGCCAACCTGCACCCAGGCTGGAATTGGAACCACGGCAACGCGGTCGATCTTGGCTGGATCATCTTCTATGCGTGCTGGGGCGCGGCGGCACTGCACCCTTCGATGCGGGCATTGTCTGAGCCGAGGTCAGCCGCGCCGCTGCGCACCAGCCACTACCGGACGAGGCTGCTCGCCGGGGTCTCGCTCATCGCGCCGGTGGTCCTGCTCGCCGAGACCCTGGGCGGCGACACCGTCGACGCCCCAGTTATCGCCGTAGTCGCCGGGCTCATGTTCCTTCTCGTGATCACCAGAATGACTGGTCTCGTACAGGTGCACGGGCAATCTGTGGCTCGAGAGCAAACCCTACGCAGGTCGGTTGCAAACCTCGTGGCGGCGTCGGACCGCGGTGCGATCTGTCAAGCGACGATCGCGGGCGTCAGGGAGCTTGTCGCTCGAAACGGAGACGACTTCAAGGTCACGTTCGCGGTGACGAACCCGGACGGCGAACCGGTGGTCGTCACCAAGCCCGGCGATGGACCGACTGAGGGGCCACAGAGCTTGACGGTTCTTTGGGCCAACGCGCGACAAAGCCTGGCCGACGGCGCGGTGGAGAGCTATGTCATCGAGACGAGCACCTTGCATGCCGGCTTCGCAGAGCACGAGTTGTCTGAACAGCTCGTGTGCCCCTTTGTCGCCAAGGACCAGCTGCAGGGGCTGATAGTTGTCACAAGTGCTGCCAAGTTCCCCTTCGAGCTCCGAAGCTCGATCGAGATTCTCGCCGCGCAGGCAGCAATGGCCATCGGCCGCGAGACGATGACCGAGGCGTTGCACGCGCGCCGCAGTGAAGCTCGCTTCCAGACTCTCGTGCAGAATGCGTCGGATGTCATCCTGATCGCCCGTCCCGACACGACGATCACCTATCAGACTCCTTCGGCCAATAGGATCCTCGGGTACGCAGACGGCTCCCTCGAAGGCAGACGGTTCACAGCTCTCCTCCACCCCGACGACGTCGAGCGGGCATTGGCCGGATACAGAGGCGTGGCGTTTCGACCCGGAACATCGGTCACGGCAAAATGGCGGATCCGACACTGCGACGGTTCATGGCGCCATGTCGAGGTGACAACGACCAATCTGCTGCATGAACCGACCCTTGAAGGTATCGTCCTCACCCTGCGGGACGTGAGCGAACGCACAGGTCTCGAAGAGGAGCTGAAGCATCAGGCCTTCCACGACGCGTTGAGCGGGCTCGCCAATCGCGCCCTCTTCCGGGACCGCCTCGAGCATGCCTTGGCACGGGCAACTCGGTCGAAGTCGTCACTGGCCGTCCTGTTCCTCGACCTGGACGACTTCAAGCTGATCAACGACAGCTTGGGGCACACTGCGGGCGATGCTCTGTTGGTGGCGGTTGCCGGGCGGCTCTCCGCGTCCCTTCGGAGCGGCGACACGGCGGCCCGCTTTGGAGGCGACGAATTCGCGGTCCTGGTGGAGGAGACCACTGGCCCTGAGGAGGCCTGTCAGGCCGCTGAACGCCTCATCGCGGCGCTGTGCGCACCACTCGTGATCGAGGATCACCAGATCCAAGTGCGCGCCAGCGTCGGGATCGCCCTCAGCCAGGCGGGCCACGAGGACCCGACCGAGTTGATGCAGGCGGCAGACGTGGCCATGTACGCGGCAAAGGCTCGCGGCAAGGGTCGTTACGAGGTTTATCAGCCCGACCTCCAGGCGGCCATTGTCCGACGACTGGATAGGACCGCCGATCTCCAGCGAGCCATAGAAGGCCGGGAGTTCGTTGTGCACTACCAGCCGATCGTGAGCCTTGACGGAGGCAATACGGTTGGACTAGAAGCGCTCGTGCGGTGGCGTCATCCAGAGAATGGACTGCTCCTCCCCGAGGAGTTCATCGCACTCGCCGAAGAGACCGGCCTTATCGTCCCGCTTGATCGCTGGGTGCTCAGAGAGGCATGCGTCCAGACGCGCGAGTGGCAGTTCTGTCACTCGGACGCCCGTCGCTTGTGGGTCAGCGTCAACATGTCGGCCAGGCATTTCCAAGACGAGGGATTGGTGGAAGATGTCGCGACGGCACTGCGGGAGTCGGATCTCGATCCTCAGTTCCTGGTGCTGGAGATCACTGAGGGCGTATTCGTCCAGGAGGCCGAGTCCGTCATCCAGCGGATGTTGGAGCTCAAAGCGCTCGGCGTCCGCTTCGCCATTGACGATTTCGGCACCGGCTATTCGTCGCTGAGTTACCTGAGGCGTTTTCCCATCGATATCTTGAAACTGGACAAGTCCTTCGTGGACGACGTGGCCGTTTCCGTCGAGGATGGCGCGCTCGCCGAAACGATCGTCCAACTCGGGAAGAACTTGCATCTTCAGACGGTCGCTGAAGGCATCGAACACGCGCCCCAACTTGAGGTCCTCCGTGCCCTGGGATGCCAGCTCGGGCAAGGGTTCTACTTCACCAAAGGACTCCAGGCCAGTGAAATGAACGACCTTCTCTTCCGGAACTCGCAGGTCAAGTCCTTGGTAGAAGCCGTTTGGCTTGAATCCCCTTCCCTCACCGAGGAGTCCGTCGGCTGACCCTGACAGTGCCGAGAACCTGACCGTGCCACCTCTTGCTCTGAGGTGTCGAGCGGGAAGCGAGCCACATGCCAGACGCCGCTTTCATCCCGATGAAGTCCGCGGCCGCCCGGGTCGGGGAGTTGCCGACCGATCGCCCGATTGTCGTGATGTGTGGCGCTGGCGGTCGCTCCGAGGTCGTGGCCAAGGTCCTGCTGGGCTTGGGTCTCGATGCGGTCAACCTGGCGAGAGGAGTGCGGGCCTGGGTGGCAGAGAGCGCCCGGCTGTAACCGATACGGGCTCGCCCCGCAGCGTGATCTAGGTGGCGCGGACCAGGGACTCGCAATCACGCCGAGCTAAGCCGCCGGAGGCTCGGCAAGGTCACGGCCGACGGCGTAGGAGTCGGCCAGGTCCTACGCCTCTACCGTCCACGATGGGGCTAGGTGCAAGATGGATCCATGACCGACAGACAGCGTCGTATCGTGATCCTGGGAGCCGGAGGCCGCGACTTCCACAACTTCAACACGGTGTTCCGCCATGACGACTCGGCGAAGATCGTGGCCTTCACTGCCGCCCAGATTCCCGGCATCGAAGGCCGCTCCTACCCGCCTTCGCTCGCCGGGCCGCTTTATCCCAACGGCATCCCCATCGTGGCGGAGGAGGAGCTGGCCGACCTGATCGCCCGCGAGCACATCGACGAAGCCATCCTTGCCTACTCGGATCTCTCTCATGTCGAGGTGATGCACAAGGCGTCCGCCATCCTGGCAGCGGGAGCGGACTTCCGCCTTCTCGGGCCGGATGCCACAATGCTGCGAAGCGTCAAGCCGGTCGTGGCCGTCTGTGCCGTGAGGACTGGGTGTGGCAAGAGCCAGACCACCCGTCGGGTGGGCCAGATCCTCCTCCAGGCGGGGCTCCGGGTCGCCCTCGTGCGCCACCCGATGCCCTACGGCGACCTCGAGGACATGAGAGTGCAGCGCTTCGCATCGGTGGCCGACATCGACGCTTCCCACCCCAGTCTGGAGGAACGGGAGGAGTACGAGGAGCCCGTCCGCATGGGCATGGTGATGTACGCCGGGGTCGACTACGAGCAGATCCTGCGCCAGGCCGAGGCAGAATGTGACGTCGTCGTCTGGGACGGTGGCAACAACGACTTCCCCTTCTTCGTCCCCGACCTCATGATTACCGTCGTCGACCCGTTGCGTCCCGGCCACGAGCTCGCCTACTACCCGGGCGAGACGTGCTTGCTAAGGGCCGACGTCGTGGTCGTCAACAAGATCGACTCGGCTGCTCCCACCGACGTCGCCCGCGTCGTGGCCAACGTGCAGGCGGTCAACCCGCGGGCCCGCGTCGTCACGGCGGCCTCGCCGGTAACGCTCGAGGCGGGCCCGCCGCTAGCGGGCAAGCGTGTCCTCGTCATCGAGGACGGCCCCACCATTACCCACGGTGGCATGCCGTTCGGCGCCGGCACCGTGGCCGCCCGTCACGACGGCGCCGTCGACCTCGTCGACCCGCGCCCCTATGCCGTCGGCTCGATCGCCGGGACCTATGCCCGCTACCCCGGCATCGGCGCCGTGCTGCCGGCGATGGGCTACGGAGACGAGCAGCTGGCGGAGCTCGGCGCCACGGTCCGACAGGCGGCCTGCGACGTCGTCGTCATCGGCACCCCAATGGATCTGGCGCGACTGGTCGACCTCGGCCACCCCTCGAGGCGGGTCTCCTACGAGCTGCGTGAGATCGGCTCGCCGACGCTGAAGGACGTGCTCGACCCGCTTGCCCAAGGTTGGAAGTCGGCTCTGCGGCCGGCAGGTCCGGCGTAAGCCCGCCAGGCCTCATGACCGGGTCTTGAGGCCTGGGTAGCGTCTCGAATACGGATACCGGCTGTTTGATGTCAACACAGGGCCGTGCAGCCGGCCGGAGAGCGTCGAACGCAGCGCCTCGAGGCGACCATCCGCATGGATGCGGACAGTCGAGAGCGCCCGGTGTACAAGCTCGATCAGGCAAGTCATCAGTGCGCCACGAGGCGCCCTGGATCCGTGCGGAGATGAAAGAGCTCCGCTTCCGGCCTGTCGCAGCAGGGCGGTGAAGCTGGGGGCAGCCTAAGCCTGGAAGCGCAGGCTTGGGTGGGAAGCAGCCTCGACAGAGTCGGAACGGGCCGGTACTGCCAGACGGCTCGGGTCCGGTGAGCAAGACGGAAAGGCCAACGGGGACCACGAACCTTGGCTGCGCTCGAAGTCGCCCGACTTCGCGCGCCACGAGATCTGGGGCCACCTCTGCTGCCGTTTCGCGATCGGCACGCTCATGTGGAAGGCGGCCGACGGTGCGACGAGGACCCCTACCGGGTGTCGTTCGTCGCCGCCCTCAGCGTCGCCTGCCGTCAGTCACCCTACGGGGCGCTCTCCCCACTGAGACACTGGCGCGACCAGGGCCACCTGGCGTGCGGCGATCGTGCAGCTGCTCCGGCCGCTCAACCCGATCCGCCGGAGACGGTCGAACCCCCGCGACATCAAGCGCAAGATGCCGAAGTGGCATGTGAAGCGTGCCCACCACCGGACCTGGCCGCAGCCCACTGGGCCGCCTTGAACAGTCATCCTGAGGTGCTGACTGAACGGTATCGGGCTTGGTCGAGGCGTGTCGCCGCAATGATCCGGCATCCGGCCTCGATCCTGCTTCAGGCCCTGAACACGAATGCCCGCCCGGCACGGGTGCCATCGCCATATGCACCCACGACGGCGGCCGTGCCCGAGACTGCCACGGAGATGCCGAAGTTGTCGTTTGCGACAACGTCGGAGCCCTTCAGCTCTTCCGTCTGCTTCCAGCCGGACGCCGTCTTGGTGAACAGGTACGCCCGACCGGCAAGATTGGCGTGATCGTATGCACCCACCACAACGGTCGTGCCCGAGATCGCCGCCGAGATGCCGAAGTAGTCGCCTGCGGTAGTGTCGGAGCCCTTCAGCTCGGCGGCCTGTTTCCAGACGCCCGCCGTCTCGGTGAACACGTACGCGCTGCCCGCAGAGTTGGCCTGGCCATATGCACTCACTACGGCCGTCGTGCCCGAGATGGCAACCGAGCTGCCGAAGTTGTCGCCAGCGACGGTATGGGAGCCCTTCAGCTCGGCGGCCTGGTCCCAGCCGGTCGCGGTCCCAGTGAACACGTACGCGGCGCCGGCACCATTGGCGTGACCTTCCGCACTCACGACAGCGGTGGTGCCCGAGACGGCCACGGAGGTGCCGAACCCATCCTTGGTGACGTTGCCGGAGCCCTTCAGCTCGGCGGCCTGTTTCCAGCCCGACGCCGTCTTGGTGAACACGTACGCCCTGCCCTCATAGTTGGCGTAGCCAGCGGCCCCCACCACGGCAATCGTGCCTGAGACGGCCACCGACCAGCCGAACAAGTCGTCTGTGACAGTGTCGGAGCCCCTCAGCTCGGCGGCCTGTCTCCAGCCGGACGCCGTCTTGGTGAACACGTACGCCCGACCGGCATCCTTGGCGTGGCGGTATGCACCCACCACAACGGTCGTGCCCGAGATGGCCACCGAGCTACCGAAGTTATCGCCGGGGTTGGTGTCGGAGCCCTTCAGCTCGGCGGCCTGTTTCCAGCCGGACGCTGTCCTGGTGAACACGTATGCCCGACCGGCGTAGCTACTGCCTGACGTACCCACGACGGCCGTCGTGCCCGAGACGGCCACGGAGATGCCGAACTCGTCACTGACGACGGTATCGGAGCCCTTCAGCTCGGCCAGCTGCTTTCCAGTCGCCGGGCCGGTACGCGGAGCTGTCGTGGTGCAGCCTGCCAGGAGGGGCAGGGAGATCGCGCCAACCGTGAGGAGCGCAGACAGGCTGGCTATCAGGGACTTGCGCATGTGACGCCTCCGATCACGGGCTCACGCCCCTGTCTGCAACACGTAGCTCATCATGGGCTGACGCTGTCCGCAGCAGGTGCCACGAACCGCAAGCCTCGCGCCCGCATGCAAAGGGCGCAAAGCTTGCTGCTTCCCGCTTCATGTGCGGCTGACATCGCGCCGCCCGGAGCCTGGAACGAGAGTTCCATGTTGAGTGTCCGCGGCGGTGCGGAAACGCCCCGGTGACCGCAAGCAGGGGGCCCTTGGCCCGAGCCGGGTCACGGCACCTCGCCGCGGCCATGGCCGAGGTCGGCTTCTTGCTCCCCGCACCATGATCGAGCGCCTGGCGCGATGTGGCAGAACGAATTCTCGTTGTCATGGCGACCCGGCCGTCCTGCACGGTCCCTCTCACCAATGGCCCCGCAGAGTGGACAACTAGACCGTGACGCGCCTCATGAGTGACGAACAGTTCGCGAACTACGGACCCTGGCTCTACAACGAGCGTCGCCTGCGCTGTTTGGTCGCAGTGCTTGAAGCCCTCAGGCTCGAGGTCGCCGAGCACGATCCCCGCTGGGACCGCTGCCCGGCAAAGTCTTGGGCGTGCGTACGCCGGACCTAGCGCGTGGCTGGGCTCAGGAAGAGGCAAGAGGAGCCCAGGTCGGGTACTGACGCGAAGACTCCACCAGTATTTCTCCTGGTGGACGCTTACGGACGTCCGGATGGGTCTCACTCATCATCTCGCGTGCGCGACTCGTGCACGAAGCCCTCGGCGGTTGTAGGTAGTGGCAGCAGAAGATGCACTCCAGGGACATCCGCGGCCGATCGGTCCGCTTCTGCGACTGCTTGCGCATGGATCGAGAGGGTCAAGCGCGGAGCCGAGCGCCCGGGACGAGTTTGGGCGGTCGAGCTGTCACCCGAGCAGCGGCCGGGTCATTCGGCACCCGCGGAGGTCACCACGAAGTGGTCCTCCTCGACCTCGACGAGCGGTGGAACCTCCTCGTGCGTTCGCAGGTACGTGTCGGTACGATCCGCGCTCGCGGCGGTCTCGAGCGCAGCCGCGACTACTTGGGCTCGATGCCCCTTCCAAGCGTGCATGGCCGCGAGCGGGTGCATGCTGCTCCTCGAGTAGCGGCCCGGGCGCCCTTCGCCCTCCGAGGTGACCCCCATGGCCTCGAGCTCGGGGGCCAGCCCGGCCCCCCATTTCTTGTGGAGCTGGGGCACCGCGGTCAGGAGCATCTTCGTGTAATCGTGCTGCGGGTTGTCGAACACCTTCTGAGTCGCGCCCATCTCGACCACGACGCCACGACGCAGGATGATCGTGCGCTCGCTTATGTAGTTGCCGAGGGAGAGATCGTGGGTGATGAACAGCACGCCGAGCCCGCGGCTCTTCAGGTTCGCCAAGAGGTTGAGCACGTCCACCCGGGTCGACGCATCGATCATGCTGATGATCTCGTCCGCGACGAGGATCTTGATCTCGAGCAGCAGCGCACGTGCGATGAGGATCCGCTGGAGCTGCCCACCCGAGAGCTGGTGGGTGAACTTGTCGAGCACGTCCACGGGGTTGAGACCAACGGACTCGAGCGACGCCTCCACTCGCCCGTGCCACTCCGAGTTGCTCACGCTGGGGAAGTACGAACGCTTGATCGTCGCGAATACACGATCAGCCCTGAACACAGGGTTGTACGAGCTGAACGGGTCCTGGAACACGCCCTGGACGTGGCGGTAGTACTCCCGGAGCCGCTTGCCTTTCAGTCCGGCGACGTCCGTACCCTCGAAGCTGATCGTGCCCGAGGTGACGGGCGTGAGCCGCAGGATCATCTTTCCGAGCGTTGACTTCCCACTGCCGCTCTCGCCGATGAGGGAGGTCACCTCGCCGGGGCGGATCTCGAAGCTCGCCCCGCGCACGGCCGGCAACGACTCTCCGCCGAAGGTGCCGGTCTTGTAGACCTTGGTGACATTGTCGAGTGTCAGCACTGCTCAGCTCCTCCCGCCGGCGAAACGCCATCCGCATGAAGCCAGCACGCCACCGAATGACCGGGCTGGACCTCCACGAACGGCGGATCCGCCGCGCAGCGGTCGAAGGCGAACGGGCAGCGGTCGCGGAACCTACAGCCAGACGGGGGATTGAGCAGCGGGGGGGGACGGCCCGGGATACCGACGAGAGTGTGCTCGTCGTGGCGGACTCCCACCTCCGGGAGCGAGGAAATGAGCAGCTGGGTGTAGGGGTGGAGCGGGCTGCCGATGACCACGTCGGTCCTCGCCTTCTCGGCGAGCTTGCCCGCGTACATGATCAGGATCGTGTCCGCGACCTGCGCGAGGATCGACAGGTCGTGAGTGATCACCATCGTGGTCTTCACGAAGTTCCGATCGCGGAACTCGAGCAGCATCTCTCCGACTGCGCGCTGGGTGGAGACATCCAGGGCGGAAGTGATCTCGTCGGCGATGAGCAGCGACGGGTTGAGAAGCGTCGAGACGATCATCACGACACGCTGCTTCATCCCACCTGAGAGCTCGATCGGGTACCGCTTGAGGATGTCAGCGTCGAGCCCGACCAGTTTGACGCGGCGCTCGAACTCGGGAAGCGCGGACTTGTAGTCGAAGCCCCTCGACCTCAGCAGCTCGGACACCATCTTGCCGACCCGGCGCGTCGGATTCAGCGCGCTCATCGCGTACTGCGGGATGATCGACACCACCTTGAAGCGGTAGTCGCGCATCGCCCGCGCGTCCGATATCGGCAGTTCCGCGCCATCCAGCTCGACGCGACCGCCGAGCTGCCGCATGCGCACGTCCATGCGGATGAGGCTATTGCCGAGCGTTGACTTGCCGCAGCCCGACTCACCGGCGAGCCCCATGATCTCCCCGTCAGCGATGTCGAAGGTGACGTCGTCCACCGCCGTGACGTCGCCGCGGAGCGTGCGATAGCAGATCCTCAGCTGGTCTACCTTGAGTCCCACCGTCTTACAGCTCCCTCAGCTTGGGGTTGAATACCTCGTCGAGGCCGACGTTGGCCAAGTAGAGGCCCCCAACGACGCAGGTGATCGCGGCCCCCGGCGGGACGAACCACCACCACGTGTGCAGCGGGAGCGCGCTCCAGTCGGCGGCGTTCATCATCATGATGCCGAGAGACATGCCACCGGCCGGGCCGAGGCCGAGAAAGTCGAAGCTCGCCGCCACGAGGATGGAACCACCGAAAAGGAGGATGAAGACCAGAAACAGATACGAGCTCATGTTGGGCGCGATCTCTCGCACAATGATCGATCGGCTCTTCTCGCCCGAAAGCCGGGCGAGGCCGACGAAGTCCCGCGAAACCAACGAGAAGGTCTGTGCTCGAATCGCGCGCATGGACCAAGTCCACGTGGTGCACGCGATCAGGAGCCCTTCGATGAGGGGGCTCGTGTGGTGAAGAAAGCCCGCAATAAGGATCAGCAGCACCAGGCCAGGGATCGTGAGCTCCACGTTGCAAAGCACGTTGAGCCCCTCGTCAATGAGGCCCCCCTTGTAGCCAGAAATGAAACCGAGGGTCATGCCGATCACGGTCGCGCCGCAACCGCCTATGAGCCCAACGAAAAGGCTCTCCCGCAAGCCATATACGAACTGGGTAAAGACATCTAGACCGAAGTAGTCCGTGCCGAAATAGTAGGTCCCCGACGGCGTGTGCCTCGGCGGGCCGTACGCGGTCAGCGGGTGTTGAACGAACAGCGGGCCGAAGATCGCGAAGAGAACGAACAGCAGCACGACGCTGAGCCCGATGATCAGCTTCTTGTTGCGCAGCGCGAAGTAGAGGAACTCGAAGCGCCTACGCTTCGGCGCGCCTGCCCCGGCGCCCGCGACGGGCGCGCCCCTGTCTGCGGTGGCCTCGTCGGTTCCGAGCACCGTCATGTTGGCCTCCTGGGCGCGGCGTTGGTTCTACGCACCGCTGATCCCGACCCGGGTGCGAGGATCGACGATCACGTAGACGATGTCGACGATGAAGTTGGCAGCGAGAACGCCGACGATGATGAACAAGAAGATGCCTTGCAGCAAGAAGTAGTCGTCGTTGCCGACGGCCTGGAAGATGAGGTAGCCGAGACCGGGGTACGCGAACGTCACCTCGGTGACGATCGCCCCGCCCACGATGACGCCGAGCTGCAGAGCCAGCCCGGTGAGCTGGGGCAGCATCGCGTTGCGGTACGCGTACTTGCGTACGAGCCTGCTGGGCGCGCCAAGCGCCTCTAGGTAATGGGTGTAGTCGGACTCGAGCTCGTAGATGATGAGATTCCTCATCCCGATCGCCCAGCCGCCGAAGGCGACCAGGAACAAGGTGAGGAACGGCAGGAACCAGTGTGTCATGAGGCTCCAGACGAAGGCCCAGTCCCAGTTCGGGAGGAGGCCGTACGCGAAGCCACCCGAGATGGGGAAGAAGTGGCCGATGCCACCTGCAGCGAGCAGGAAGGCGAGAAGCAGAGCCAGCCAGGGGTACGCGGTCGCCGTGAGTAGGTAGCCGACCGGAAGGACCGTATTGTCCAGCGACTTGCGGCGAGCCGCCATGGCGCCGACCTTGTTCCCCGCATAGTACGCCAGCAGGATTGCTGGGATGAGCAGCGCCAGGGTGAACAACACGTAGTCGGCAATGACCGACGTAACCGGCTTTGGGAAGTCGTAGATGCTTATCCCGAGGTTCCCGTGGAAAAGGGCCTTCCAGAAGCTCAGGTACTGGTCCCACCACGGGCGGTCGAAGCCGAAGCTGTGCATGTACAGCTTGTAAGTCGCGTTGTACGTCCCGGGCTGCAGTTCGATCTTCGCCAGCAACTGCTGAATTGGGTTACCAGGGACCAATCTCGGCAGGACCCAGTCGAGCGTGGCCGCGATGAAGAACGTAAGTATGTAGATGAGGAGCTTCCTCAGCAGGTACCGTCGCACGGCTCTCCCTCGTGGATCCGCTGCCCGTTGCGACCGGCCACCCCATCTCCTGCGCCTGGCAGGAGGCGAGGTGGCCGGGTTCGCATCAGGCTAGCTGATAACCGCTATGACGCTCCGGGGACGGGCCTTAACTGAGCCAGCCCAAGAACAGTGGTCATGTTGCCGAGCCAGCCGCCCCACATGACGGGGGTGTACTGGTCCGTCTTAACGGTCGAAGACGGGAAGTGCTTCCAGTACGTGGTTTGGTACTGCGCCCACGCGCCGTTGTACCAGAGCGGGATTTCCGGCAGTGTCTGCAGGAAGATCGTCTCTAGTTGCGTGTAGATCTTCTGGATCGCGACCTTATTCGACGGTGCGATTCCACCGATCTCCCCGACGAGCTTCCACGCTGCCGGGTTGCTGTCACGCTCCCAGTTGAGCTGCGCAGTCTGCTGCTTCAAGATCGGCAGCTGGAATACGCGGTCGAAGTACGACCACGGGTTGGAGCTCGGTCCAGCGTTGTTGTCGAGCGCCAGCTGGTAGGTCCCGTCTGTCAGGTTGCTATTGCGTGTTGGGTCCTGAGGGAAGTACGCGACGGCATTGATGCCGACCGCCTTGAGCTCCTGCACGATGACGTCGGTGGCTGAGTTCCAGTCCGTCCAGCCGTCCGGGTCCTGGATCGTGATGCTCTCACCCTTCTTGTAGCCGCCGGCCTGCCTCTCCGACGCCGCCAAGAACGCCTTCGCCTTGGCCGGGTTGTAGCTGAACCCGTACTTCTTCAACACAGTCTTGTTGATGAACGGGGTGAGGTTCGGCAGCAATCCGATCGGACCCGCCGGATCCACGAGGTTGTCGTAGATCACGCTTGCGATCTCCCCCGGGTTGATCCCGTACGCCAGCGCCTCACGGAAGTTCAGGTTGCTCATCGGAGCCTTGGTCAAGTTGGGCTCCAGCCAGACGGTGTTGGCCGACATCATGAACGGTGCCGTTGGGTAGTAGGTCGCGAGACCGTACCCACCGTTGCTGTTGAGCTTTCCTGTCGACGCCGGTGAGGTGATCAGCGACGCGATGCCAGGAAGGAAGTTGTTGCTCAGGTCGATGTTGCCAGCGAGCAGCTGTCCGAGCTCGACGTTGTTGCTGCCGTTCACGACGTCAACGAGGTACGTGAAGTGGAACTTCAGACCGAGGTCCTTGGTCGCCCACCAGTTGGGGTTGACGTTGTAAGCAACCTCTTGGTCGTTGGCGGCGTAGAACAGCATCGGGCCGGTCCCGACAGGGTTGGTGTTCGCGCCGGTCACCTGATTCGCCGGTGTCATCGCCGACCAGATCGCCTTGTTGATGATCGGGTTGTGCCAGAGGAAGTTCTGCCACTGCGTGTACGCCGCACTCTTGAAGGTGACAACCACCTTTGAGCTCGTGGGCGTCGTGACGCTCTTGATGTACGGGCCCAGGTTGCTGTAGGGGACAGCTAGGTTCGTCTTCGCAAGCATGATCGTGTAGGCAACGTCGGCCGAAGTGAGCGGTTTCCCGTTGCTCCATTTGATGCCGTTGCGCAACTGAATGGTACACGTGAGCCCGCTAACGGTAACGCTCCTGGCCAGCCAGTTGATGTAACCGTTGGTCACCGGGTTGTACAGCTCCAGGGTCTCGTAGACCAGACCCTCTGTGCCGGTCGCCATGGCGCCCACGTTCATCGGGTTCCAGGCGCTCGGTGCGCCGTACGCGACACCGCTCGTGTAGACGGTCTGGTTGCGCGGGAGGCTGGTCAACGACAATTTAGAGCTCGCATGACGCGTTGCAGCGGAAGCGCCCATCGTGAGCAGCGGCAGCATCAGTGACGCCGCCGCGACGGCGACGGCGAACCCGACTGCCATCTTTCTCTTGTGGATTAACATGATTCCGGTTCTCTCCTGTCTTGGGTTGCTCGCAGCAACGCTGCGCCCGTAGTGCCGCCCCTGCCTGACCACCCGATCTCCGACCGGTCCTGCGCGGGCTGACTCAGAATACGCCCTCTTCCTCCTCCTCCTCTCTCGTGCTCTCCACTAAATCCCATGCCGGTCCGGCAAGTCGTCCGGTCGGCGCCGCGGTGCTGGAGCCCTCACAACGCACCGCCGCGACGCCGAACGGCTCCAGTCTCGACCATACTCCAGGCGGCGACAGCTCCACCGAACCGGTCACGATGGGCTCGACGGCGACGGTGTCGCTCGAGCAGTTGACGAACACGGCGATCTCACCGTTCCCGACGCGGATGCCGCCGACGAGCACGCGGGGATCGTCCACGCGCACCGGCCTTGCGACGCCGGCCGACGAGGCCAGGGCGGAGTACAGCTGCCACGTGTCCTCCGGGTTCGCCGAGGCTCGGTGGGCGGCCATGTGCTCAATCGGATAGGTGCAGAGCACCGTTGAGCCGGCACCGATGGAGTGCCGAAGCAGCGCAGGACGCCCAGCGCCGTCGACGGCCAGGACCTTCGCGTCGATCGGCTCCACGGGCAGGTACGACCGGGCGCTCGGGCTCCCGCCGACCTTGAAGGACAGTTCCGCGCCGGGGCCGAGCTCGCCCAGATCCTCGAGCAGCTCGAAGGTGACCACGTCCTCGACGATCGGGTCGACGAGGCCGTAACGCAGGAGGTGGCGCACGCCGAAGAGCTCGTCGAGCCAGGACATCCACGGGCCCCGCTGTCTGTTCGTGCTCCCCGCGAAGTACGACACGTACACGGTGGCACCGCCCTCTGCGAGCGCGTGGAGCCGCTCCCACCCCGGTCCGGTGATCAGCTTGGCGCTCGGGACGAGGTACAGGCGCGCGCCCGCCGGCAGGCCGTCGCTCTCCCGCAGCAGTGAAACCGGCAGGTCCGCCTCCTTTGCGGCGACGTAGCACTGCAACAGGTCGTCCCGGATGTCGTCGCGGTACTGCTGGGGGGCGAAGGGAAGCACCCGCTCGAGGTGCTCCGGGACGACGATGACCGCGTCACCGGCGACGGTCTCCCACCCGTCGGGCGCGAGCTCACCGAGCTTGTCGGCGAAACGCTTCATCTCGACGAGCTGGGGCTTCGGGCTGCCCTTCGAGTCGGTCAGCCCGAAATGGAGCTCGAAGACGTGGTGACGATAGGGATCCTCGTCGCGCAGCGCGTCGTAGTCGCAGTTGTTCCAGGCGATCCAGCCGCGGCACCCGGCAAGCAGCGTCGTGTAGAGGACCTGACGGTAGTAGCCGGCCGCGTTCTCTCCCGAGGCGAAATCGGAGCTGACGCCGAACTCTTCGAGGATGACGGGCTTGTCGAAGGATCTCGAAAGCTCGCAGACGAACGCCGCCGTCAGGATCTGGCGGACCTGGTCATCCAGCATCGGGTAGACGTGCGGGCCGATGAAGTCGACGATCGGTGCAAGCGCGCGCAGCGAGTAGCCGTTGTCGCGCCCGGACACCTCGACGCCCCACACGCCGTCTCCGAGCGACACCGGCTGGGTCGCGCCTGACGACCGTATGGCCTGGACGAGGATGCGCGCCCAGGCGGTGACCTCGTCCGTCGTGCCGGCGCCCCCGTAATGCGGCATCTCGTTGGAGACGAGCCAGCCGACGATCGATGGGTGGGCACCGAAGCGCCGGGCGATCTCCGCGGCAAACCAGGCCTGCTGAGACACGAACCACACGTCGCGGTACAGGTCTCGCCCCGCCCGCCACGCAGGGTCCCAGTTCTGGCCGGACATGTGGCCGACGATGAAGGTGGGGATCGTCCCCAGGCCCGCCTCCGAGTGTGCGTCGAGAAAGTCACTGAACCGCTCAAGCACCGACGGGTCGAGGTGCTCGGGCTCCGGCACGAAATCAGGCCAGAAGCAGAAGGAGCGAGTGACGTTGCAGCCGTGCTCGGCGAGCACGGCCAGCTCTTGGCGCACAACTTTCGCGTCGTAGCGACTCCACATATGCGGCCCGCCCGCACGCGACCAGAAGTTGGCACCAATCCAAGGACGACCCTGGCCCAGCTGTGACACCACTTCTCCCTAAGCTTCCCGTGGTTGCGCGCGCACCGCTACACAGCCACTCGACCAAGGGCACACCTGACACCGCGCCGTAAACATTCCGTAAAGTAAGTCAACTACTTTTTCGGTTAAGCGTCAAGCCATCCCGCTCGTCGCGCTGCCGGCGAGCAAAGGGGCGGGGTGCCCGGGTGGAGCCGCTAGCGGCACCGGGCGGGCGGCCGGTAGTGCCGCGCGGGATGAGCTGGCCGCAAACCTCGCCAGCTCGGGTGACGACTCCGTCGTCGATGAGCGCGAGGAGGGCGCTCGCCGCGTGCATCCCCATCACAACGATGTCCCTCGTCACCGCGGTGAGCGGCGGGTGGACCGCCTGGGTGTACAGCGAGTCGTCCCACCCGACGAGGGATACGTCTCGTGGGACCGAGAGGCCCATCTCGTGCGCGACCCCAAGGCCCGCGACAGCAAGCACGTCGTTGTCGTAGACGATCGCCGTGGGGGGCCTGCGGTCGGAGAGGAGCTGGCGGGTCACTTGGGCTCCGCTCTCGGCCATGTAGTCGGTCGTGAGAACCTGTGACGAAAGCGAAAGCTCCGCCATGGTCGCAAGGAACGCTTCGGTCCGGATCTCGGTGTGGAGGAACTCAGGGACGCCTGCAACCCGCGCGATCCGCTCGTGGCCAAGCCGCGCGAGGTATCGCACGACCTCGACAACCGCGCCCGCGTCGTCGCTCCATACCGCCGAGAGGCTGCCGGTACCCTCAGGACCGCCGATGACGACGGCCGGGAGCCCGAGCTGCTCGATCTGCTCAACCCTGGGATCGACGATGCGGAGGTCCTTGACGAGCACGCCGTCGACGCGGTGCTCTGCCCACCAGCGACGGTAGACCGCCATCTCGGCCTCGACGTCGTCGACGACCTGGATGGTGAGACCGACCGAGCGGGAGGACAGTTCGGCCTCGATCCCGGCCAAGAGCTGCATGAAGAACGGCTCGAAGGCGAGCGTGCGCGCCGGGCGTGCAAGCACCAGCCCGCACGCGCGAGCACGCGCAGCCGAGAGCGCGCGGGCTGCACTGTTCGGATACCATCCAAACTCCTCGGAGATATCGAGAATGCGACGGCGAGTCGCCTCCGAAATCCCCGGCTTGCCGTTCAGAGCGTACGATACGGCACCCTTCGAGACTCCCGCTCGAAGTGCTATGTCGGCTATCGTCACCCGGCGACGCGGGCCGGTCTCGTGTTGCACGGTCTCCACCCGTCAGCCGCCCTGTCAGATCCGGCGGCAATCACGAAACGTACCAGGCTCGTCACCCGGGCGTGAGTCCCGATCCCGACAACGCGTCGAGGCTCGGACGGCGGCGGCCGGCCACGTCGCACGAACCGCAAACGATCGTGCCTCCGTCGATGCTTAACCGGTACAGTCGACCCTCCCCGACTGCTGCGCTTGACCGTGCGGGCGTCGTGAGGGTTCCATCGGGTCCAGCCGCCGACCGCCTTCGTAGGACTGGCGATGCCGCAGTCGGTGCCGGGCGACGAGCTCACTGTGATCTGTCCGCGCGTCGAGAGCCCGGCTCGAGCCGTCAAGATCGCACCCTCCCGGACAACGCCGCAACCCCGGCACTCGTCCGGATGAGTCGACCCGCTCGCGCGCACACAACGAAATGGGTGCGGCGCTGTAGGAGTGACCTACGCTGCGAGGGGGATGATGCCGTCCGCGTAGCAGGACTCGTGGACTCGCTGTCGTTCGTGGTCGAGGTGGAACGTCCAGTAGTCGTCGAAGTCGCCGTTGGAGCGCACCGCGCGTAGTTTGAGGACTGCTTCGGCGCCGTCGACTGACCAGCGGGCACCGGTGATGTCCATCCGGTCAGCGACAAGGTATCTACAGGTGCCCTCGATGATCCCTGTGGCGATGGGCCATCCAGCTGCCAACGCCGTCGGGTAGTCGAGGTAGGGGGACTTGTTGATCAAGTAGCTGGCGCAGGCGTCAGCCTTCTTGCGCGTTGGCTTGGTGAGCCGGGCCGTCGTGGCTCGCCGGCGGATCCCCGCGGCGACGTCACGGGCGTTGCCCTCAAGCACGGCGAGGGTCTTGTCGCGCACCCAGTCCTCTGCGGCTCGGTCGCCCTCGGCGAAGAAGCACCACGCGGCACCCCAGATGTATTCCATGACGTGGATCAGGTCGACCACGGTGGTGACCTTCAGCTTGCGGTTCTCAGCTTCCGCGTTGATGCGGTCGATCTGATGGTTGTTGCCATCCACGAGCGCCACCCAGCACCGCTTGTGCTCGGGGTCACGTCGCTCTGCTTCGTCGAAGACGCGAGCCACCACATCCGCGGCGTCTCGGGCCACGCTGGCGGTCACCCACTTGCCGGTGGCCTTCGGCGCGGGTGGTGAGGTGTCGTCGCTGTGCTTGGAGGCGAGCACGTCGGCGGGGGTGCGGGCCACGGGCGCCAGGTCGTAGACCGCGCCCACCTCGGCCATCCGCTTGCGGTAGCGCTTCTCTCCTTTGGACAGACGGGTCCCGAGCTTGGGGGTTGCGGCGCCGGCTGCTTTGGCCGTCGCTTCCCGTAGCGCGTCGGGTCTCATGACGATCCCCTTGCCGTCGACAGAGATCACCACCACGTCGTCGCTCGTGCCGGGCTCGGGCGCTCTGGCGGCGTAGAAGTCCTCGACGTCTGTTGCGGCCGCGGCAGTGAGGGACTCCACCTGGCGCTTGGCTACCGAGACCCCGGTGGATCGCTCGATGGCCGCGCTGGCATCGTCGAAGGAGCCTCGGGTCGACTCGATCGCGGCCAGTCGGCGCAGGCCGTGGGAGTGCAGCTCGGCCGGAAGGTTCAACGCGGCGTCACCAGGATGCAGGTTGGAGGCTCCCGGGTGACGGTAGGCGAGGCGTTCGACGCTCACGGTACCCACGACCGTGGAGAGGTGGCGACGATGACCGGGCTCGACATTGGCGTGCACGGCTCCCTCGGAATCGACGGCCCCCACGCGCTGCTCGCGAAGGGCGCGTAGGTCCAGGTGGTCTTGGAGCATCAGCCGCTGCACCTCCCGGCCGCGTCTTTCCACCTGATCTTCCAGCTCGGCATGGGTCAGGCGGACTGACTCGGTCCCGTCCAGCCAGCAGACCATCTCCTCGAAGCTCTTGCGGGCCGGAGCGAAGGTCTCGGTCTCGGTGTGGGTCTCGGTGTCAGTGGTCAGCATCGGATCACCTCTCCCAGTGAGCCACGGCACCGGCGTGCCGTGTCCCTACAGCGTTACCGCTGTAAGGTGGCAACTGGGGGACGCTCGAAGGTAATCGCGAAGGTGATAAGGAGCAGCGATGCCGGACATGGAGACCCACATGCCGTGGGAGGCGACCCGTCGGGCGCTCGCAACCGAGCTGGCCGGCATCGACGGAGTGTTGCCGGGCAGCGTGGTCCTGCGCCATATGCGCTGCGGGAAGCCGGGCTGCGCCTGCAAGCACGACCCACCCACCCTGCACGGCCCCTACATCCAATGGACCCGGACCGTCGATGGCAAGACCGTCACCCGCTACCTCACCCAAGACCAGCTCGCCCGCTACCAGGAGTGGTTCGACAACGCCCGACGCCTCAGGGAGATCGTCGCCATGCTCGAGATCGCCTCCCTGCACGCAGTCGAGCAGTCCGAGGCCGCCACCGCCCCAACCGCTGACCACTCGACACCTGTTGCCTCCCGGCGTCGCACACCACGCCAGCGACCCACATAGCACCACCGTCAGCCGGATCTGCCCCTCCACAGACGCCAACAGGGGTCACTCAACCAGCACAACGACCCGAACTCCCTGGTCATAGGCTAGAAGAGTCGTCACTCCTGCAGCGCCGCACCCCAACGAAATGCCCCGCCTGATCGACCTGGCGAGGGAAGCCGACTAGTCCACCTGCTCGCCGGCGAGCTTGGCCCCCACCTTGAACGCCTCCTCGTTTATCGGGATCATTGCGCACTTCGCCTTCAGCGCGGCGCAGATGGCCGTGAGGAACGTCTCCTCCGGAAAGATCTTCGTCGCTCCCTGTAGTGCACCAAGGGCGACGACGTTCT
This sequence comes from Acidimicrobiaceae bacterium, assembly GCA_003139355.1. GTDB lineage: Bacteria > Actinomycetota > Acidimicrobiia > Acidimicrobiales > Bog-793 > Fen-455. The sequence continues at coordinate 12,957 of PLIM01000107.1, read as the reverse complement.
TCACCAGCGCGGCGCCGAGGTCCTTGGCCACGCTGGCGAAGGGCACCGCCACCGTCCTAACTCCGGTGGCGAGGCCGTCGGGCAGGGCGCTTATCACCGAGCTGTCGTAGACGACCATCCCACCGGGCCGCACGGCTGGCCCGAACCTTACGAGGCTGGGAGCGTTGAACGCCACGAGCACGTGGGGGCGTGGTGCAGCCGGGGACAGCACCTCCCTCATGGCCACATGGACGTCGGCGTACGACGTTCCGCCGCGAGACTCGGGGCCATAGCTCGGGATGTGCGTCGAGTCGTAGCCTTCGTTGATCGCGCCGCGGGTAATGATCATCGCTGCGGTCTGAGCGCCGTCACCGCCGGAACCGGCCAGCTTGAGGCTGATGTCCTCGGGGTCGATGTGGGTCGGGAACCGTTGGGCGAAGCGCGGTGGGCGCTCGGTCGTCGCGCCCAGCGCTGTCAGCGCCTGTTCCGGATCGAAGCTGGCTGTCGGGATGACCGGGAAGGCCGCCCTGTCGGTGATGTCCTTCTTCACGCCGAGCGGGAAGATCGGCACCATGTTGTCCCTCACCCAGTCCTCGGCGGCCTCGGGTTCGAGGCCCAGATGGACCGGGCACTCGGAAAGGACCTCGATGAAGGCAAAGCCGGTGCCGGCGACCTGCAGCTCGAGCGCTTTCTTGATGGCGCGCTTGGCGTGTGTCCGCCGCCTGTTGTCATACAGCGCGACCCGCTCGACATAAACGGGCCCGTCCAGGCCCGAGATCAGCTCCGCCATCTTCATCGGCTGGCCGGCCAGGAGTGTCCGGCCCCCCGGCGTGGTGGTCGTTCGCTGGCCGATGAGGGTCGTGGGAGCCATCTGGCCGCCGGTCATCCCGTAGATGGCGTTGTTGATGAAGATGACCGTGATCGGGATCCCCAGCTGTGCAGCGCTCACGATCTCGGCCAGGCCGATGGACGCGAGGTCCCCGTCTCCCTGGTAGCAGATCACGATCGAGTCCGGGTTCGCCGTCTTGTGGCCCATCGCCACCGCCGGAGCACGCCCGTGCGGGGCCTGTGAGTTCCCGACGTCGAAGTAGTAGTACATGAACACCGCGCAGCCGACCGGCGAGATCAGGACGGTGCGGTCCTGGACGCCGAGCTCGTCGATGGCTTCGGCCAGGTATTTCTGCGCCAGCCCGTGCCCACAGCCGGGGCAGTAGGTCGTCGAGTGGGCGTTGACCCCCTCGGCATGGGCGTGGCGCTCGAACTGACGGTAGAAGACCGAGGTCGGCATCAGCGCACCTCCTCCAGGCTCAGCACGTGCTCGATGATCTCGCCCTGCGACGGGAGGATCCCACCCATGCGACGGACGTGGCTCATCGGCGGTGGCATGTGGACATCCGCGTGACTCAGTGCCAGCCGCAGCTCGTCCTCCAGCTGGCCGCTGCTCGCCTCCACAACGACCAGGCGTTTCACCCGGTCGAGCACGGTGAGGAGGGCCTCGATCGGGAAGGGCCAGAGAGTGATGGGGCGGAAGAGGCCGACCTTCAGGCCCTTGTCGCGCAGCTCCTTGATGGCGCCCTTGGCCATTTGCGATGGCGTGTTGCAGGCCACGAGGAGGATGTCGGCGTCGTCGCACCGGAAGAGGTCGGCCCGCTGCTCCTCGGCGATCATGCGCGCGTACTTCTCGTTCAGGCGGATATTGTGCTGCTCGAGCTCCACCTCTGAGAGGTTGACCGAGCAGATCAGGTTGCCCCGATGCGAGCGGTCGCCGAACACCGCCCACTCGGGAATCCCCGGCGCCACCATCTGGCGCGGCAGCCGCACCTTCCCGGTTATCTGGCCGAGATAACCGTCCCCGAGGATCACGACCGGGTTTCGGTACTTGAAGGCGAGCTCGAATGAGACCATCGCGATGTCCAGCATCTCCTGCGGCGTCGCCGGGGCGAGCGCGATGGCGTGGGTGTTCCCGTGGCCGAGGCCGCGGCAGACCAGCTTGATGTCCGCCTGCTCGGGCCCGATGCTACCCAGCCCTGGCCCGCCGCGCATGAGGTTCACGAACACCGCTGGAACCTCTGCCCCGACCATGTACGAGATCCCCTCCAGCATCAGGCTGAAGCCCGGTGAGCTGGTGAAAGTCATGCAACGCTTCCCGGCACCGCCGGCGCCGTACATCATGTTGACCGTCGCAATCTCGCTGACGGCCTGGACGAAGACGCCGTCGAGCTCGGGTAGCACCTTCGCCATCATCTCGGCGCCCTCGGTCGATGGGGTTATCGGGTAGCCGAAGACGTGGCGGCAACCGGCAAGGATCGCGCCTACCGCGGCTGCGTACGTCCCCTTGACGATGAGCGGCTCCCGCTCCGGCAAACTGACCGTGGTGTCGGGCCGGGGCTCCGGCTGCGGTACGTCGAAGGGCCGCGGGCCCAGAAGCATCTTGGGGTCCATCAACTCGAAAGCCGCCTCATCGCCTTGCGGTCGGAGACCGTAGGGCTCCGGGCAGGCGTCGATGCAGAGGTCACAGCCGTTGCACTGCGTCAGGTCGAGAACAATCGGGATCAGCCCCGTCTCCGGGTTGATCTCGGTACCGATCGCGATGCAGCCCTTAGAGCACGATCTGATGCAGCGCCCACACCCCTTGCAGTACTCCGGTACGACGAAGGGCTTGGGTCGTTCGACCACTCTGGTCATGGCGCCACCTCCTGCAGGGGCTGGCATCGTGCCACGCAGATGCTTCCGGCACCCGCTCTGTACTTGCCAGAGGACGCTCCCACAGTTTCGTGGGCACGGCGCAGCTCGAACCGGGCGCAACCGTGCTGCGCCCGCCAGCAGGGTGAGAGCGGGTCCTGGACATCGTGCAAGGTGCTGCTCGCATGGCCAGAACCGGACAAGACGCTTTCACCTGTTCCATCTTCGACCCGTGCGCTCGGCCCGGCTAGGCCCGAAAGACTCTTTCGACGGTCCAGGATCTCCGGCCACGCGAGAACGAGCCTGCGCACTCGCAGGTCGGTTCGGCTGTCGGCCCCGATCTGCCACCGCCCGACACCGCCAGCATGAGGCTTGACCGGGACCCGGGGTGGAGTGTCCGAGTGACCTTCGACCCTACAACCCCGCTGGCAACTACAGGAGACTGGACGGGTAGAGGGCCTGCACAGGGGATCGGGAGCATGAGCGAGAGAATCGCCGAGGGATCGGAGGAAGTCCTGCGCATCAGTCGCCGTGTCGAGATCCACACCCTTGAGGGTGCCGACGCCGAGACCGACCGGTGTCTCGACGCCGCGCTGCGGGACCGCTCCAGCGCGGCGCAGGCCGCTCTGGACTCGTTCTTGTGCCCTCACGCGATCGCCGTGGTCGGGGCCAGCGCTGATCCGAACACGATCGCGGGCTTGCTCTTCGGCAACCTGGTCGAAAGCCACTTTGGCGGGGTCGTGCTGCCCGTGAACAAGAAACATCCGACGGTGCAGGGTATCGCCGCCTATCCGGATCTGGCCTCTTGCCCAGTCGTCCCCGATCTCGTCATCGTCTGCGTGCCGGCCCCCGCCGTTCCCGGAGTGGTCGCCCAAGCCGGTGCTCTCGGCGTCAAAGCGGTGTGTGTCATCTCGGCCGGGTTCGCGGAGACGGGCGCAGACGGGGCTGCCCTCCAGGCCAGTCTCGTGCAGGAAGCTGTCGCGGGCGGCGTGAGGCTCGTTGGCCCGAACTGCACGGGGATACTCAGCGGTACCGCCGACGCACGGTTCAACGCGACCTTCAGCCGGGCTGTCCCCCCGCCAGGGAGGACGTCCCTGCTCAGCCAGTCAGGCGCAATTGGGCTCGCCGTGCTGGAGGCGGCGGAGGTTCGCGGCCTCGGGATCGGCGGGTTCGTGTCGGTGGGCAACAGTACCGATGTCACCAGCAACGACCTGCTCCTGTACTGGGGCCAAGATCCCGCCACCGACCTGATCCTGCTCTACCTGGAGGAGATCCAAGACCCGCGGTGGTTCATCCGGATCGCCCGATGGGTCGGCAGGCGGGTCCCCATCGTGGCGGTGAAGGCGGGCCGGACGCAAGCCGGCTGCCGAGCGGCGGCGTCGCACACTGCAGCGCTCTCCGGCGGCGAGGTGGCAGTGGACGCCCTGCTCCACCAGGCGGGCGTCATCCGTGCCGAATCCATCGAGGAGATGCTCGACCTCGCCACAATGTTGAGCTCGCAGCGGCGGTTCCGAGGACATCGAGTGGCCATTCTGACCAACGGGGGCGGCCCGGGCATTCTCGCCGCAGACGCCTGCGAGACCAACGGGCTCGTCGTGCCCGAGCTCACCGAGCCCACCGCGGCGCGTCTGCGATCCTTGCTCCCGCCGGAGGCGAGCGTGTCCAACCCTGTCGACATGATCGCCAGCGCCACCGCACAGCAGTACGGCCAGGCGGTCCGCATCCTCGGGGCTGCATCGGAGATCGACGCGCTGATCGTCATGTTCAACACACCCCTGCTCACTCGCTCCTCGGACGTGGCCGACGAGCTCATCGCCTCACGTGTTGAGCTCAGCAGGGACGTGCCGCTGGTCACGGTGTTCATGAACCGGGAGGGCCCGCCGTGGGCGCTCCGCGAGGCAGCAATCCCGTCGTTCGCATTCCCGGAGAACGCGGCACGCGCCCTCGGACGCAGCGTCGCATGGGAAGGCCGACGGGATCGTCCGGCGGGCAGGCTGCTCCGACCCGACGTCGACGCCCACCGGGTCGGCCGGCTCGTGGCCGCCGCCGTCAGCCGCGCGAGCGATGGCTGGCTGGCGGCGGTCGACGCCCAGGCTCTGCTCGCCGCGTATGGCATCGCGGTGGCCCGCGCCACGTACGTACGCACCCCGGACGAGGCCGAGGCGGCCCAGGTCGAGCTCGGGTGCACGGTGGTCGTCAAGGTCGCTGCCGCTATCCACAAGAGCGATGTCGGCGGCGTCCGGCTCGGGGTGACGACACCCGCTGCAGCCGCGGATGCGGTGCGGACGATTCGCGCCGACCTGGAATCGGCCGGGATCGACGCGGCGGCCAGCGAGCTCCTCGTGCAGGAGCAAGTCGAATCGGGGCAGGAGATGATCGTGGGTGTCAACCACGACCCCCTGCTCGGGTCGCTCGTGATGGTCGGTCTGGGTGGCAAGCTCGTCGAGGTGCTGGGGGACGTCGCTGTCCGTATCGCACCGCTCACCGATGACGACATCGAGGACATGCTGCAGTCGCTGAAGTCGTACCGGCTGCTGACCGGCTATCGGGGGGCGCCCGCTCTCGACGTCGACGCGTTGCGCCAAGTGCTTCACCGGGTCTCTGCACTTGTCGATGACCTGCCGGAGATCGCCGAGATGGACCTCAACCCGGTGTTTGTCCTCGAGAAGGGGGCCGTGGCGGCCGACGTGCGCATTCGTCTTGCCGACCATTCCTCATCACTATCCTGAGTGCGGTCCACATTCCCCTCACAGCGTGGTTTGCCGGTTTGCTGCTCATTCCACTCCAATGCCTCATCGGCGTCGACCGTTACCACGAAGGCTCAGCTCAAAGCCCTGGCTAGGGAGATCACCGGCGGCGGCCTAGTTGCGGAACCAGCGCCAGGCAGTTTGGTAATGGCTGGCGGGTCTGGAGCCACTCCAAGTCGACCGCCCCGATCAGCCGGACGTCGTCGCTGTCGAGATCGGTGAAGAGCATCCGTCCGCCTGGTGCGCGCCCGGACTGGCTTGGGAAGGCGCCCTCCGCCGGTTCAGACCTCTGCTGCTTTGGGATCATCCAGGATGTTCACTTGTCGCACCACACGACCACCTTTGAGGTCCGTGGCCTGCACGATCACATAGTCGAGTGATTCGCCGCTGGTGCTCGACCGGTGGCACAAGCGCGCCCGCCGCACGAAGGACCCGGACGAAACCTCGTCCAGGGAGATGTTCTCGATCGTGTTCTCGTCGAAACGGGTGAAGATCCCAGCCCAGAAGTCGAAGACGGCCCCGCGGCCCCGGAGAGGGCCTCCCCCGTGCAGCGGGGGAGGCGGACCGTACTCAACGTCTGCGGCGAAGAGAGCGAAGACGACTTCGAGATCTCCACGATTGAAGGCGTCGCGGGCACGGTCGAAAGCGGCCCATAGGACGCGGCGGCGAATGGACTCGGGAAATCGTGTAAGAGCCTGTACCACGAATGCAGCCAATCTGGGAGCGCTCACTTCCACTCGGTCGGCCAGGGGGCGCCGGCACTCCTGCATCGACGCGGATACTACGTTTCGTGTTCATTCTGCGCCCGGGCGGTTCCGGCACGGCAGCCGCGGCGGCTGGGCGTGGAGCCCTGCGCCGACCTGATCCCAGCGCGCCCCACCGGCGCCCGGGCCACGCCCGGCGACTCACTCTCGGACGCGTCGAACTGTGCCCGCAGAGGCGCTGACCACGGTGTGCAAGGGCGTCGAGTTGACGCTCAACTGCACTACCTTCCTCCTCGCGGGACGCTGGTGCACAGGAATTGGTCGTCGGCGCTGCCCCCAGGCAAGGCGCGTCGTGACCCAGAAGAGAGGAGAGTCATGATCCGCAAGTACATCGCCGAGCTCATAGGTACCGCGCTGCTCGTCTATTTCGGGGTCGGAGTGGCAACGCTCTCGTTCGGCTTTCACGTCGCTGGAAGCAGCTTCTCCGCTGGCGTCGTCGCGACGGCGCTCGCGTTCGGGCTCACGCTTCTGGCGCTCGTCTACGCCATCGGCCCGATCTCGGGTTGCCACGTCAACCCAGCAGTGACGATCGGCGCGCTCTTCGCAGGCCGCATCGGCTTCGTTGACGCGATCGGCTACTGGATCGCGCAGTTCGTCGGCGGAGTGGTCGGGGCACTCGTGTTGTGGGCGACATTCAGCGCCTCTCCGCTGTACTCGAGGACCTCGACCGGTCTCGGGACCGACGGCTGGGGGGCTGCGAGCCACATCCACATCAGCGCGAGCGGCGCGTTCCTCGCCGAGATCGTCCTCACAGCGTTCTTCGTGCTCATGATCCTCCGGGTCACGGCCAAGGGCACAAACGCGGCGACTGCGGGCGTTGCCATCGGGCTCACACTCACCGTCGTCCACCTCATCGGCATCCCGATCACCGGGACGTCGGTGAACCCCGCGCGGAGCCTCGGCCCGGCCCTGATCGTCGGTGGGACTGCGCTGCGACAGGTGTGGCTCTTCATCGTCGCCCCGCTAGTCGGCGGCATCCTCGCCGCGGCACTCGAGCGCGTGCTCGCATCGAGCAAGGAAACAGCCGAGGCGCCGAAGCCCGCGTAACTCATCTCCAGCGCTTCGTCGAGATCCGGAACGGAGCCTCTGGAGGTGCTCGGCTAGCGTCCCTGAATGTCGCGATCGACGTGCGGTGACGCGCACCGCTGTTCACGTGCAGAGTCAGACGCGATCACCTGAGCGATCGACTGTTTCCAGTCGTCGAGGAAGTCCGCGTAGTGCGCCTCGAACTCGTACAGCCGGCCGTTTGCCTCGGGCTTCAACGCCGTGAGGTCGTAGCCAACCGTCACCGTGGTTCCGCCCGTCGAGGGTTGACAGGTGACGGTGACGGTCCCGGCGCGATCCGCCGGTGTCGCCACGCTGTACCCGATCGCCGTTCCAGGCACGCAGTGGACGACCGTCCAGATCGACCGGCAGCCAGCGTCGTCGGTCTCGAACACGACTCCAGGCTCGGTGTCATCCGTTGCTGCGCCTGGGAATTCTGGTGTCCAGCCGCGCGCCCAGGCACGTTCGCCATTTGGGGTGAACAGGGCGAACGCCTGCCGAAGTGGAAGGGCCACTTCAATGGAGCCGGTCAGCTTCACGCGTGCGCACGCCGTCACTTTCGACCTCCTCATCTGAGCTGTGAAGGTGGTGGTTGTCCTCGGCAGTTAGGTCCAGACCGTAGACCTGCCTGAGGCGCTCGATGACCGCCACTGTCGAATCGTCGAAGGGGGACTCCTGCGCGAACGCGTGCAGCACGATGCCCTCCAGCAAATCGCCCAACGACAGGTCGAAGTACTCGGCTAGTCCCTTGAGGACCTTCAGCAGCTTGCGCTCGATTCGGACGCCAGTCTGCACCCGTTCCACTGTTACCATTACACCATTGTACCACGGTAGCCTTCACGTTCGGCCCCGGGGTGCGCCACGGCCTGCGCCACCCCACCGTGGGACTGCCGGTACCTCGCGACTGCGGTAGAGGGCCCAACCGAAAGCGGCAAGCGGAGGGACCGGCTTGATGAGACCCGAGAAGATCGGTCGAACGAAAGGGTTTGCCCGCAAGCCGGACGATCTGATCAGCCGGGCGAGCCGTGACGACGTCTTCAGTCTCCGCTGCGGCGGCCCGCGAGGATCACCGGTCGTTCAACCCGATGTCTTACCTGCGACTGTCGAGCCTGTGAGCGAGGGCCTCGGGCTCTGGCGGCCGCCGTCTCGACGGTGCCAGCCCGGCCACCCCAGGGATGTCGACTGGGGTGGCCGGGCTGGCACCTCACATGTTGAGGACGAGGAAGAGGCTCTGCCCGCCCGCGAGCACCTTCGGTTCCGTGCCGAGCTCGGTCAACAGGCCGATGGCCTCGGCGACAGGCGCCGGTGCCAGGCAGGCGAGCCTGCGAGCCTCATGATCCAAACGGAGGTGCCGCCGGGGGCGGATCGGTCGGCTGGGCGCTCGCGCCACCCGTCGGCTGGTTGGGGTCAGGCATGGTGGTCGTGGTGAGCGAGGTGTACAGATCGGGCGGCTGGGCGCTCGCGCCCTCCGTCGGCTGATCCGTAACCCAGACTGCGTAGGCCGGCGGCTGTGTGTCATGGAAGACGCCGTACGTGCTGAGCCACCGCATGAGCTGATAGGCGATGATGACGCCAAAGGCGCCCATCGCGATGCCGTTGAACGACACGTTGCCATGGTCGAAAGTGAGCGTGTAGTTCCCGGCGCCGGCGATGAGGCCGATCGCGCAAGGGATAAGATTGACCGGGTTGTTGAAATTGACCCGGTTCTCGACCCAGATACGCCCGCCGAGCACCGCTATCAGGCCGTACAGGATGGTCCCAGCGCCACCTAGGACGCCGGCCGGCAATGTGGAGATCAGCGCTCCGAATTTCGGGACGCAGCCGAACGCGATCGCCACCACGGCGGCGACGTAGTAGGCGGACGTCGAGTACACCTTGGTGGCGGCCATCACGCCGATGTTCTCGGCGTAGGTGGTCGTGCCACTGCCGCCGCCGATGCCCGCGAGCATTGTCGCAAGGCCGTCAGCCATGTAGCCGCGTCCCAGGGACCGGTCGAGGTTCCGGCCGGTCATGGACGCCACCGCCTTGATGTGGCCCGTGTTCTCGGCGATGAGGACTATCACGACCGGGACGATGAGGAAGATCGGCCGCATGCTGAAGTGCGGCGTGTTGAAGTGCGGCAGCCCGACCCACGCTGCCGACTTGACGGCCGTGAAGCTGATCTGACCCTGCCCCCAGCCGATCAGGTAGCCGAAGGCAACCCCGACCAAGATCGAGAGCCGGCCGATGAAGCCGCGGAACACGACCGTAACCAGGACGACCCCGCAAAGGGTCGCGAACCCGGTCCAGGGCTGCTTGTCGAAGTTCGTGAACGCGCTCGAGGCGAGGTTCAGCCCGATGAGCGCGACCACTGCGCCGGTGACAGCGGGCGGCATAAGCCACTGGATGAAACCCGATCCCCACTTGTTCACGAGGACGCCGACGACGAAGAAGACCGCACCGGCGACGAGGATGCCGGCCAGCGCGGACGGGATGCCTCCGTGCTGCTCGGCCACGAGCACCGGGGAGATGAAGGCGAAGCTGCTCCCCAGGTAGCTGGGCAGCCCCAGTCGCTGCCCACGCCCGATCGTGACGAGTAGGAAGATCAGCGTGCCGATTCCCGAGAAGAAGATGGTGGTGTTCGGCGGGAAGCCGATCAGCACCGGCACGATGAAGGTTGCCCCGAACATCGCCAGCACGTGCTGGATGCCCAGACCGATGGTCTGAGGCCACGCGAGCCGCTCTTCAGGCGCCACCACTTCGTTGGGTGGAATGTGCTTTCCGTCGCCATGTACCTTCCATAGGACCATCTGGCTCCCCTTTCATGACAGGTCTCATACCCACGGCCAGGGGCCACGGCAACGGTTCCGCGGGCCTCCCGGCCACTGGCACTCTGTTCCCTCGACCCGCACCGTACTGGCGCCGTAGGGGGATTGCCAGTGTCCAGTTTCACATGGGTGCCCACAGAGTGGCTCGGCCTCGTGATCTGCACTGAAGTAGCCTCGCGGCGTGGAGGTCAGCGAGATCGCGTTGGCTGAGAACTTCCTGCAGAATCCTGTCATGACCGCGGACAACGTGGTCCGTGACTTCCCGGGCTCCACGATGGTGATGGCCATGGCGCGCACCGGCACCGAGCTCGGGATCCAGACTTCCGGTACCCGCGGTGGCACGCCTCGTCGGAGACAAGCCGGCGAACGCCTTGGAGGACACCCATACGCAGTGGCCGCTCTCACCGCGCGTGCCTGCGGCGCTGGCGCTGGCTGACCCACCGAGAGCTGCTCTGCCCGTGTCGACAGGACTAAGGCGCTGGTTCGGCCAACCCGAGGTGGATCAAACGGGGTTGCGGTGGGCTCGCCCCGCGAACCATATGCAGCACGGCGTGGCCCGCAATGGCCTGCTCTATATGACCGAGGACAGGCTGGGCTTTCAGCCGAAGCGTATCGACGCCCTGTTCGGTGCCCGGTCCATGTCGTGGGACCTCTCCTCGATGACCGACATCCAGCTCACGCCGACGCTCCGCAAGCTCCGCGTCACGGTTACCACCGACACCGGGCGCCAGCGATTCATCGTGTCCGACGCACTGGCGGTCTTCAACGATCTGCGGTCCTGGCCGCCCCGCTAGGTTGGCGACGGCCGGTCCTGACCGGACCGCGCCGGGAAAGAGAGGAGGTGCGCCATGGTGATAGTGATCGTGATCCTGCTCGTCGTCGCGGCATTCATCTGCGTCGTGATCGACGCCCGATGGGGGTCGCGTCGCTCTCCGAAGGCAACGCCGGGCCGTACTCCGCCGGACCGCACTCCGCCCGGCCGCACTCGGGACGCTCGGGGGCACAAGCCTCGTTGACACCTGGCGAACAACCTCACCGGTTGTTCGCCAGCGCCCTTCGTAGCCAGCCCGGTGGTGGGCAGGACAGACAGCAGAGCAGTTGAGCAGTTGAGCCGGTCAGCGAGCCCGTCGTCGACCGACACACGGCGTCGTGGATGTCACGGTGCGCTGCGGCCTGCACAGCGAACACGCCCGGACCGTTCAACCTCTCCGGATGCCCCCACATACACACTGTGCCCGCGGGCCGGGCACTGCATGCCGGGCCGGAGGCCGGGACGGCATGGGTCAGACGGGAGCGTCGACCTTGTCACCGACGCGAGGCGCCACGAGCACGTCGCGGGAGGCGAAGCCCGCCGAGCGCCGGGGTGACAACGAGCACCATGTGCGGTATCTGGAAATACATGTGGACGACCACGACGCCAGCGGACACGTAGAAGTTGAACCCGTAGTTCCACGGGTTGAGGCCGACGGCGTTCAGCCAAATGGCGAGGGCCCGGCACCTACATGCCTGGCGTGCTGACAGCGGGGACGTTCCGTCAAGAGGGAGAGCGCATCTTCTGGGATGTGCACGACGGCACCAACGCGGTCGTCGTCGCGCTCGAGCATGAAAAGTATCGGAGACTGATCGTCGAAGTTCCGGATCCGAAGGAGACCGTCCAGCTCATCGAGAATGCCCTGAGGCGCTGAGGGTCGCCGGCGCCCGGATCGGTAGCCTCTTCCTCGCCCTGCCTGCCGTCCCGCGGGGTCGACCGCCGCCACCGTCCTCCACGTCGCCTCAGGTGCCCCGGAAGACAGGCTGGCGTTTCTCGGCGAAGGCGTTGAGACCCTCGAGGTAGTCGCTGCTGTCGTAAGCCTCCCGTCGCAGCCCCTGGATTCGTTCGTACACCTGCGCCGCGATGGGCTGATAGTCGTTGAGGACACGGAGCTGTTCCTTGATCACCGATATGGCCAAGGGCGACTTCGAGGCCATCGTCGCGGCCAGATCGAGGGTGAATGCCTCGAGCTCGGCCGCATCCACCAGGTGGTTCACGACGAGCCATTCCTTGGCCTTGTGGGCGTCGACGGGCGCGGCGGCGAAGAACATCTCCTTGATGAGATTGATTGGCAGCCGCCCGAGGAAGTGGAGCAGCCCGGTGGTGTTGTAGGGGAGCCCCAGGTTCGCGGGAGTGATGGCGAACATCGCCGTCTCGTCGGCCGTGACCATGTCACAGCTCAGTACCAGGTCGAACGCCCCACCCCACACCGAGCCGTGCACCATGGCGATGATCGGGACCGGGCAGACGCGAATGGAGCGGATCAGTTCCTCGAGGGGGTCGTTGTAGGCGAGCGGATCGCGCCGACCCCGGGGAAGTTCGGTGATGTCACGGCCCGCGGACCACACGCGCATTCCCTCGGCGGCGCGAAGCACGACGGCACGCACGTCCTGGGCTCGCAAGCTCTCCAGGGCGGCGACGATACCGTTGGCCAGCTCGGCACTGAGGGCGTTGCGCCGATGCTCGTCGCCGAGGGTGATGACGCCGACCCTTCCGAGGACTTCGGTCCGGAGGGCGCCACCGGCGAAGCCAATGGCCCCGGCCGGGACCGAGCCGTCCCCAGTGCCCGCCTCGCCACCTTCTTGCGGCACCGCTGGATGCTCGCGAAGCGGACTGTCCGCACCGCTGGCAAGCGCCACGTAGGTTCGGGCCAGCGCATCTCTCCCCGCCCCGAGGATGGCGTTCAGAAGCTCCAGTGCCTCGATCCGCTGGTCGCCGGCGAGGGTGTCGGCCACCTGGCGCCAGAGCACCTCCTCCAGGACGTTGAATTCTCCCTGGACCTCGCCAATGTCGAAGCCGGCCGCGAAGCGGTCCACCGCGAGTTGGTGGGACGACGCGATGATCGGCTCGACGTCGCCGTCGTGCACGCACCGGACGACGAGCTCGAACAGGTTCCGCAAGTG
>PLIM01000081.1 GCA_003139355.1 Acidimicrobiaceae bacterium | reverse complement strand
ACAGGTTTTGGTTATAACTCCGTCAACAATCGCACCCTCGCAGATCCCGGTCGCACCGGGCGCGAAGGTGAAGACCGACAGCCGTGATGCCCGCCGCTTCGCCCACCTCTATCGCGCGCGAGCTCGTCGCGGTCCACATCCCGACCGGACTTTGGCGCGACTTTCGTCTGGGGGACCCTGTGCAAGCCTCTGACCTGGGCAAGCTGTGGATAAGTCTGGACTTTCGACCTAGAATGTAGGGGCGACAGATCCACCACATCTAACCTGTAGTGCTCTAAGATGTGCTTGTGTTCGTGAAGCGGACGGTGCGGCGCCGTGGCGACAAGTCCTACGAGTACCTGTCGCTCGTGGAGGCCGTCCGGGTGGATGGTAAGAACACCCATCGCACGTTGCTGCGCCTCGGGGAGGTCTCCGAACTGCGCTCGAGCGGGCAGATAGACCGGATCATCAGGGCGCTTCGTGCCTACGCAGAGGGAACCTGGTTCGAGGCAGGAGAGCTGTCCGGGAAGGGCGCGCCGAGCTTCGGGGCCACAGCGGCGGTCTGGTCGTACTTCTGTCGCTTCGGCCTCGACGAGCACTTCTCCTCTATCGGCGACGGCCGGAGATCGCGGGTGCTCTCCGACACGGTGTTCGCGATGGTGGCTAACCGCCTCACCTTTCCGGCTTCCAAGCGACGGACCATCACCGAGTGGCTCTCTTCGGTCGCCCTTCCGACTGGTGTACGCCCACCGGGCCTCGACCAGTGCTACCGGGCGATCGACACCGTCTCTGAGGCAAGAGATGCCACCGAGGCGCGCCTTTACAGCCAGCTGTGCAACCTTACGAACCTCGATCTCCGCCTTGTCTGCTACGACATCACCTCGAGCTACTTCGAGACCGTCGCCGTCGGTCAGACGCGCTTTTCATCCCTCGGTTTCGGCTACAGCAGGGACCACCGATCAGACCGGCCCCAGATCGTGATCGGGTTGTTGGTCACCTCCGACGGCATCCCGATCGCCCATCACGTCTTTTCCGGCAACACCTCGGACGTCTCGACACTGCCGGGCGTGATGGAGGACCTGCAGGCGCGCTTCGGCGTCGGGTGCATCGCCCTTGTGGCCGACCGGGGCCTCATCTCAGAGGACAATCTGGACGAGGTGGCCGCCAGAGGCTTCGAGCACGTGCTGGCCACGCGCCTTTATCACGACGACGAGGTCGCATCCGTGCTCGAAGAGACGACCTCCAAGGACACGAGCTGGACGGCGGTGAGCGAGGCACGGTGCTTCTGTGCCGAGATCACCCGTCACAACAGGCGCTTTGTCGTCGTCTTCTCACCGGTGCGCTACTTCCGGGACCGGGCAAGGCACGCGATCCTGTGCGCCAAGGTGGAGGACGGCCTCATCGCCCTCGAGGCCCGCGTGCGTGCCGGTCGTCTGTCGGACCCAGCCAAGATCGGTGCCGCCGCGAACCGCATCTGTCGTGACTCGGGAGTGGGTCGCTGCTTTAGGACCACGGTGCGAAAGGGCGTATTCTCCTGGGACTTCGACGAGAAGGCCCGAGGTTATGACGAGGAGCTCCTCTGCGGGCGCTATGTGATCACGACCTCGCTCGACAAAGACGAGGTACCGGCCGCCCAGGTGGTGCGCTACTACCGCAGCCTGCAGAACGTCGAGCACCGTTTTCGGGTGTTGAAGGACTTCTTGGAGTTGAGACCGATCTTCCACTGGACCGAGGACCGCGTGCGGGGCCACGTTGCCCTGTGCGTGCTGGAGGCCACCATCGAGGCCGTCATGGCCAAGGACCTCGCCGCCGCCAAGGTGATGGACCCCGATCTCCCATTCCAGTCAATGACGCCGCGTCGGGCTTTGTCTCTCTTGAAAGAGATCCGCCTCGAGCTCGTCTCGGCCGGCGATCACAACATCGAGCTCGTCAGCCGGCCGAGCGCCCTCCAGGCCAAGGTGCTGAAAGCCCTCAAAGTCGACACCTCGACCTGGGACAAGGCCACAATCGCCTGAGCAGGGCATTCACCTCACGCGTAGTGGAAACACTTTTCCCGCGCGCTGCCATCTACCTGGGATGACGCGAAAGTCGCGCCAAAGTCGGGCCCGACACCAGGAGAGGAGGTGATCCGCGACCTTGCGCGCCAACGCGCCGATCTCGTCCTCGACCGCACAAGGGCGCGGCACCGCCTCTCGAAGTTCCTCCTCCGACACGGCGAGGTCTTCCGAAGCCAGTTGCACTGGACGGTGGCGCACGAGACCTGGCTCCGACAACGCAGCTTCTCCGACGCTGCTCTGTCGTCGACCTTCTCCCACTACCGCGCCTCGCTCTCCTCGGTCGAGGCGCACCTAGTCGCTGTCGAAGCCGACCTCAGGTCCTACCTCACCGCTGGTCCCTTCGTCGACGCGGTCGGTCGCCTCGCCGCGTATCGAGGCGTCACCGAGATGGGTGCCCTCGTGTTATCCGCGGAGGTCTGCGACTGGCGGCGCTGCGCCCGGGCGACGACGCTCATACGCTCATGGGCTTTTGCGGTCTCGTGCCCTCGGAGTACTCGAGCGGCGAATTGGTGAGCCGGAGACGGATCACCAAGGCCGGTAAGACCCATCTGCGGGCCCAGCTCGGCGAGTCCGCATGGGCCTACCAGCACCGCCCTGCCGTCGGACCGGTCATGGAAAAGCGCCAGGCGCGTTGCTCGGAGGAGACGATCGCGCGGGCCTGGCGGCCCCAGCTCCACCTTTGCGGGAAGTTCCGCCGCTTCGCCGAGCGCAAGACCTCGAAGAAGACGGTCGTCACCGCGATCGCCCGCGAGCTCGTCGGCTTTCTCTGGGGCGAGATGGCCGCCTGAGGTGACGAACATCGACCTGCTCGTCGTCTTCCCGGCGGGAAGATGAGCGAGGCCTCCACCATGCGCCGGGACGCCGCCGCGGCAGGCAAGATCCCCGTTCGTCCTATGCCACCCCGCCTCGCGGGACGCGTTTCTAGTGAGGGGCACCATCCTGCGCATCGCCGACATGCGGTTCGAACCCGCGTACATCAGAGTGGCGGTCCACCAACCTACTTTGTCCCGGCGCATGGTCGAGTGCTCCTTCGAGCCCAGCCGCGCCCGTTGGGGAGACGGCTGCAACCACGTGAAACAACCCTCGCGCCAAGTCGCTACGTCAGTGTCGAAGACGCCAAGGACGGCAAGCGGAGGCTTCCGTCGGCGGCTCGGGTCGTCTTACTTGAACACCGGCCTCATCGCCACCTGGCAACACTCAGAGTGTAGCATTTCTCACTGTTATCAGTAGGGACGCCCCGTTCGGCTAGGACGACCGCTCAGGTTGCCGCCCGGGTGCAGGCTCGACGCCTCTCCTGATCAGCTCAGCGAGGAGTGTCATGACCCCATACAGCCCGCCCATCAGATTCACACGACTCGGGTGGTCACGGAGCGTGGCTGCCATTGCCGGCTGTCTTGCCATTTGTTTCAGCGGTGCCATTGCAGTTCCGATTGCGTTGGCCGGATCGACAACGTGCAATCAGAGCGCTGGGCCGCACGCGGATCTCGTTGGCTGCAACTTGTCCGGGCGAAACCTGGCGAGATTGAACCTGACCTATGCGAACCTCACAAACGCCATCGTCACCAAGGCGAACCTGCAAAGCACCAAGCTCGCCAGCGCAACGCTGAACGGCATCAAGTCCGGCGGAGTGCTCGGCAAGCCCGCATCACTGCCGAAGAGTTACCGGCTCGACCATGGGTATCTCGTCGGCCCGCGGGTCAACC
>PLIM01000147.1 GCA_003139355.1 Acidimicrobiaceae bacterium | reverse complement strand
CAACTGAGCTACCCGACCGCTCACCCTGTTGCCAGGGCGTCTCCATATTGCCGCAAGAGACACCGTCGTATCGTACGGCGACGCCGGAAGCGCCCCTGAAAGCGGCGACACCGACACATACGAGAGAGAACGGACCTGAGCGGACATCACACAAGCGGACCTGACGGGATTTGAACCCGCGACCTCCGGCTTGACAGGCCGGCGTGCACTCCAGGCTGCACCACAGGTCCCGGTGACCGACTAGCAACTGCCGGTCGGGATGCGTTGCCTATGTTGCCGGATTGACGGCCTTCAGGCGTCAGACCCGACTTCGAGATCCTAGGCGATGTCGAGGGCGTCGTTGGCTGTGACCACGGCGAGCACGAACCCGTCGTACCCCTTCACGCCGACGGTCTGGATCGCCGTCGCGCTCACGCGTGCCTCGCTTGCCAACTGGTCCAGGAATCGCCGCATTCCTTGAACGTTCGGATCATCGCTTTCTGATTCGATGACCTGTCCGCGGCGTGCCACGTTGTCGACGATGATCAGACTTCCGACGTGCGACAATTTGAGCGACCAGGCGAGATACTCAGCTGTGGCCGGCTTGTCGGCATCGATGAACACGAGGTCGAAGGGCGGCCGATGCTGGGCCACGAGCTTCGGGAGGGTCTCAGCCGCCGGCCCGATCAGGATCTCCACAACGTCCGACAGACCAGCGCGTTCGATGTTGTGCTCTGCCACTGCGGCGTGCCGCGGATCTGCCTCGAGGGTCACCAGCCGACCGGAGGAGGGCAGGGCACGGGCGAGCCAGATAGTGCTGTAGCCGCCCAGCGTCCCGATCTCGAGGACGGTCCGAGCGCCGCTGGCCAGCACCAGAAGGTGCAGCAGCTTGCCCTGATTGGGCGCAACACTCATCGGGGGAAGACCGGCATCGGCGCTGGCTTGGAGCGTTGCCTCGAGCGCTGGGTCCGAGGGCACCAGAAGATCGGCGAGGTAACGGTCGACGCCTGCCCACTGCCCTTGGGTCACACGACATGCTTACCATGACGGGCGCGACCGGCCGCCATGGGCTGGCGCGACCGCGTTGGCAGGGTCGGCAGGGACAGAAACAGGGCCTTCGGCCCTAAACAACGAACGGCCAGGTCACCTATGCTCAGCCACATGGACCTCAGCGCTTCGTTGATAGTGGACCGCGCCGGTCTTGACGGGTTGCTCGGAGCACTCGCAGCTCGCGGCTATCGAACCATCGGCCCGGTCGTGCGCGATGGTGCGGTTGTCCAGCGGCAAGTCTCCTCCACCGGCGATCTCCCCCAGGGCTGGCATGATGAGCAGGCGCCGGGTCACTACCGGCTTCACCACGACGACGACTCTTCGCTTTTCGCCTGGGCGGTCGGCCCGGAATCCCCGAAGTCGGAGTTCTACCCGGCGCGCTCCCTGGTCTGGCGCACGAGCTCGACGGGTGACGTGGTGACGCTCGAGCAGCCGCAACAAGAGAGCGCCCCGGCTGCGCTCATCGGGTCGCGGCCCTGCGAGCTTGCCGCGATGCGAGTGCTCGATCGTGTCTTTGCCGGAGGAGAGATACCGGATCCTTGCTACCGGGATCGACGAGAGGGCTCGTTTGTCGTCGTCGCAGAGTGTGGGACGCCGGCGGCGACGTGTTTTTGCACCTCGATGGGCACCGGACCCGGAGTCGAGGACGGGTACGACCTGGCACTGACCGAGCTCACATCGCCTGACGGGCCCCGATACCTCGTCAGGGTTGGGTCTGCGCGGGGCGCTGAGGTCATCGCGGAGATGGGCGGTTCGCCGGCTCAGCCGGCCGACTTCGCCTCCCGGGATGCCGTGCTCGAGAACGCAGCCCGTCGTATCGAGCGCAAGCTCGACGCGGGCAACGTCCGACAGCTCCTGGCAAGCAACCTGGAGCACCCCCGGTGGGATGACGTCGCCAGTCGCTGTCTTGCGTGCGGCAATTGCACCCTGGTCTGCCCTACGTGCTTCTGCGGTGCCGTATCGGATACGACCACGGTCGACGGCGCCGTAGAGCGTCACCGCCGGTGGGACACCTGTTTCGATCTCGCGCATTCGCTCGTGCATACGGGCCCGGTGAGGGCCACGACGTGGTCGCGCTACCGACAGTGGCTCACCCACAAGCTCTCGACGTGGCACGATCAGTTCGGCACCTCCGGTTGCGTCGGCTGTGGGCGTTGCATCGCATGGTGCCCCGTTGGCATCGATATAACCGTCGAGGTTGCGGCGATCGCCGCGAGCGACGGGGCTGTTCCCGTGCACATCGAGTCGGGAGGTGACCGGTCATGACCGAGAACATCGGTGATCTAGTAGCAGAGCACCCGCTGTTCAGCGGGTTACCCACTGACGTGGCCGAGCTGGTCGGCGGCTGTTCGCAGAACGTGGCGATCGCGACTGGCCAGCTCCTGCTGGAGGAAGGCGAGCCGGCACGGTCGCTTTACCTGCTCCGCCGTGGCCACGTCGCGCTCGAAGTGCACGAGCCGGGTCGCGTGCCTCTTGTCATCGACCGGATAGGCCCGGGACAAGCCGTCGGCTGGTCCTGGATGTTCCCCCCGTACCGGTGGCACTTCGATGCCCGCGCTCTCGAGCCTGTCGGCGCCATCTCGGTCGACGCCGAATGCTTGCGTGCAAAGGCGGAAGCGGACCCGGCTTTCGGCTACCTACTCATGAAACGTATCGCCGCGGTGATGCTCGACCGGCTTCAAGCGACTCGGGTCCGGCTGCTCGACGTTTACGGGCGCGATGTTACTCACTGAGGTGGAACCGTCGGTGAACCCGCTCATGCCGGCGACCTACAGGGTGGTCGCCCGGCGAGTAGAGACCGACGATGTCGTCACCCTGTCGCTCGAGCCAACGTCGGGCCCGAGCCTGCTGTTCCGCCCGGGCCAGTTCAACATGCTGACGGCCTTCGGGGTCGGGGAAGTCGCGATCTCGATCAGCAGCGCGCCGGGAGCACCAGGGCCCATGGAGCAGACCGTCCGCGACGTCGGTGCTGTCACGCACGCACTTTGCACCGCCAAAGTGGGATCGACCGTCGGCGTGCGCGGCCCGTTCGGCACCGATTGGGGCGTGGACGAGCTCGATGACTCGGAAGTGGTCATCGTCGCCGGTGGCATCGGTCTCGCGCCGCTTCGAGGCGCTATCAGCTATCTCGTGGACAAGCCCGGACGCACGGGGCAGGTCTACGTGCTCGTCGGGTCCCGGGAACCGGACCAGATCACCTTTCCCGACGACCTCGAGAGGTGGGAACGCGACGGAGCTGTCGTCAAGGTCACCGTTGACAACGGAGACGCGCATTGGCACGGCGCGATCGGCGTCGTCACGACTCTGCTGCCCACGATTTCCTTCGACCCGGCGCGGACCGTGGCGCTCGTGTGCGGTCCGGAGATCATGATGCGATTCACCGTTCGCGGACTTGCCGACCTTGGCGTGCCCTTGGGGTCGATCCGCGTATCGCTCGAGCGCAACATGCAGTGCGGCGTCGGGTGGTGCGGCCACTGCCAGCTCGGGCCGCTGCTGATCTGCCGGGACGGTCCCGTCTTCGCTTACAGCGAGCAGCTGGAGCGATTGATTTCGGAGCGCGAACGATGAGCCTGCCCACAGTCGTATCCCGACCCACACTTGCCGTTTGGAAGTTCGCTTCCTGTGACGGTTGCCAGCTGAGCCTGCTCGACTGCGAGGATGAGCTCCTAGCCGTGGTGGGCGCCGTGCAGATCGCACATTTCACGGAGCTGTCGCGCGCGGTGCAGGAAGGGCCCTTTGACGTGTCACTCGTCGAAGGCTCCATCACGACCGCGGACGACATTGAACGCATCCGAGCGATCCGCCAAGCGTCGTCGCTGCTCGTGACGATCGGCGCCTGCGCGACCTCGGGGGGGATTCAAGCACTGCGCAATTACGCCGATGTAGGCGAATACACCGCGACGGTCTACGCCCACCCCGAGTACATCAGCACGCTCGCAAAGTCGACGCCCATATCCGAGCACGTGCCGGTCGATTTCGAGCTTCGAGGATGTCCGATTGACCGCCACCAGCTTCTCGAGGTGATCACGGCCTGCCTCACCGGCCGGCGACCGGTAATTCCCGGACACAGCGTCTGCCAGGAGTGCAAGGGACGGGGCACGGTGTGCGTGCTCGTCGCGCATGGCACCCCCTGCCTCGGCCCGGTGACCCGGGCCGGGTGTGGAGCGCTCTGCCCGGCAGTCGATCGGGGCTGCTACGGGTGCTTCGGGCCCGCCGACACGGCGAACACGTCGTCGCTGGCCCGGCAGCTGATCACAGTGGGCACGTCGCGGGCCGATGTGTCACGGTTGTTCCGGACCTTCAATGCCGGCTCGCCGGCCTTTCGCGAGGAGAGCCTCACCTATGACTCACCAGAGACCGGCCGATAGCCGCACCGTCAAAGTCGAGGGCCTGGCGCGCGTCGAGGGAGAGGGTTCCCTGCGCGTCGAGGTGCGTGACGGGACGGTCGAGTTGGTCGAGCTCGAGATCTTCGAGCCGCCTCGTTTCTTCGAGGCATTCCTGCAAGGCAGGCGACACACCGAGGCACCCGATATCACGGCGAGGATCTGCGGGATATGTCCCGTTGCTTACCAGACGAGCGCCTGCCTCGCGATCGAGGACGCCTGCAAGGTGGCTATCACTGACCAGATCGCAATGCTCCGCCGGTTGCTGTACTGCGGGGAGTGGATCCAGAGCCATGCGCTCCACATCCATTTCCTGCATGCTCCGGACTTCTTCGGTTGCGAGGACGCGGTCGAGCTCGCGGGGCTGGACCTGGCGGCCGTACAGCGAGGTCTCGAAATCAAGAAAGTCGGCAACCTCGTGATGGAGGTCGTCGGAGGTCGTGCTATTCACCCTGTCAACGTGCGGGTTGGAGGCTTCTACAAGGCACCGTCGCGCGAAGAGATAGCGGCTCTTGTCGAGCCACTGCGTCGGGCCCGCGACGCGGCGCTGGCTTCGGTCGAGTGGGTGGCGGGCTTCGACTTCCCCGACATCGAGATCGATTACCGGTTTGTGTCGTTGCGCCACCCCGAGTACTACGCGATCGAGTCCGGGCGGATCGCGAGCTCCGACGGCCTCGACCTCGACGCCGAAGGCATCTCCGAGCTCGTCGAAGAGCAGCACGTCGCTAGGTCGAACGCGCTCCACGCGCGGCTCGGCGGACAAGACATGTACCTCACAGGTCCCCTCTCCCGCTACGCGCTGAACTCCGGTCAGCTGTCTCCGATCGCGCGCGAAGCGGCGACCGCCGCGGGCCTGGGTGCGGTCTGCAACAACCCGTTCCGGAGCATCATCGTGCGCGCGGTCGAACTTGTGTACTCATGCGACGAGGCACTGCGGCTGGTCGAGGCCTACGAACCGCCTGACCCGCCGGCCGTCGCTGTCCCAGGGACCGCCGGCATCGGTTATGGCGCGTCCGAGGCACCCCGAGGCTTGCTGTTCCACCGTTACGAGCTTGACGGCGACGGGCTGATCCGCGCGGCACGGATCGTCCCGCCCACCTCACAGAACCAGCTTTGCATCGAGGACGACCTCCGGCGGGTGGCACAGGCCAACCTCTCGCTTCCCGACGAGGAACTGGGATGGCTGTGCGAACAGGCGGTGCGCAACTTCGATCCTTGCATTTCGTGCGCCACGCACTTCCTGGATGTGTCGGTCGAGCGCCTGTGACCCAGCGTGTGCTCGTCGCCGGGCTCGGTAACGAGTACCGCAGCGACGACGGCGCCGGGCCCGCCGTCGCTGCCTATGTGGGAGACAGGACGCCTTCGACCGTCGAGTCGAAGGTCATCGGCGAGCCACTCGACCTGGTGGGAGCATGGGAGGACGCCGATCTCGCCGTGGTCGTGGATGCGACCCGCTCTGGCGCGGCAGCGGGAACGGTTCAGCTCGTGGACCTTGGCGGAGGTGAGAACGCCGACTCGTACTCCGGGCCCATGAGCACACATGGCATGGATCTGGCGCGCGTTCTCCGGCTCACACGGGCCATGGGCCACGCCCCGAGCCGCGTCGTGGTCGTGGGGATCGAAGGCGAGAACTTCGCGGATGGCATTGGTCTTAGCCCAGCGGTGGAAGTCGCTGTTCCCGAGGCTGGCGAGCTGGTCCTCCAGGTCATCGACGAGGCGATCTCATGTGCATGAGCAGGCTCCACCGGGCGGTCACCGAGCCGGCCGACGGCTGGATGATGGTCGAGAACGTCGAAGGCCGGCTGCACAGGGTGTCGCTTCTCGCCTTTGAAGGCCCGCAACCGCACGTCGGCGACTGGCTTGTCGTCCACAGTGGCTACGCGTTGCGGCGTGTCGACTCCGAACAGGCCGCGGCGATCGTGACCGAGCTCAGGGCCGGACAAGAAGCTCTGTCCTAGCCACAGTGTCGGCCGGTCCGCTGTTCGCACGCTACGCCTATCCGCCGAACGTGCTCGGCTACTGCGGACCACCCGACCCGATGGCTCTGATCGAGGCCGGTTCGGCCGGCGCCAGCCCGGAGGACCTGATCTCGGTGGCGAGGCGCTTCCACGGGGCGTGGCCGTACCTCGAGCTGATCGCAGCCTCGAACGGCATCGCCGACCCGTTGGATCCTCGGGTCGTGGATGCCTATTGGGTCGGCAGCAGCCTTCTGGAAGGAATCTCTGCGCCGTCTTTGCTCGATGCCATCGGGGAACATCCCGATTCTGGCCTGGGGGGCGGGTCACAGCTCCGCGAGGCGGTCGCCACCGGCGGCGTGGCGCACCACAGCTTCCATGTCTTTGCCGTCTACCCTTGGCTGGCCTTGTTGCGATCGGGCAAACGGGAGCCCGCGATGACCGTCCTCGAGCGCTGCCGGATCCGTTGGGGACGAGTCGAGGCGGTCGAAGACGCGAACGTGACTGTCCGGAGCCAGCCGCTCGGCTTTGACGGTCACGACCTCATCCTGCTCGAAGAGCGCGAGGAGCAAGCTTGCTGTCGTGTCGAGGGCATCGGCTTCGTCGAAGACCTGGTGCCAGGAGACTTTGTTTCCTTGCATTGGGACTGGGTTTGCGACCGGCTGGATCCCGAGGCGCTCGCGAACCTGCGGCACTTCACGGCGCGGAGCCTCCGCGCTGTGAACACGTCGGCGGGTCGGGGCTAGCCGGCCGACGATCAGATGAAGGGGCCGCTCCCGGAGCTCTCCGTTGCGGGACCGAGGTTGGCGCACTCGCGGATGACGGCCTCGGCTTCATCGGGGTCATCAGGGGTTATGAAAGGCCGCACGAACCGGCCGACATCGAGGATGAGCCCGACCCTCTTGTTCCGCCGTTGCGGGTCCAGGCTTGCCCAATAGCGCGGGTTCGCAGTGCCCCAGATCCTCCCCTTTCCGGTGAACGCGCCGATGTCGACGCGCCGGACCGAACGAACCGAGCTGCAAGGGATGCGCTTGGTGCCCCAGGGGAAGTAGTAACCGCGGATCCGGATCCTGTCAGGCGAGCAGTCGATCCAGCGGTCACGGTACCGGCTGTCCATGTCGCCACCTCCGATTGTCGGCCTACTGATCAAGCCTCGCCGGCCGAGATTACCGTGGCCCCTGTCAGATGCGGACCCCGTTCATCGCGGAGCCGACCCTTCACGTCATAGAACTGCGACTCCAAGCGGACCTCGGTTCGCGCGTCCCGGTTGGCCCGATCTGCCTCGGGGCGGTTGTTCGACGTGAGCCGTCTTCGACGGTCCCAGATGGACGCGCACGATCTGAGGCGAGAGGTGTGACTCCAGTCAGCGCCCGTGACGTTCCCCGGCAGGTTCACCAGACGCCTGGGAAGGCTGATCGCCTCGATCGCGTCAGTTTGGTTGACTCTTGTGTAAGACGCTACTAGCATTAGTGTCATGAGCGTTGGGCCATCGACCGTTACTCGGGACTCCGCCAAGGTCATGAGCTTCGGTTCAGTCGACCGGGCGGACCCGACCTATCTGCACGAGCAGGTCGCCGCCGAGATCCGCAGAGCCATCGCCGACGGCGAGGCCAAGCCGGGCGAACGGATTCCCCAGGCGAAGGACCTGGCGGCGGTGTTGGGCGTCAACACCAACACGGTGCTACGGGCGCTACGGGTGTTACGCGACGAAGGACTTCTCGAAGTGGGGCGGGGGCGGGCGATCACGGTTGCCGGGACACCTGAGCAGGGCGCCGTCGTCACCAAGATGAAGGAGATCCTCGAGTTCGGACGCCGCAATGGCTACCGAAGAGAGGAACTCGTCGCGATCTTGGAGAGCTTGCCGAGCTAGGAGATTTCGTGACGCTCATCGATGAGCAGCCGGCGACGACTGATGGCTTGGAGAGCGCCGACGCCGAGGCGCTCTTCAAGCAGGCCAAGCGGCGTGAGCGCCGCCGTCGGTTGCTCATCGTCGGCATTGTCGTCTTGGTAGTGGCGGCAGCCGTGATCGCCGCGACGACCGGAGGTGGCAGCCGCCCGCGCGCTTCACGTGGGGACTCGCCGGGACCACGGCCACGACCGCCTGTGTCCGGGACGCGTCCCTGGTCGCTGACTTCGGTCCTCGAGACCACGCTGGCAGACAATCCGGTCGCGCTCCAGGGCACGCCCTTCGCCTATGCGATAACAGTCGCGGGCACGCCGGGAACTTCGTCGCCTTTGGGACGCCTGTCACGCATCGACCTCGCAACGGGACACATGGCGCTCGGCTCGAGGCTGTCGTCTTTGAGCCAGCTCTTCACGCTCGGCAGCTCCCTCGAGGTCCTGTCGCCCACGAACGAGACGCCAAACGGTGCAGCGACAGGCCCGTGGTTCATTCGCCCCGTCATCGGGCACGGCACTTTGCTCGGACGTGCAGTACCGGTGCCGTTTCTCAGCTCGTCCACGGCGCTGGCGGTCCCTCGAGGACCGACGGTCGGACATGACGGCGTGTGGCTCAGCTCGGGAAGCTCCGTGTTCCTCGTCAACGCCTCGACCGGCATGCTCGTGCGCAGCGAGAATCTCGGCGGAGACATCAGCAGCATCTCGATCGACCCGACCGGCCGTCTCCTGGACGTCGTCCTGAACGGCGAGACGCGTATCGCCATCGACGAGCTCGACGCCCGGACCGGCCGCGTCATAGTCCACGACACTCTCGGGGGCGGGCTCGTGACCGCCGGCGTCGACGCCGTCCGAGGCGGCGCCTGGTTCTCTTTCCGAACCGGGAACGCTGGAGGTGTCGAGCTGCTCCGAGCTTCTGGGCTCAAGATGGTGCAGCCTCCTCGGGGCTCGGCGCCAGGACAGGAAACCATTCCGACGATGGATGGCGAGATGATGTCGGGTATCTATCCGGTCAGCGTCGGTCCGATGCTCTGGCTCTGGAACTTTGCCAGCGCGAGCTGTGTAGGCCCCTCCTCAGGTGCTTACCTTGCCGGGACGGTTTTCCACAGCAGTGGAGGGCTCCTTTCTTGGTTTCCGTTCGCCGACTGGAATGGGCACCTCTACGCGACCGGAGACACGGGAACGGTGCGGACCGAAATCGTCTCTGTCACGGTTCCACGCGTCTGTCGCTAGCCGAGGCGTCGGCTTGACTGAGGCTTCGGGATCCCTGGCGCGCTCTGTCGAAGTTCCGAGCAGCGCCGGCTTGCCGCGGGACAAGCGACCTATTGCGCCATGTTCTCGTGTCCAGAGACGTTGCCGGGTGGCCCGCCCGCACCGCCCGAGGAGTTCTGCTGGCCTGTGCGCGAGGTTCTC
>PLIM01000054.1 GCA_003139355.1 Acidimicrobiaceae bacterium | reverse complement strand
GCATCGTTGTCTCGCACTCCGCCCGGGTCGCCGATGACCACGCTCGAGGCCTTGGCCCCGGGCGCGGGCCGAGGCAACGCTCCGGGCGCTTTCTCGTCGAGCGCCCGTGTGCCATGGTTGTGCGCAACGTCATCTCCGAGATTGGGCATCGACTGCCGTGCGCGTTCTCTTCATAGGTGGTACCGGCCTCATCAGCTCGGCTTGCTCCAAGGCCGTCCTCGCCGGTGGCGACGAGCTCTGGCTCCTCAACCGTGGCCGGCACGCCGACCCCCCCGCGGGGGCCAAGCTGCTGCAGGGGGACGCTCACGACGATCGTGAGCTGGCCAGGCTCGTGGACGGGAAGGACTGGGACGTTGTGGTCGACTGGGTTGCCTACGTGCCTGCCGATGTCGCCCGGGACCTCGGAGCGTTCCATGGGAACACCGGGCAGTACATTTTCATAAGCTCAGCCAGCGCGTACCAGAAGCCGCCGGCGCACTGGCTCGTCACCGAGTCAACTCCGCTCTCCAATCCTCACTGGCAGTACTCCCGCGACAAGATCGCCTGCGAAAGGTTGCTGGAGGAGGCCGACGACTTCCCTTGGACTGTCGTGCGGCCCTCGCTCACCTACGGGCCATCCCAGATCCCGGTCTGCGTCGGGAGCTGGGGCAAGCCCTACACGCTCGTCGAGCGCATCCGGCGGGGGGCGCCGATACTGGTTCCAGGCGACGGTACCGCCATCTGGACGATAACCCACAACACAGACTTCGCCAGTGGCCTCCTCGGCCTGATGGGGCGGAGCGAGGCGTTGGGAGAAGCCTTTCATATAACCTCCGGCGAGGCTCTGACCTGGGACCAGATCTACACCCTGCTGGCCGATGCATGCGGCGCCAGGGCCAACATCCTCCACGTGCCCACAGACGCCCTCATCGCTGCCAACCCTGCCGAGGAAGGCAACCTCTGCGGCGACAAGGTCCATTGCACTGTGTTCGACAATTCGAAGCTCCGGCGGCTGGTACCGGGTTTCAGGGCGCAAGTTCCCTTTGCAAAGGGCATCCGCGAGACGGTCACTTGGTTGGATGCCCACCCGGACCACCAGGGCATAGACGAAGAGGCCAACTCCGGCTGGGACCGTCTCGCGGCTATATACGAGGATGCCCTCAGGCGGGCCGGAGCCCTCAGTTCCCATTGAGGAGCCGCCGCCCAGACGGCCTAAAAGACCGCCCGCGAAACCTTGACGGTGATGAATTTCCCGTTGGTCACGTCGTTGGTCACGGCCAGGACCCAGGCCTTGGCCTGCTTGAGTCAGATCGGAGCCGGCACAGGACGCGCCCCCGGGCACCGGTGGGTGATGATGACGCCGGAGCCACCACCCGCGGTCACGAGGGAGAATGAAGAAGGACCTGCGTCTGGACAAGCCAGCGGGGCACTCCGGCGTGCAACATAATCAGTGGCATGCCCCGACGACCCCGAGACCGGCACTCGCGCCAGGAAGACGCAACGGAGCGTTCCGCTACCGGCAAGAACCGTCGCATCGGCGGCGTGAGCGGCACTGCTGCAGGCAGGACAGGCACTGTCGAAGACTCGTTCGTGGACGATCCAGTGGGCACCGGCACCGCGCAGATTCGCCGAATCCAGCCGTACCAGGCAAACAAGACATATATCTGCCCGGGCTGCAACCAGGAGATACGACCCGGTACCGGCCATGTCGTCATCGTCCCGCTGTCGGACCCGAACAGCAGGCGCCACTGGCACTCGCCTTGTTGGGAACATCGCACGCGCCGACGCCCGACCGGGCGCTGAAGACCCGTTCCAGCTCGCGTCCTCTCAAAACGCGTTCTCCAGGACCTCGACGCGGCCGTCCTGCACCGCTACCACGTCGAAACGCACGACGGTAGAGCTCGGGGCCGCCTCCAGGAGGTAAAGAGTGGCAATACGGCGGAGACGACGACGTTTTGCGGAGGTGACCACCTCGAACGGAGAGCCGAACTGATGCGTGCTTCTCGTCTTCACCTCGCAGATGACCAGCACCCGCCCACGCCGGCAGATCAGGTCGATCCCACCAGTACGGCAGCTCCAGTTCCTCTGGACGATCTCGCAGCCATGCTGGAGGTACCAGTCGCCCGCCGCGTCCTCACCCAAGCGTCCCAGCGCTGAGCCGCCGGTAGCAGGCGTCACCCTCAGACCTCGTCTTTGGGCAGCGCCTCCACGTTCACGTCCTTGTAGGTGACCACGTGCACCGACGATACGAACCGCGCTTGGCGGTACATGTCCCAGACCCAGGCGTCACCGAGCTCGACCTCGAAGTATGTGGCACCGGGCCCTGACTTGGGTGTGACCTTGACGTCGTTTGCCAGGTAGAACCGGCGCTCGGTCTCCACGACGTAGCGGAACATCGAGAACACGGCGCGGTACTCACGGTAGAGTTCGAGCTCCACTTCGGCCTCGAACTGGTCGAGATCCTCCTCGGCACTCATAGCCGCGTGCCTAGCACGTCCCCGGAGCCTCGAATGTGCGGGCCAACGCGCTCAGGAATCTCGAAGGCCGCTACAACAACCTCGCACCGCGTCTCAGCGGACGTCGCGCTTTTCCTTGATCTTCGCCGCCCTGCCCGCGCGATCACGTAGGTAGTAGAGCTTTGCGCGGCGGACATCGCCTTCGGTGATTCGTTCGATCTTGGCAATGATCGGTGAATGGACCGGGAACGTGCGCTCGACACCGACGCCGAAGCTCACTTTGCGAACCGTGAAAGTCTCGCGGATGCCAGAACCCTGACGGCGGATGGCGGCACCCTGAAAGACCTGGACGCGCTCCCGGTTCCCTTCCACGACTCGGACGTGCACCTTCAAGGTGTCCCCAGGGCGAAAGGCGGGGATGTCGTCGCGAAGGCTCTCGCGGTCGATGAGGTCGGTGGGGTTCATGACAGGTCACGCTCCTCGAGGCGATCGGACGGGTCGCCGGAAATTTGCCGCTTGCCGGATCCAGCGTCCGACCGTTCGGTTCGTCCCGTTCCGTAAGCACCTAAAGGATAGCCGTGCTCGGCCAGGAGGCGCACCTCGTCTGGAGAGAGACCGCCTCGGGCGTCCAGCAAGTCCGGCCGGAGCTCGAGCGTGCGCCAGAGTGCCGCAGCGCGGCGCCACTGCTCGACCCGACCATGATCGCCCCCGCGCAGGACCTCGGGAACCTGCCAGCCCCGGAACACGGCCGGCCTTGTGTACTGCGGGTACTCCAGGAGCCCGGTCGTGAAGCTCTCGTCGCCCGTAGAGGCCGCATTGCCAAGTACCCCCGGGACGAGCCGAACCGTGGCTTCGACGACAACGAGGGCCGCCAACTCACCGCCGGCGAGCACAAAGTCGCCGATGGAGAGCTCACCGTCGGCGAGGTGATCGGCGATCCGCTGGTCCACACCCTCGTAACGCCCGCAGAGGAGCGAGAACGCCGGCGGGCCAGAGCCTGACGCGAGGTGCTCGAGGCCCACGAGCTCCGCGGCAACGGTCTGGTCGAAACGTCGACCCCCGGGTGCGAGCAGGTAGAGGGGTCGCGGCGGGTCGACGAGCTCGACAGCGCCGAAGACCGGCTCTGGCGCGAGCACCATGCCAGCTCCGCCGCCGAACGGCGCGTCGTCCACGGTGCGGTGTGGATCGGTTGCGGCAGCGCGAAGGTCGTGAATCCGGAGATCGACGAGGCCGTCCCGCCTTGCCCGCCCGACGATGCTGGTCGTGCAGTACGCGTCGACCACTTCGGGAAAGATCGTGAACACGTCGATGCGCAGCGCCACTGTCGTGCTCACCGGCGTGGCCACGGGAGCGGGAGCGGACGCGGTTGCGGTCGCCGGAGCCTTCGTCCGAGTCACTCGAACAACCCCGCCGGTACGTCGACGACGAGGCGACCGTCCTCACGGCCAACCACGAATCTCAGCGGAACCAGGTTCCCGTCCTCCATCACGAGTAGATCGCTCGCGGGGTTCGCCTGGACCGCGACCACGGTGCCGTGTTGGGTCCCGTCAACCTCAACGACCTCGCTGCCGACCAGATCGTGCACGAAGAGCGCTTCAGGGTCTTCAACCGCAGGCGCCACAAGCAGCGCACCGCGAAGCTCGTCGGCGGCTTCCCGCGTGTTCACACCCTCGAACTCGACCAGATAGCGCCCCTGAAAAGGCCGGGAGCTGCGCACCTCGACGACCCGGCCATTCGCCAAGGCGGCCGTGCCTGATGCGCCCGGCGGGCCGGAGGTGTGGGCCGGTCCGGGCGTGGAGGACGCGACAGCCCAGTGACACGTCAGCTCAGCTCCTGGAGCGAGCCGCTCGGCGCGATTGGTGATGAGTGCGACCACGACTTCGCCGAGCAGACCATGCGGCCGCGCGATCCGGCCAACCTCGAGGAGCGGCCGCCCGTTCCCGACGCCACCCGACTTCGGCACCATCTCGTGCTCAGTCGACGATGTCGACCGACGCCTCCTGGCCGTCGCGGGCCGCTGCCGCACGCACGAGAGTGCGCAGCGCCTGGGCGGTGCGTCCCCGGCGACCGATGATCCGCCCCATGTCGCCCTGGGCTACACGGAGGGAAAGGCGGATACCGCTACGGGTCTCACCCACCTCGACCGCCACACCCTCAGGGTCGTCCACGATGGAGCGTGCGACGTGCTCGAGCACCGAGCGTGCTGTGCCGCCTGCTACGCGGTTGCCCGCGTCGTCCGCGTGGTTCTCCTGCACGGCCACGGCTTGGACGGGGACTTCGCCGGCGTCGTCGAACTCTTCCCCTTCATCGAACTCGTCTTCATCGTCAAGCTCGTCCTCGACGTCATCGACGTCCTCGTCGCTGTAGCCCTCGTCCGGTGAATCTTCGGTGCCCGAAGGGTGAAGAGCACTGAAGTCCGGCTCGGCGAAGGGGTTACTTCCGGTGTCGGTCATTGCGATACTCAGCTTTCGGCTTCGGCTTCGGATTTGCCGGCGGGAGCTTTGCCGGCGGGAGCCTGCTCGGCGGCGTCTTGCTTGGCGGCCGACTTGCCAGCGACCGCCTTCTCGGCTGCCGCCTTCCTGGCAGGTGCCTTCTTGGCAGGTGCAGTGGAGCGGCCCGCGCGTGCGTAGCGCTCCGAGACCTGCTTGGGGGGGCGGTTCGACTCGAACTGCTCCCAGGCCCCCGAGATCACGAGCAGCTTGCGCACGGTCTCGGTGGGTTGAGCGCCCTTGGCCAGCCAGCCCAGGACCCGGGCGTTGTCGATCTCGATGGTGGACGGTTCCATACGGGGCGCGTAGGTGCCGACGGCCTCGATGAACCGTCCATCGCGAGGCGAACGGCTGTCGGCCACGACGACGCGGTAGGTGGGTTGCTTCTTCTTGCCCATGCGCATGAGGCGGAGCTTGACGGTCACAGGGTTTCTTCCTTCTTTCGTGGTGGAGACGATTAGCGGGCCGGGCCGAGGCCCCTCGAGGATGGGGTGACACGACCGCCCTTGACCTTCTTCCGGTTGCCCTTGCTCGACTTGGAGGGTTTGCCGGGCCGGCCACCGCCTACGAGCTTGGCCATCGGCCCGACGCCCCGCATCATCTTCTGCATCTCCCTGAACTGCCGCAGGAGATTGTTGACCTCGGTCGTGGACGTGCCACTTCCGTGCGCGATCCTGAGCCGGCGTGCGCCGTCCAGCACCGTCGGGTCGGTGCGCTCGAGGGGTGTCATCGAGCAGATGATCGCCTCGACCTTGCCGACATCGCGGTCGTCGACCTTAGCGTCGCGCATCTCCTTGGGGACGCCGGGCATCAGCGACAACAGGCCCGTGAACGGGCCCATCTTCTTGAGCTGGCGGAGCTGATCGAGGAAATCGTCGAGGGTGAATGTCCCTGCCTGGAGCCGTTCGAAGGCTTGGCTGGCGGCTTCACCGTCGTACTCGCGCTCTGCCTTCTCGATGAGGCTGAGCACGTCGCCCATCCCGAGGATCCGGCTGGCGAGGCGGTCAGGGTGGAACGTCTCGAAGTCGGCGACCCGTTCTCCGGTGGACAGGAACGCGATCGGCCGTCCCACGACTTGCTTGACCGAGAGGGCGGCGCCGCCGCGCGCGTCACCGTCAACCTTTGTCAAGATGATGCCGTCGAGCTGTAGTGCCTGGTGGAAGGCCTCGGCGGTCCGAACGGCGTCCTGACCAGTCATCGCGTCGACGACAAAGAACGTGTAGTTCGGGCGCACCGTCGCGGACACACGCCGCACCTCGTCCATCAGCTCCTCGTCGATGGCGAGACGGCCGGCGGTGTCGACGATGACGACATCGCGCCCGAGGCGCTCTGCCTCGACCAGGCCGTGGCGGGCGACGGCAACGGGATCGGTCGGCTCAGAGAAGACGCCGACGCCGATCTCGGCCCCGAGCACCCGTAACTGCTCGACGGCTGCCGGGCGTTGCAGGTCGGCGCCGATCAGATAAGGATGCCGCCCCTGCTGGCGGAACCAACGGGCCAGCTTGGCGGAGGCGGTCGTCTTGCCGGAGCCTTGAAGGCCCGCCAGCAGCACGACAGTCGGGGGCTTCGACGCGTAGCTGATCTTCAGCGCCTCACCGCCCAAGGTGGCCGTGAGCTCCTCGTTGACTACCTTGATGACCTGTTGGGCAGGGGTGAGATGCTTGGCGAGCTCGGCACCGCTGCAGCGGGCGCGGATCCGTTCGATGAGGTCCCGCACGACAGCGAGATTGACGTCAGCCTCGAGAAGGGCGACTCGGATCTCGCGGAGAACCTCGACAACCTCGGCGTCGCCCAGTCGACCGCGGCCGCGAAGGCGCGTGAAGATTGCATCGAAACGATCGGTCAAGGTATCGAACATGAGCTAGCTCAGGTTAGTCGGGCGACGACCCGGGCACCGAGGACGACGAATGCGTCGGCCTCAGCCGAACAGCGCCGAGACGAACTCGGCCGGATCGAACGGCACAAGGTCCGCCAGACCCTCACCGACCCCGACGAGCTTGATCGGTAGTCCGAGCTCGGATCGGATCGCGAGCACCACGCCACCTTTGGCCGTGCCGTCGAGCTTGGTGAGAACAATTCCCGTCACGCCGACCGCCTCGGTGAACTGGCGCGCCTGGACGACCCCGTTCTGGCCGGTCGTGGCATCGAGCACGAGAAGCACCTCGGTCAGCTGGCCCGGGGGTCGCTCGGCCACGCGGCGCACCTTGCGCAGCTCCTCCATCAGGTTCACCTTGGTGTGCAGACGCCCGGCGGTGTCAGCCAAAACGAGTCCCGCCCCCCGGGAGGCTGCATGCTGAACGGCGTCGAAGATGACCGAAGAAGGGTCCGCGCCGTCCGAGCCTCTGACGATCCGTGCACCGGCGCGCTCGGCCCAGGACTCGAGCTGCTCTCCAGCAGCCGCCCGAAACGTGTCACCAGCCGCCAGGACAACCCCCCGGCCTGCTTGCACCTCCCGCAAGGCAAGCTTCCCAATCGTTGTGGTCTTGCCAACCCCGTTCACGCCGACGAAGAGCCACACGGTCGGCCCGTCGCCGTCCGCGAAGACAAGCGAGCCGACATCGCCCTCGAACATCGAGATGAGATCATCCTGAAGCGCCTGGAGGAGAGCGGGGGGGTCGGTGGCGGAAAGGGCACCGCTGCTCAACTTTGCCCGAAGATCTCCTAGGACCCGCGTCGTGGTCGTGACACCCACATCAGCGAGGATGAGCGCCTCCTCGAGCTCCTCGAAAGTCGCTTCGTCGATGCCCTTCCGGACGCGGACCTGATCGAAGTAGCCCGCCAGCAGTCCTCGGGCGCGTCCGAGCCGGTCCCTCAGCACCGGGCGACCGGCTTGTTCGCCGAGCACCGGAGACGGCTCCGGCTGCGGCGCGGCGGTGACCGGCGGCACAGTGAACCGCTGAGGAACGGCGCCATCAGTTGGGAGCGTCGGGCTGCGACGGCGTGCGCGCGTCCCGGCTATGAGCCCGCCGGACGCGAGCAGCACGACGGCGAGGGCGACGAGGACGATCACGAGGGTCATGACGTGCGCAGACTACCGGTCAGCGACGCACTTGCCGCGAGGCGCCCTATTCGCAGTAGCCGACTGCAACCGGCTCGTTGCTACTCGACAGCGACGCTGCGACCCGGCGGGTTCCCCATCCGCTCGCTCACGACCTTCGACGCCCCGCCCGCCTGCATGGTCACGCCGTAGAGGACGTCTGCTGCCTCCATGGTCCGTTTCTGGTGGCTCACGACGATCAGCTGGGCGTCAGCACGGAACTCGTCAACGAGGTCCAGGAAACGGTGGAGGTTCACGTCGTCCAGCGCCGCTTCGACCTCGTCCATCACATAGAACGGCGACGGCCGGCTGCGGAACACGGCGAAGAGGAACGCGAGGGCCACCAGCGACCGCTCGCCTCCCGACAGCAGCGACAGCCTCCGGACGTTGCGGCCAGCCGGCCGGGCCTCGATCTCGATCCCGGTCGAGAGCAGGTCGTCGGGCTCGACCAGGCTCAGGCGGCCGGTCCCTCCGGGGAACAACATCGAGAAGAGGCTTTCGAAATGCCGGGCGACATCCGCGAACGCCTGGGTGAACATGCCCACGATCTCCTCGTCGACAGCGCGGATGACCCGCCCCAGCTCCCGGCGAGCGCGCCGGACGTCCTCGAGCTGTTCGGCGAGAAACCGGTCCCGCTCCTCGAGCGCGGCAAGCTCCTCGAGCGCCAAGGGGTTCACCGGGCCCATCAGCCGGAGCTCGCGATCGAGCTCGCGGACGCGGGCCTGCGCGGGAAGGCCGGGCGGCAGCTCGGGGCACGGCGCCGCGATGGCCTCTTCCGGCTCGCACTCGAGCTCCCGGCGCAGCGCCTCGACGGCTGTCTCGAGCCGGAACTTCGCCTCAGCGCGTTCCAGCTCGACCCGCTGCAGAAGCTCGCGTGCCGCCGTGAGGGAGCGCTCGCTGGCGGAACGTTCGTCTCGTAGCTGGCGCAGGCGATCGGCGGTGCTGGCGACCGCCAGCTCATGGCCTGCGCGCTCGGTGCGCAGGCGGTCCCGTGCCACCGTGAGCTCGCCTCCGAGGCGGGTGAGCTCATCCGCGAGACGTTCGAGTGCGAGCCCGGCAACCTCGAGCGACTCCCTCCGGGCGGCGGCGTCCGAGCGAGCCGCGTCAAGCCCGGCGAGCCGTCGTTCGACCTCGTCACGCCGGGTGGCGAGCAATGTCCGCCGTTCTTCCAGCCCCGCAACGCGTATTCCGATCTCCGCCCTCAAAGCGGCCAGCGAGCGAGCACGGTCGTCAAGCGCCTTGCGGGCACGGGTCGCCTCCTCCGCCACAGCGATGGCTTCGAGCTCCGCCCCTTCGGCCTTGGCAAGCTCGGCCTCGCGCAGGGCGAGCTCCGCCTGGGTTGCCGCGAGCAGCCTCAAAGCGGCCTCGTGGGCCGACGACGCGTCGCTACGCTCGGCGTCGAGCCGCACGAGGCGCTGGGCCAACTGCGCCTGGGCGGCCTGCACCTGGGTGCGCGTAGCGACAGCGTTGACAAAGCGCCTGGCGGCTTCGGTGCTTGCCGCGCGAGCGCTGGCAAGCGTCTCGCGATCGACCTCTGCCGCGGACATCGCTGTGCGTGCGAGCCCGATGGCGGACTCGGCGTCGCCCCGGACCGCGTCGAGCGCAGCGCGGGTCGCCCCCGAGCGCGCTGCCCCGATCCGCCATCCCCGCGCCGAGAAACGGTCGCCTTCGGTCGTCACGATCGTGTTGCCGGGCAGCTCTTCGGCGAGCCGAAGCGCCTCGACGAGCCCGCCCCGGCAGAGCAGGACGCCAGCAAGGAGCTGGTCGAGCACGGCGCCGACACCACGAGCCTGTGACCTGACCCGATCACGCAGCGGCTCGGCCCTGCCCGAAAGCCGTGCAGGCGGTGGCTCTGAGAACGGCAAGCTCACCAGCGACCCACCGGTCGGCAGCACGCCACCGTGAAGGCCGGCCTCGTGCAGGTGACGCAGCGCTTCACGCGCTGCGCTCGTCCCGTCCACGACGACAGTGCCAAGAACGTCCTCGACGGCCGCCTCGAAGCCTCGCTCGCACCCGTCGTCGATGTCGACCACATCCGCGAGCGTTCCGAGGACGCCCGGCAGACCGGCGAGGCGCTCGACGCCGGCGCGCGCCCGCGTCTCGTCGAGTGCTGCTTGCAGTGCCTCGGCACGGGCCTCGAGCACGTGCGAATGATCCGCCGCCTTGCGTGCGCGCGACTCGCTCTCTTGTCCACGTGCCTCGGCAGCCTGCTCCGCCGCCACAAGCCGTTCGTGCTCGGCCCGGAGCCGCTCGTCGTCGGCCTTGGACGCCTCGAGCGCCACCGCCAGCTCTGCCAGGCGAAGCTCGTGCTCCTCGCGCATGCGATCAAAGCTGGCAACGCGCTCGGCCAGTCGGGCCACCGCCTCCCCGGCGGTCGACAGCCGGGCGCGCGCCGCGTCGTGTTCTTGCCGGGCAATGCGAGAGTCCAACGGCCCGGCGGTGCCGGGCGCGTCCGCGGGACCCACCTGGGCGGAAGCGCCCGCAACATAGTCCAAGCCGGCAACGGCCTCGAACTTCGCCTCGTCGCGCCACAGCTCGGCCTCGAGGATTTCGAGCGTCTCGCGTTCGGGCACGAGTGACTCCGCGACCGCCTCGGCTGCGGCCAGGTCCGTTGCGAGACGGGACGACTCGGCCTCGAGTGAGGAGACGACGTCCGCCTCCGTCACAGCCTCGAGCGACCCGGCGACGGTGCGGCGCCGCTCGGAAACCACGTTCACCATGCCGCGCTGACGCTCGAGCAGGCGCTCAGCACGCCCGAGCTGGTCCGTTCCGTCCCAGGCCTGCAATTCGGTGAGCGTCGTTTCCGTCGCGGCAGTCAAGTCGTCGAGACGCGCCAGCTCGTTGCGCTGGGTGACCTCCTGTCCGGTGTGCTCGGCATGCGAACGCTCGGCGCCCTGGAGGCGCCGTTCGAGCGAGCCGAGCTCACGACCCGCCAGATGCAGCCGGAGCGCTCGCAACTCGGCGACTAGCCCGTCGTGCAGGCGGGCCGCCTCGGCCTGACGCTCGAGCGGTCGGAGCTGGCGGCGCACCTCTCGCTGCAGGTCCTGCAACCGAAGGAGGTTCTGTTCGCTGGAATCGAGACGGCGCTCAGCCCGCTCGCGGCGGCGGCGGAATTTGAGAACCCCTGCGGCCTCCTCGATCACCATGCGCCGGTCCTCCGGGCGAGCCTGGAGCACCGAGTCGAGTTGGCCCTGGCTGACGATCACGTGCTGCTGGCGGCCAACGCCTGCGTCGGAAAGGAGCTCCTGTATGTCGAGCAACCGGCATGGCGCCCCGTTGAGCGCGTACTCGCTCTCGCCGGTGCGAAACAGCGTCCTTGTGATCGTAACCTCCGCGACCTCCACCGGGAGGCGTCTCGAAGCGTTGTCGATCGTGAGCGAGACCTCGGCACGGCCGAGGGCGGGCCGTCTCGAGGTGCCGGCGAAGATAACGTCGTCCATCTTCGTGGAGCGGACCACCTTGGGCCCCTGGGCACCGAGCACCCAGGCCACGGCGTCCACCACGTTCGACTTGCCGGAACCGTTCGGGCCCACAACCACGGTGATACCGGGCTCCAGCTCGATCGTGGTCGGGTCGGCGAACGACTTGAATCCCTTGAGAGTCAGCGTTTTCAAGAACACGTTGGGATCACGTTATCCGTGACGAGGCAGGACTTCGGGCATTCGCAGAACACCTCGGCCCGCGGCGGCCGCCCAGCCCTCAAAGCTGGCATCCTTCGCAGCAGTACGCCGAGCGCGCACCGATCTTGAGCCGCACGATCCGGTTCCCACAGCGCTGGCACGGCTCCCCCGCCCGGTCGTAGACAGCGTGACGGTCCTGGTAGGACCCGAAACTGCCCGCGAGGTCGCGGTAGCGCAGGTCCCGCAGCGATGACCCCCGCGACCGCACCGCTTCGCGGAGCACCGCCCGGGCGGACTTGGCGAGGGAGGCGGACTCAGGAGCCGTCAACGAACCGCCTGAGCGGTCAGGCCGGAGCTTTGCCCGAAAGCAGATCTCGTCCGCGTAGAGGCTCCCGATGCCGGCGACGATCCGCTGATCGGTGAGCAGGGTCTTGAGCGGAGCTCGCCGGCCAGCGAGGTGAGCGGCGAGGTAGGCGGTCGGAAGTCCCTCCAACAGCGGGTCGCGACCGAGATGCGCAAGCTCGGCCGGGACGCCGCGGCTGTCAATGTCGGACGAGACGAACCATTCCCCGAAGGTCCTCGGGTCGATGAAGCGCAGCTCGGTCCCGTCCCCGAGCACCAGCACAACATGGGTGTGCGCGGCGATGGGCGGGCGCTCGGGACCGCCAAGGTGAAGCAGCTGGCCGCTCATGCGCAGATGGACGACCAGCACAGCGTCATCGTCGAGCGACAGAAGCAGGAACTTGCCACGGCGTCCCGCTGTGGTGAAGCTGCGCCCCACGAGACGGATCGTCAGCTCCGCCGGCGATTGGCGACGGACCGTGCGGCGCCCCAGCACTTGGACCTCGGCGATCCGGCGCCCGACGACCACGCCTTCGAGCCCCCGGCGAACCGTCTCGACTTCGGGAAGCTCGGGCACCTATGTGCCGGGGTCGTCGCGCTGGCGAGCCGCGATGATCTCGAGCCCGGCCGTCGCCGCGACACGCTCGGCGAGCTTCCTGGACAAACCCGTGCCACGCCCCAGGACCTCTCCGCCCACGGTCACCTCGGCGGAGAACACCTTGGCGTGTTCCGGGCCCTTGTCGGTCACCTTGTACGACGGAGGACCGAGGTCAAGCCGCGCCGCCAGCTCCTGTAGGCGGTTCTTCGGGTCGCCAAGCCGGCCCTCGGCGGCGATGCGAGCGATCGGTTCCCCCAGCAGGCCGACGACCAAGCTC
Organism: Acidimicrobiaceae bacterium; assembly: GCA_003139355.1. GTDB lineage: Bacteria > Actinomycetota > Acidimicrobiia > Acidimicrobiales > Bog-793 > Fen-455. The sequence continues at coordinate 6,663 of PLIM01000054.1, read as the reverse complement.
GTCGCAGCCGTGAGCCCGAGGGAGAGGTAGACGGCCGCGACGATCGCCTCGAGGCAGTCGGCGAGGATCGACTCCTTGGTACGGCCGCCCGAGGTCTCCTCTCCCTTGCCTAGGAGGACCGCCTCGCCCACACCGAGCTCTGTGGCGACCGGCGCCAGTGCCTTGGTGCTCACGACCGACGCGCGCAGCCGCGTGAGGTCTCCTTCGGGCAGGTCCGGGAAGGCTCGGTACAGGTGGTCAGTGACGACAAGACCCAGGACGGCGTCACCGAGAAGCTCGAGGCGCTCGTTGGAGGGGCGGCCGCCCCACTCCGAGCAGTACGAACGGTGGGACAGCGCCTGGTGCAGCAAGTCATCGTCGAGGGGATACTCGCAAAGCGCTCGGCACAGCCTGGCGCTGTTTGGCTGAGGCTCGCCTGTCGGATTGATCAGGCCGCCTCGACCTTCTCACTCACATAGTCCACCGCGTCACGCACAGTACGCAGGTCCTCGAGATCCTCGTCGTCGATGCGGAAGCCCGGCAACCGGTCACTGAGCTCCTCCTCGAGGGCCTCGACCAGCTCGATCAGTGCGAGCGAGTCCGCGTTGAGGTCGTCGGCGAACGAAGAGGACTCGCTGATCTCCGAGATGTCGATCTCGAGGATCTCCGAGAGCTGGGATCGGACGAGCTCGAGCACCTCGTCGCGGCTCATGATCGCACCGGTCGTGTCGGCCACTGGGGCTCCTTCGTCTTGCCTTCGCACCATGCTAAAGCCTGTCGGACGATCTCGCCCGTTGTCCAGGCCGCCTCCGAGGGCGCCGCCGCTCCCCGCAGGCACGCCGCTCTGGCCCACGCGGGCGCTCAGGCCACTGCAACCGCCTTGCGCAACGATCCCACCAGGTCGCCGCTCGCCGCTTCGTGGGCGACTCGCACCGCATTCAGGATCGCCCTCGCGGACGAGCTCCCGTGGCTGATGACACACACCCCGTCCACGCCGAGCAGCATCGCGCCGCCGGTCTCCTCCGGGTCGAGCCGTTGTGCGTAGACAAGGAGCCCGGGACCGAGCACGTCACCCGCGGCACGAGTCTCGGGGGACTCGCTGATCACGCGGCCGAGAACGCCGAACAGGGCCCGCAATGCTCCCTCGAGCGACTTCAGAGCGACGTTGCCGGTGAAACCGTCAGTCACGATCACATCGACGTTGCCGTCGAGCAGGTCCCGGCCCTCCACGTTTCCTACGAAGTCGACTCCGACCCCGGCCGCCAGCAGCGCGTGCGCCTCCTTGGCAAGCTGGTTGCCTTTGGTGGACTCCTCCCCGATGGACAACAGCGCGACCTTCGGGGCGAGGATGCCGAACCTTCGGGTCATGAAGGCGGACCCCATCTGAGCGAACTGGACCAGCCACTCGGCATGGCAATCGGCATTGGCACCGGCATCGACTAGAACCGCCGGGCGCCCACTGACCGCCGGGATGAGCGCTGCGATGGCCGGACGGGCGACGCCCGGCAACCGGCCCATGCGCAGCAGGGCACTGGCCATGGCGGCGCCCGTGTTGCCGGCGCTCACCATCGCGGACGCCCGGCCGTCGCGCACTGCCTCCGCGGCGCGCACGAGCGTCGAGTCCCTCTTCGTCCGGACACTTTGGGCCGGGTCGTCATTCATCGCGATGACCTCGGAAGCCGCCAGTACCTCCACGTCGCCGGTGTCACCGAGCGAGCCGTCGGTTGGACCCACCAGCACGACGGGGATCCCGAGGTCCTCGGCCGCGCGCCGGGCTCCGGCGACGATCTCGGCCGGGGCATGGTCCCCGCCCATGGCGTCAACTGCGACCGGCAACGAGGGGACAGATGACGGCGCGACACCCGCTGTAGTGGTCGGCGCCACGGCGGTCAGTCGACCTCGACCGCCTGGCGACCCTTGTACCACCCGCAGTGCGGACAAACCACGTGCGGCAGCTTCGCCCTGTTGCACTGGGGGCAGAGGCTGCGCGAGGGCGCGTTCAGCGTCCAGGCCGATGCTCGCCGGCTTCGGCTCTTCGACTTCGAGGTCTTCTTCTTGGGGACTGCCATCGTCACTTTCTCCACTCGGGTATCGCTTCGAGTGCACCAAGCCCGGCAAGGCCGGCCCATTGCCGGTCGGTCTTCTCCGTGCAGGTGCAGGTCTCGCGGTTGCGGTTCACGCCGCACTCGGGACACAGCCCGAGGCAATCGGGCCCACAGAGCGGCGCGAGCGGCAGCTCGAGGATACAGGCATCGTGAGCAAGGGGCTCGAGGTCGAGCCAGTCATCGGTCATCGCGTACCCCAGCTCGGGATCCGCCTCGTCGGTGTAGAGCTCGCGGACCCGAGCGACGAGCTGGCCGGTCGCCGGCTCGAGGCACCGACCGCACTCGCCCTCCCAACCAGCCGAGACGGTGCCGGTCACGACAACACCACCGAGCGCCGACTCGATCACCACGTCCACATCGACAGCGGAACCCGCCTGCACACGGGAATGGCTCACCTCGAGCTCGGCGATCGGGCCGGTGAGCTTCAGCCGCCGCCGTGTGCCTGGATGCTTGCGCAACACAGCCACCCCGACGACAAAGCGTCCGCCGCGGCCGCTCCTGGTCACTCCAGATCCTGGTCGAACAGCCCCTCCCCCGAGAGCCAGGCGTCGCCGAGCTCGCCCTGCGCCTCGTCGCCGGGCTCGGGCTGGGGCGCCGGCACCGAGGCCAGCCGTTCGCGGCCGGCCCGCACCGTCTTGAGCGTCCGGTCGAGCACGATCTCGAAGCCGGCGAGCTTCTGGTCGACGTAGTCCTCGGCCTCGTGCCGCATCTGGCGTGCTTCGGCCTCGGCATCCTCGACGATCCGTACCGCACGGTGCTCGGCCTGGCGGACGATCTCTGTCCGCTGAACCATGCGCTCGGACTGAACCCTGCCGTCGCTGACTATGTCGGCCGCCTCCCGCTTGGCGGCAACAAGCAGCTCCTCGTGGTCCTTGAGCATCCGGCGAGCCCGGCGGAGCTCCTCGGGCAGCTCGTCGCGGATCGCCTCGAGCAGATCGAGCACCTCGTCCCGGGTGACGATCGCGGACGACGAGAGCGGCATCGACTTCGCGGAGGTGATGATCTCGATGAGCTCCTCGAGCAGGTCCTCCGCGCCGCCCGGTTCGGCAACCGGCTGAGCGCCGGCTCCGGGCTCGGCACCTTCGTTTTCGTGGACGTCGGTCATGGCCGCAGCTCCTTCAACCGGCTGGCAACGGGGGGTGGTACGAACTCGCTCACGTCGCCTCCGTAGCGGACGACTTCACGGATGAGCCTCGACGCAACGAACGAGTGCGACGAGCTCGTCGGCAAGAACAGCGTCTCGATGCCCGAGAGGTGCTGGTTCATCTGCGCCATCTGCAGCTCGTTCTCGAAGTCGGAGACCGCTCGCAGGCCTTTGACGATGACGTTCGCCCCGACCTCGAGGGCTACCTCGACGACCAGGACCGACACTGACACGATCCGGATCGAGTCCAAGTGGGCCAGGGACTCGGCGATCATCGCCTCGCGCTCTGACACGTCAAAAAGGGGCTCGCCCTTCTGCGGGTTCGTGACCACGGCCACCACGAGGGCGTCGAACAGCCTGGAGGCGCGCTCCGCGACCTCGAGGTGCCCGTTGTGGAAGGGGTCGAACGAGCCGGGGAACAAAGCGATGGTCACACGGTGTCCTTCTCGGTGGTTCGGGGATCGTGACGGCCGAGCCCGCGGGCTTCGACCAGCGTGACGAGCGTACCGCCATAGCGGTACTCGCGGCGGGCCAGGAACCAAGCGGGGAGAGCGACAGGAGCGGACGACTCCAGGACAGCGAGGTCCGCTTCCAGCAACCCGAGCAGCGAAGGCCAGTCGTCGAAGGAGTACGGCGGATCGATCAGCGCGAGCTCATAGCGCGTGCCGGGCTCGCTGGCGAGGAATTCGAGGACCTCCGCCCGCACGACGCGCACGGCGGGCGACGAGCCGAACCCGGTCGAGTCGAGGTTGGCGCGGATGGCGGCGACGGCCCGGCGGTCGGCCTCGACGAGACAGACCGACCCGGCTCCGCGAGACAGCGCCTCGATGCCGAGGGCACCACTTCCGGCGTACGCGTCGAGCACCGACGCTCCCTCGACGACCCCGAGGCTGGCGAGAATGTCGAAGATCGCCTCGCGCACCCGATCGCTCGTCGGCCTCAGGCCTGGCACATCGGGAGCGCGCAGCTGGCGTCTCTTCGCGGTGCCGCCGATCACGCGCATGCACTTACGGTAGAGCCGCAACGGTCTGCCAGTGTTCAAGGTCGCGACGGGTGCTCGTTCTCCGTTTCAGCCCTCCAGGACGAATTCCTCCGACTCCTCGGCCACGAACAAGAAATCTTCTTGGCTGTTCGTGCATATGACCGCGTTCCCAGGCCAGCCCCTGTCACAAACCGATACCGGACTGTGCACAGCCCATCGCCTACTCCTCGCTTCCGGTCTTGCACTCATCGAACACCTGTTTGCGGCCGAGCAGTTCCAGCTCTCCAAGCGCCGCCAACCCGTCCAAGTGGAGGAATGCGACCAGCGCGCAGTACGCGTCTGGCTCCGGTTCCGAGCCTTTGAGCCACCTGTTGACGCGCGTCGAACGGACGCCGAGTTCCTCGGCCGCGGCTGTCTGCGACACTGGGTGACCGGGCACTCCGCGCTCCCGCACCTCGTCTCGAAGCGCCTTTGCGAACCGAGTCATCGCCACCGGCGCGCCGTACCGCACAACACGCGTTGCGACACGCCACTACTGAGCGGGATCGACTCCGGAGAGGCTCGGGATCAGCCAACGTCCATGAACCGTACAGACTTCGATCCGGATGCTGGCCACCGTAATCTTGGCGTCGCTCCGATCGATCCGAATGCGAGCATCGGGTCTCGCCACACCTGGTGGAAGCGGGATGGTCGAAGCCTGTGCCTCGCTGACACTGAGCTGGCTGACCGAGGCGAAGATGGAGGTCGGAACTTCGACCAGTTCGTAGAGAAGCGAGCCGCTGCCCTCCCGGAAACAACGCAGAACGATGATGCTGTCGGTCAGCTCGCAGTACTGAGTGGACAGCTCGACAATCTTGTTGCGGCGGCCTGACTGCGTGCGTTCGTCCTGAATCCACGCCGCCTCCGTCAGCTTCGAGATGTGGACGGTGCGTGGGCTGAGGACGCGAGCCGCTGTGGTCTTGAGGCTGAGTCGGACGTCGCCTCGTCCAGGAATCGACACCGTGGTGTCGAAGAACCGGTGCGTGGCGGAACTGGCTGGCTGCACGATCCACCCTGCGGCCTCGCAGGCGCCGTTGAAGGCAGCCTCGAACGCTGTGGTCGAGAGTGGCTCCGGATCAAGCGCGTGGTGCGCCCGAAGGCGGCCCAGGAATGCTTCGGCCCAAGGCTCGGCAGCCAAGAATCGGGGAAGAGTTCGTACTCGATGGGCGTCAAGACCGCATCTAGGAGTTTGTCAACGACGGCAACCTCAGGCTCATCAAGCCGGTCGATCTATTGATGAAGGTTCGACCGCGGCCCGTCATCGCTCATTCCGAATTGAGCCGCTCCAACACGACGTGGATGTAAGTGGGGTTCAGTTCGCAACCGATGAACCTCCGATCATTGGCCTGCGCCACAGCAGCGGTCGTGCCGGAGCCGAGGAACGGGTCCAGCACGTAGTCACCCTTGTCTGATCCGATCAGGATGCATCGCCGCACCAGTTCGGGCGGGAACGTTGCGAAGTGGGCACCAGGGAAACCCACTGTGTTGATGTCCCACATGTCGCGCAACCTGCGCCCGTTGGGACCCAGGATGGAATCGATGTCGTAGAGGTAACGCTCCGACTTGGAGAACAGGAAGATGTGCTCGTGCGAGCGTGTGGGCCGGTCCCGCACGGATTCGGGCTGGCAGTTTGGCTTGTACCAGATGATGTCGGAACGCAGCCACCAGCCAACCTCCTGCATGGCCAGGGCGAACCGCCACGGCACCCCGACGAGGTCCTTGTCCTTCAGTCCCTCGGGAGTCGGGGGGCGAACGTTCATAGCGCGTGCGGGGTTCTTCTTGTCCGGAGCACGCGAACCCCGGTTACCTGAGGTGTACGAGTCCCCGATGTTCACCCACAGGGTTCCGTCGTCTGCGAGCGCACGATGGACCTCCGCGAAGATGCCAACAAGGGCCTTGATGAAGGTCGGCAGCGGTTCGTTCCGTCCGACCTGATCCGCGGTGTCGTAGTCGCGCAGCGACCAGTACGGAGGGGACGTGACGACGGTCTGGACAGTCCTGTCCGGCACATCGACCAAGGTCGCTGCCGCGTCACCGATCAGCAGCAGATTGTGACCTGCCGCAACTGCCTCCTGGACCTTGCGACCCCTGCGTGTGGTGTTGCGGCCGATGATGTGGGTCCCGACGCCCGCACCTTCGGGACGCAACGCTTCGTAGGGCACTTCGTGAGCGTAGGACGAACCTGTAACGCGACGGTGGACTCACCCGCCGTCCACAGCCTCGGGTGTCGAAGTAGCGCCGGTGGGCATCTCGGGTGGATCGCCGGAGGTCCGCCTCGTCGGTAAGGGCGGCGGCACTGCGTCCTGGATTCGCTCTCTGAACGCCAGCCTGGCGTTGCCAAGTCGCATTTTGGCTTCGTCCAGCGCTTGGACAGCTGCCAGTAGTCCGCCCGTCACTAGGAGCATGGGTCAGAA
>PLIM01000137.1 GCA_003139355.1 Acidimicrobiaceae bacterium | reverse complement strand
TCCATACTACTCCTAGTACGATGACAGGAGCAAACATCTTCCGTCAATGACCTCGAAGGCCAGCACCGCACCGCACGGCGTGTCCTTCGTGAGCTCGAACGGATCCGGATGGTCCGTTTCAGCGACGTGGACGGCAACGAACGTCAGGTCGTGATCCGGCCGAGCCCCTGCCAGCAAGGATCCCTGCCGCCTTCAAAGTCGACACGTCCGCCTGGCGCTTATGCGTCGCCTAATCACCACGATCACGCGATGTGGGGCAAAGACTGTCTCGACGCTACCTCGTGGGCAGGCCTCTCATGTTTGAGCCGCCGAAGTCGAGTCTGACTCGTGCAGGAGGTCCGTCTTGGTAGCCACGTTGGCAGCCAAGGGACTCGACATCAGCCGACGACCAGGGACCAACGTCCCAGCTCACACCCTTACGTGAACACCCCACGCGTTGTCAGAATCGCAACGTTCTAGTTGTTCACGGGCCGTGTTGGGTGTCCGGTCGCTCGCCGACCTTGATTGCCGGCTTGAGAGGCGCTGTCACGGTGCTCCGCCCTGTGAGTATGAATGACCTTCGACTCTGGCAGCTTGGTCACCACCGTGGTTTGCTTGTCTGAGCCGCGAGTGTCGTGACGCGTCGGGAGGCGACATGACACAGAGATTTTGCAGTAGTTCCTGGGGTTTCGGGATGACAGCCGCCCTGGTGGCCTGCGTTGTGGCGTTGGCGGGATGCAGCTCCAGCACGTCGCCTCCCGCGGCCACGTCGACATCGACGACTTCACCAACCTCGAGCAGCACAACAACCGCATCCACGGGCTGTGGATCTCACAAGGCCGATTCCTATTCACGGGCTGCGCTGTCAGACTCGCCGATCGCGTACTTCCGGCTCGACGAGTCCTCTGGGCCGACGATGTGCGACTCGTCGGCGTCAGCGAACAACGGCACCTACGTTTCGGGGGTGCACTTCGGCGTGCCGGGGGCCATCGCCGGTGACTCGGCGGTAGCTGCCGTCTCACCGAGCTCGGGTGTGGGTACGGGAGGTCCCGGCTCGGGCTTGACCGGCGATCACAGCTTCACACTGGAGGCGTGGTTCCGCAGCACGGGAACTGTTCAGGACCAATCGCTGGTCAATATGGGCGAGGCAGGCGAGGGCAACATTGCCGGGCTATCGACCTGGACTAGCGACACTGGAAATGGCACTTCCAGTCAGTTGGCTCTCGACCTCTACGTTGGGGTAGCCAACGCGAGCAGCCTCCCCATTTGGAACACCAGAACTGTCGGCGTGAATCTTTGGGACGGCCGTTGGCACTACCTTGCAATCACCTACAGCGCCGCGGCCGACAAGGTAACCGGCTATGTCGACGGGCACGACCTGGGCGCGCTCACCCCTGTTACAGCAATCAACCTGTCGGCGAGCCAGATCCGGGTCGGGTACTGGATTGACACTGCCGTCAACCAGGACGTAACCGGGGACCTGGATGAGGTGGCGGTCTACCCAACTGCCTTGTCTCCGGCACGGATCCAAGCGCACTTCCTTGCCAGTGGAAGATCTCTGACATCAACCAGCGGGTGATCACGAGAAAGCGAGTCCCGCGGCCCGACCACGACTTCTCGGCTTCGAGCTTCGCACTCTGGCTGAAGTATCGCGCCGACGACGCTCGAGGGATCCAGATCTTGTGAAGTAGCAGTCGACCCGACTAGTGGGCTGGTTGCCTCAACGGATCAGAGCCGCATGAGCTTGGGTGCGCGGAGAAGAGCAAGGTGCCGGAACGAGAACAGTGCCAGCCACCGGGCAATTCGGTTGCAGGGTCCTACTCAGGAAGTACGCGCCAAACGCGCCGGGGGAGACAGCGCAGTCCGGCGAACACGACCGCCAACACCTTCGGGACCCACACGATTTCTGCTCCCTGTTCGAGGCCGCGCACGACGCTCGCTGCGACCTGTTCAGCGCTCGCCGCGAAGGGCGCTGGCGTCCGGGCGGCTGTCATCTTCGTGCGCACGAAACCGGGTCGCACGATCATCAGCTCGACGCCAGAGCCACTGAGCGCGTCACCAAGCCCTTGACAAAAGCCGTCGAGACCGGCCTTGGCGCCGCCATACACGAAGTTCGAGCGCCGCACGCGCACACCCGCCACGGAGGAGAAGACCACGATTCGGCCGTAGCCCTGCCTACGCATGATGTTGACGAACGCGATGATCGCCGCGGCAGGACCAGTGAAGTTCGTCTCAACCGAATTCGCAACTGTCTCGGCGTCGAGCGCGTCGAGATCACCAGCGCCGAGCATTCCCGTCGCGACAAGAAGAAGGTCGATCGAGCCGAGACGTCGCTGGGCGTTTGCCGCGAACGACTCGTGGAGCATCGTCTCGCGCACATCGAAGCGACTTGCTTCGACGACATTGACGCCAAGGCTCGAGAGTTCCTTGCCGGCTTCGACGAGTGCGGCCTCATCCCGTCCGGCGAGCACGATCGAGTGCAACCGTCGGGAGGCCAGGCGACGAAGCACGGCTCGGGCGAGGTCCGACGCACCGCCGAGCACGACGGCGGTCTGCGGCATTCCCGTCACGTCGTTCACGATCGCTCCGAACGTAATTGCCGTATGCGACTGGTGAGCTTCGCAAGCGTGGCGGTCTCGACGAGGACGCCGCTGGACGCAACCAACTCTTGAGACTGCTTGGGAGATAGTAGGCCGGGCTGAACCAACGCCGCCGCCGATGAACGAGAGGGTGCCACAAAGATCACGATGCCACCGAAACCACAAATGAGAAACCGCGGCCCGGTCGTTTCGTGATGTTTGTGCCCAGAGGCGCCAAGCCCGAAGAACCGGGAGCGCGAGAGTCAACCCTCATTCGCCGGCGGACACTGCCGCGAAGCCCAAGGTGATCTCGAAGGAATCGGAATGCGGAAGACCTAGATGAGCGCAAGTAGGTCGAGTGTCTTGTAGCTCTCATGGTAAGGGAATGTTGCATGGTCTCTTTCTTGTCGTTGTCCAGTTCCTTGTCGCTATTCAGCTCTGAAGAGCGCGGAGACGACGTGAGAGGTCCGAGACGAAGGTCTCGTCGAGGCCGAGTCGTTCTCGAGTGGCAAGCCACTCTTTGGCCCGCGGGTACATCGCGTCGAACAACTCGGGACGTAGCCGGCCATCCTTTGCGAGGTAGACGCGTCCTCCCGCGTCGGCGACAAGATCATCGATCTCGTCGAGGATCAGCCCAATGTCTGGTCTGTCGAGTGGCAGGTCGAGCGCGAGAGTCCAACCAGCGATCGGGAACGAAAGGGGCGCCGGATCGGCGACGCCGAAGCGCTTCAGTACCGCGAGTGAAGATGACACGCCCGCACGTTGAAGCGACTCGATGACCTTGCGGACGGTTGCCTCTGCGCCGAAGGGTACGACGAGCTGGTACTGGGTAAATCCCCGAGGACCGTAGAGGCGATTCCAGCTCCCAATGGCGTCTAGTGGATGGAAGAAACTCGCGATGGACTGAAGCTCGCCCGCACGTTGCGTCGGTGCCTTGCGATACCAAAGCCCGTTCCATGCGGCGATGGCTGCAGGGGAGACCAGGTTGATCGGTGGGGTTACGGAGAGGTCGAATGGGACTCGCGCCCGATACTTGAGCGCGTGGAGCTCTTGGCGCGGCGAAAGGTCTGCGAGGCGAGCATGGTCGCCTCGACTGATCACGGCGCGACCGAGATGGCGACCTCGCGCGACGCAGTCCACCCACGCAACCGAGTAGCGGTAGCGGTCGTCACCAGCGGCGAGCTGTGCCATGCACTGTTCGAGATCGGCTGTGCGGTCGGTGTCGACGACCATGAGCGCGGTCTCGATCGGACGCAACCGGACGGTCGCCTCTGCGATCGCGCCGGTCAAGCCCATTGCCCCGACCGTCGCCCAGTAGAGCTCGGGCTCTCCCTTAGGGGAGAGTTCGATCCGGCCGTGCCCTGTGACAAGAGCGAGACGCTCGACGTGGGCACCGAACCCTCCGTCTCGATGGTGGTTCTTTCCGTGCACGTCTGCGGCGATTGCACCGCCGACGGTAACCTGCCGGGTGCCGGGCGTCACGGGCACGAACCATCCGCGCGGGACGACGAGGCGGAGCACGGCGTCGAGCGAGATGCCAGCTTCGACACGGAGCAGCCCAGCATCGAAGTCGGCCTCGATGACCCGATCGAGCGCCGTGCAGTCGAGGAGGATTCCGCCCGCGCACTGGGCAGCGTCGCCGTAGGAGCGGCCGAGTCCTCGGGCAAGGATCGGTGTTGAGGATTCGTGCGCAGACATGACGGTTCGCTCAAGGTCTTCTTGGGTCTCGACGTGTGCGACACGGGCAGCGGAGCTCGATCCCTTGCCCCAGCCGGTGAAGAGCTCCAGACAAGCCTGACGCTTGCTAGACGGTGATGTGCTCACGTGTAGATCCCTATCGCGATGAGAGAGAGCCAGCCAATCCCGAGAACCTGGATCACGCGATTGCGGAGCACGAGCTCCTCGGGTGCACCCGCGTCGCCAGTTGCGATCGCGAGTTCGACACTCAAGACGCCGAGGACAAACGGGAGGATCGACAGCTCGAAGAAGATGCTGTCGGCGTGGGACCGGCCGGCGTCAAAGTGGGTAGCACGCTCGAATGCCCACAGGCAGTAGCTGATGATCGTCACGGCGGCGGCAATCATCCGCACTGTGCGGAGGTAGGTCTTCGAATAATGCTCGAGCACCCTGCGATGAGACGTGCCTACCGAACCCAGGGCATCGATCTCGGCACTGCGCTTACCGGCGACGACGAGGAGAGCAGCCGATGAGGTCACGATGACAAACCATTCTGAGATCGGCACATGTGAGGCAGCGCCCCCGGCGACCGCACGAAGAACGAATCCGGCCGATACGCAGGCGAGCTCGAGGACCGCGACTCGTTTCAGCCAGAGCGAGTAGACGACGTTGGTGAGGACGTAGGCACCGAGGACGATCGCGAGCGGCATCCCAGCGAGGAGGCCGGCTGCGACGATGGCAAGGACAAGCAGCGCGCTCCCGAGATAGATGGCCAACCTGACCGAAAGCTCTCCGGCCGCGATTGGGCGATGTCGCTTGTCAGGGTGAAATCGATCCGATGGAGCGTCGATTGCGTCGTTGAGGAGGTACGTCCCCGCTGAGGCGACAAGAAAGATGCCAGCTGCAGCCACTGTTCGTCCCACCACGGCTGGCCGTCCGAGGAGGCCCGCTGCGCCGGGAGCGGCGAAGACGAGAAGATTTTTCATCCACTGCCGAGGGCGTGTGGCGGCGAGTAAGGAACGAAGAAATACTCGCTTCGAGACCGTCGTCACGGCGTCGGGTCTAGCACCGTGGGAAGAACCTGAAGGAGATCGCGGCCCACTCGGGTGGACGACCCGATCCATGTGCCTGGCGATCGCCGCCGATCGATCTCCGAGGCGTGGTCCGTGCACTGCGTTCGCTTTCTTTGCTCAGCCGGTGCCGCTACGCGCGGACATCGTGAAGAAGTCTCGGGACCACCACGCCTCGAAATAGCGTGCAGGAGTGGCAGCCATGGTGCTCAGGAGATCCGACCCGTTCGCCGATGTCGCCTGTGCAGTTGGCGAACTCGGATCGAAAGCAGCGAAGTTCACCCAACCGGTGTTGATGTCGAGCTCCATGGCTCGCACTGCGCCGGCGCGTACCAGGAGGTTCGCGAGCGTCGTGATGTTCAACCCAGGTCCGCCCACGTAGATGAGCGCACCGTCGCTCGTGACACCGATGCCGGAACGCCAGACGTAGATCTGGTTGCCGAGCGTGTAGCCCCACTGACTCGTGTCGTTCGCGTTCAGGCCGGGAACCGGCCGGCCACCGTCAACGAGCAGGTCGAGGTTCTGGCGAACCGCAACGACGTTCGAGGTCAACGTCGCGTCCCGACCCCAGTCCGCAACGGTCGCGGTCCCGTTGCGATAGATCACAAGCGAGGCGGCGCCTGTTCGCAGTGGGACAATGACTTGCCCATCGGTGTAGTAGCCGCCGTTCGCATTGCTCATGAGAAAGCCGGCATTGAAGGCGGCAACAAGGCTCTTGGCCGCACGGGGCTCTATGGGTGCGGTATTCGGATACGGACCTCCGCCAGGGATCGTGCGACCGGAGTACAGCGTCGCCTTCAAGAGCCTCGTGTCCATCCAGGCGACGCCGACGACGAGGCTCGTGTGGACCGGATCAGGACGCAGGTATGACTCATAGACGGCCGGCAGCCCATCGACCCTTCGACCGGCAGGGTGCCAGACTCCCTCGCCAGGGATCGCCGGGCTGGCGAGCGGCCTGATCGATAGCGGTACCGGCAGGTGGGACGGAAGTCGAGCTGAGGGTGCACTGGAAGTTGTCGAAGAGCTCGGAGGGGGTGGGATCGCCCCCTTCAGTGGTACGCCACCGACCGGAGGCTGGTGATGGGAGTACCAGAGATTCTCGGCCCAGACCACGACCGGCCCACCGCCGTGCTCGCGGGCCCATTCGGCAAAACGCGCGCCGATCGAGGTTCCAAGACCGGGATTCTCGAGCGCGTTTCCGAGCGAGAACCAAACTGGAGTGAGCCCGAGGATGATGACTGAAACGAGCACAAGGAGACGGCGTCGTCTCACAGTGCGTCGCTGAGAAGCTGTGGCAGTTCTCGGACGACGACGGTCACGCCTGTTCTTCGGGCGTTGTCGGTCATGGGTCGACGAGCAACCAGCCATGAGGTCGTCCGGCGGTGGAACCTCAGGTGTTTGGAGATGTTCGGAGGCAGGTGACCGCGACAATGAGCGATGACGTCTGACGCTCATCGCAACCTCTGGACCGGTGGCGAGAGGAAGTGACCCGCGGCGATGAGGAGGTCTCCTGGCCGGGTGAACGAGCCGCGGGCCACCTCATCGAGTGTCGCTTCATGCGTGGAGCTAAGGCCGCGCCCAGCCAGCGGTGCACGATTCGGCACCAGGAGATGGGAGCGGGAGCAGATGGCGCCATCGTCGGCACCGCGTGAACGACGAGGGGCGATCCGGGTCACCGGAAACATGAGCCTATTCCCTCGACCGGAGCTGAGGAAGAACTGTGAATGTCCCGTGAACGCCATGGAGCGGGGTCCCTGCACGTAGGGGCTTTCCAGTGCCACTGCTGCGAACAGAGTCTCATGACCATGGCACTAGAGCGTGTTGCCGAGACGGCCATGGACCACTGTCCGGCGGGAACTCCCAGGGCGAACCTGACAACAGCGTCGGCGCTGGCGGGTAGTTGACAGGGGCGGGACGGCGGGGAGCGCCCAGAAATGTGCCGCGGTGGGGGGAATGGCGGGCGCTGGGCAACTCCCGGCTCTTCTCGAGACGAACACTGGTTCCCCATTCTCGCAGTGGACGCCCAGGTGATTCTCGAACTCCTGGGAGCACCGGCGCTAAGACCTGCAGATGGCGGTCCGGAGATCTCGGCACAGCCTCGTCTCGGGCGAGTCTGTACTGCAAGGACGGCTCTCGCCGCTTCACGCCTCTCGACCGCCGACCTGGCCGGCCATAGTGGCGTGACCGACCATTCGCGTCGTGGGTCGTCCATGGAGGCGCAGTACTTGTGAGAATGCCGCGGACTGACGGGCCTGACGCCTATGTGGCGGGGCGCACGCCAACTTCCTCCAGATGGTCGAGCATGTCCGCGGGATCGGCATAGACCCGGTACGCCCCGGCTGCTTGGAGCTCGGCTCGCCCGTACCCGCCCGAGAGCAGACCGACGCCCATCGAGCCGGCCCGCTGAGCAGCCAGAAGATCCCACACGCTGTCTCCGACGACGAAGCTCTGGCGGGGATCGACCTTGAGGAGGCTCGCGGCAGCCAAGAACAAGTGCGGATCAGGCTTGGCCCGCTCCACCAGGTCCCGCGTTACCACGACGGTGTCGGGCGGGAGATCCAACAGCTCGATGGCCGGCGAGGCCGTCACGCGTGACCCGCTCGTTGCGATGGCAAACGGCACTTCGTGGTCTTGCAGATAGCTGAGGAGCTCGGTCGCGCCGGGAAGCGGCACCACGCCTCCGATACGGCGCAGGTAGTGCTCGGCGTGGAGCGAGAAGAGCCGCTCGAGGGTCTCGGTGTCGAGCTCGTGACCGGTCTCACGCTGCAAGGCGTTGAGGAACAATCCTCCGCTCATTCCTATCCGTCGGTGGATCCTCCACACCGAAAGCGGCACGCCACACTCCGCAAGGGCTTCTTGCCAGGCGGTCACGTGCTGGTAGACGGAGTCCACCAGTGTCCCGTCCAGATCGAACAGGAATGCAGGCTGCGGCACGTCGACGTGCGGTCGCGAATCGGTGGTCACAAGTTCAGTCTACGAGCCGACCCTCCAGACAGTATGACTCCTGTCGGGTTCTGAGGCTGGGATACTTTAGCGACGAGATGCTGGAGGGAGCCGAGATGGCCAAAGCGACAAGTGAGGAGCGGCTGGCGGACTACGAGCGCCGCTACCGTGAGCTTGCCGCGCAACTCGCAGAGATCGGCCTCATCTCATCGGGGAGCGTCACGCATCGCTGCACGCGTTGCGCGACGTCGGGCTGCAAGTGTGACGGCGATCCGCCGCGGCCGCACGGGCCCTACTACCAGTGGACAGCCAAGGTCAACGGCAAGACTGTCACGCGACGGCTCAGTGCGCACGAAGCGAAGCTGTATCGGGAGTGGATCGCCAATGACCGGCGGATGCGCCGTCTCATCACCCAGATGCGTCAGGTGGCCGCGAAGGCTGGCGAGCTGAAGATCAATCAGGCCGCCACTACGTAGGGCGGCGGTTTAATTGCAAGCTAAGTTAAGATGTGAGAAAAGTGTTGAAGGAGCGACTTGTTGACGGTGAGAGCCAAGGCCATAGTGGGGGACTTACGGCGTGTGAACCGTAGTGTCGTGTTGCGGCCCTTGTTCCTCGAAGGACCCCTCAACCGAGTCGACTTGGGGCAGCTCACCGGCCTGAGCAGCGGCAGCATCACCAGCCTCACGGCGGCTCTGTTGGAGGAGGGCCTGATCGCCGAGGTCGGCCTCGAGCAGTCTGACGGGGGCAGGCCCCGGGTCATGCTCCAGGTGAACCCGGAGTTCGGTGCCGTCATCGGCGTGGAGATCGGCGAAACCGGCGTCCGCGTGGAAGGCTTCGACTTGAGGCTGAGGGTCGCCGGCGTCGCCGAAGTGGACCTGCACCCACAGCATCACGACGCCGATGTGACCGTCGAGGAGACGGTGAAGGCCGTCGAGAAGATTCAGGCGCAGTTCAGCGCCGAAGGCCGTCGCTTGCTCGGAGTGGGCATTGCCGTCCCAGGGATCGTCGAGCATCGGGTCGACGACGCACGAGTCCACGCTCCGATCATCGGTTGGCAGGACATCCCCCTCGAGCGTCTAGTGCGAGAGCGCGTCGGCGCTCCGGTCTTTGTTGAGAACGGTGCCAAAGCGTTGGGGCAGGTGGAGATGTGGTTCGGCGCTGGCCGCGGCACACATCACACCGTGATCACCCTCTGGGGCACTGGCGTCGGAGCGGCCATCTTCACCAACGGAACGCTCTACCGGGGCGCTGCGTCCAGTGCCGGGGAGTGGGGCCACAATTGCATCATTGCCGGAGGAAGGCGCTGCCGCTGCGGAAGCACCGGGTGCCTCGAGGCCTACATCGGGGCCGAGCCCTTGCTCGCTGCCTGGCGAGGGGCGGACCCACAGGCGGCCCTTTCCGGCGACCCTGACGAGGAGGGGTGGGCAGACCGTCTCGTCGAGTCGGCGGAGTCGAGCGGGGCGGCCGCCCGGATCCTGGAGGAGGCGGCGAACTGCTTCGGAGTGGCCGCCGCCAACCTCGCCAACCTGTTCAATCCCGAGCTCATAGTGATCGGGGGTTGGCTCGGACTGAAGCTCGGCCCCACCCTGCTCGGGCGAATTCGGGAAGTGGTGCGAGAACAAGCTCTCGACTACACGGCCAACTACGTCAACATCGAGCTCGGGCAGCTCGGCAAGGATGCCGTGGCACTCGGGGCTTCCGCCCTGGTTGTCGACGAGCTACTTTCCAACGGCGGCGTCCCGCTGGTGGCGGGGAGAGGCAGCTTGCAACGAGCGAAGTTGTTCTAACCGACGGGTAAGTGCCCGCTTCGGGCGAGCTCGCCATACCAGTATCCGCTGTCTTTGACGATGCGCTCTTGCGTGTCGAAGTCGACATAGACGA
>PLIM01000094.1:239-12651 GCA_003139355.1 Acidimicrobiaceae bacterium | reverse complement strand
ATAGCGCATGAGGGACGGCTCTACCGGCCCGACTACCTCAACGTTCAGTGCTGTCGCGCCGGGAGGAGGCCGGGAGGGGGGCCTGTCCCCCTCCCGCTAACTCCCGGCGCCGAAGACCCGGGCGAGCTCCTCCGGCACGGCAACCTCCAGCTGGGCGTAGGTGCACGAGCCCGGTTCGCGATCGCGCCGCCAGCGGCGAAACGAGGTGGCGTGACGAAACCGGTCACCCTGGAGATGGTCGTAGCCGACCTCGCACACCAGCTCAGGCGCCACGGCCTCCCACGAGAGGTCCTTCTTCGCGTTCCACCGGCTCGGCGCTCCTGGCCTGCGGGTGCCGCCTCCGTCGGCCGTCATCGCCTTCCAGGGATGACCCTCGAGATCCCCCAAGCGGCAGGAAGCGAGGTCGTCCACGAGGCTCTTGCGCAAGGTGACCGCGAAGCCGGACGCCACCCCGACATGGTGAAGCGCTCCGTGCTCGTCGTACAGGCCGAGAAGCAGCGAGCCGACACCCCCACCGTCCTTATGCCACCTGAAACCACCCACGACGCAGTCTGCCGTGCGTTCGTGCTTCACCTTCAACATGACGCGCTCGCCCTCCCGATAGCCGAGCCCCACGGGCTTGGCGACGACGCCGTCGAGCCCGGCGCCTTCGAAGCGCGCGAACCAGTCCCGGGCCACGGCGGGATCGGGTGTGGCCGGAGTCACGTATACAGGCGGCCTGGCGCGGCCGAGCACCTGTTCGAGCAGCGGCCGTCTCGATCCGAAGGGCTCGCTGCGCAGGTCGTCGTCACGCAGGGCCAGCAGATCGAAGGCGACGAACGAGGAAGGCGCCGAGGACGCCAGGAGCTTGACTCGCGATGCGGCCGGGTGGATCCGCTGCAGCAGGGCGTCGAAGTCGAGACCCGACTCGCGGGCGATCACGATCTCGCCGTCGAGGACGCAACGCTCCGGCACATTCGCCAGCAACGACTCGACGAGCTCGGGGAAGTAGCGCGTGAGCGGCTTCGCGTTGCGACTGCCGAGCTCCACCTCCGGACCGTCACGGAAGACCAAGCAGCGAAAGCCGTCCCACTTGGGCTCGTAGAGCAGGCCGCCACCCTCCGGCATCTGTCGGCAGAGCTTTGCCAGCATGGGGGACACGGGCGGCATGACCGGCAGCTGCACCGGAGGATCCTACCGGTCAGGTCGCACTGCGACGGCGGGGAGCCGAAGACGTCTCGTGGCCCGCCGTCCACTCGAGAAGCCGGTCGGTCTGCCACGAGTTCCCGATCGAATCGGAAGGTACGCCGGCTTGTGCGGCCTGCTCGCAGCCGAACCCGAGCCATTCGAGCTGGCCGGGCGCATGGGCGTCAGTGTCGATGCTGACCCGACAGTCGAGATCGACGCCGAGCCGCAGCAATTCCTCGGGTGGGTCCCGCCTTTCCGGGCGCGAGTTGATCGCGACTGCCGTCCCGGTCCTCGTACAGGCACTGAACACGGCCGCGGCGTCGAGGCTCGAGGGCTCACGCCCCTTTTCCGTCACAAGCCGGCCCGTGCAGTGGCCGAGGATGTCGCTGTGAGGGCTCTCCACGGCAGCAGGCGCCGGGTCATCTGCTGGGCTGCCACTATCGGACCACTCCGAGTGACTGTGGCAGTCACCCCTCAGCGCCAGCGCATCGGGGCTGAGCGATTCTGGCTCGGCCGCCTCCAGCTGTGCCAGGCAGCTGGGCACGTCGCCCGCTGCGGCCTCGGCGGAAGGCGCGGACCTTGTGGGTCTCGGCGCCGTCACGCTCGAGCAGGTAGGCGATGCGGCGAAGCGCCTCGGCGGGCCCCACCGGCTCGGTCCCTCAGTCCTTCTTTGCCCGGCTCGGCGCCACCCGGCTGGGTTCGTCGGGCTGTTTCGGGTACTGCGGCGGCCACGGTGCGTCTCGAAGTCCCGCCGCGCGGTCACGCGCCGCCAACTGCAGGAGCGGCTCGAGCGACTGTGGCCGGCCGGGCATCGCGGCCCACGGATCGCCCAGGTGCCGGAACCGATCCGGCACGGTCGCGATGGTCAGCTCGTCGGGATCGACCAAGGCGACCTCGTCCCAGGAAAGGGGCGTCGACACTTGGGCATGGGCGCGCGACCGCACCGACCAGGCACCGAAGACCGTCTTGTGGGGCGCGTTCTGGTTGAAGTCGACGAAGACCCGTCGGCCCCGCTCCTCCTTCCACCAGTTCGCCGTCATGAGATCGGGCCGGCGGCGCTCCAGCTCGCGCGCGAGCGCCACCGCGCCCGCGCGCACCTCGGTCGAATCCCAGCGAGGTTCGAGACGGGCGTAGACGTGCAGCCCGCGATTGCCGCTGGTCTTCGGGTACGCCTGGACGCCGAGCTCGGCGAGAAGCGCCTTCACGCACGTTGCGGCCTCCCGGACCTGGTCGAACACGACACCGGGCTGCGGGTCGAGATCGATCCGCAGCTCATCGGCGTGCGTGGGATCTTCGACGCGGAACGGCCAGAGGTGGAACCCCAGACAGCCCAGGTTGACCGCCCACACGATGTGAGCCAGGTCGGCGATGACGAGTGCCCTCGAGGTCGTACCGTTCGGCGTCGAGACCTCGACGGTCTGGAGCCACTGCGGAGCACCTGCCGGAATACGCTTTTGGAAGAACGACTTCCCGAGCGCGCCGTCCGGGAATCGCTGCAACATGGCAGGCCGGCCGGCTGTCGCGCGCAAGATCGGCTCGGCGACGGCGAGGTAGTAACCAACGACATCCAGCTTGGTCGCCCCTATGCCGGGAAAGAAGAGCTTGTGCGGGTTCGAGATCTCGACGCTGCGCCCCGACACCTCGACGGTCTCACTGACGGGTCGGCTGCCTCGGCTCGCCACCTCCACAGGCTAGCCAGGGCGCTGGGACGGCCAGCCCGACGGCAGCCGGGCGGCCTTCGCCACTCGATCGCGTCGAGTCGCGCCCGGGCCTCCAGGATGCGTTCCAGGGCCGTCCCGGCGACGCTAGCGTCCGCGCCCTCCTCGCTGGGCGAGCACGATCGTTCGCCCGCTTGAGAAGGGTGTCGACGCACGCGGCTTCGGCCTCGCTGTCGTTCTCGGGTACCGTCCGGACGACGCGGCCGGACTTGACGGTCGGCGAAGAGTGATCACCAAGGGGCCGCTTGCGCTCAGCGGGACAACTTCACTGAATCGAGTACACCTCGACCACATCACCACTGGTCGCGTTCACTACGACGCTCTCCTGAGTGTGCACTCCGACTCCCCGACCGAGAGAGGAAACGGACAACCCAGAGAACGTCACCACGTACGCCGGCAGATTGTCAGCGACGAGGGCACTGGCGCCGGCGGCATTGGCGCCGGTGGCATTGGCCGACGTGTACTCGTCGTCGGTGAAACTGCCCACAAGGACCGTGTTGTCGCTGGCCTCAGCCGCCGTCAAGCCGAGGCGCTCCTGAGCTGCCGAGATTGCCTCGGGAACCGTCACCTGGACGGCCGAGGCGAGCGAGTCCGGCAGTGGTTCAAGGCTGACGCCTACGCCGCTCTTGGCGGCGGCAGGAAGTGGTGCGTACGAGGCACCGGCCCAAACCTGCGAGCGCTGGCGGGTCGCAGTCCCGGCTGTCAGGGCTGGAAGGGACACGGCGAAGGCGATCACCGCAGCACAGACCGAGGCGACGAGAGCTGCTCTCCGACTGTTCACGGCGCCCACTCACTTGCCGACGAGGTGGACAACGTCGGCGACCACAAGCGTGGTGACAAGCACGATCACCACGCTGTAGAGCGCGGTTATCGGCCAGCGCCAGCGGTGGTTCGCCAGCCAGAACCGCCGGATCCCCAGCACGTCGAAGACAAGGGCGATAAGGCCTACCGGAAGCCCGATCTCCGGCCCTGCGCCGGCCGCCACCCCGAGCACCGGCGACAGGATCGGCAGCACGACGTAGCCGAGCAGGCATCGCAGCCCGGACAGCAGGATCGAGGCGCTGAAGATCCGATGTGCAGAAGCCTCGTCGGCTGAAGGCGGACCTTCGGGGATGCGAAGGAGGCGACGCATCGCGAGGTCTGCGTGCGAAGAAGCGGACCCGTCAGACTCCGTGCCGGGCGCGATCACAGATTGGCTCACCGCCTCGAGGTTACGGCCTCGAAGCCCGCGTCTCCAGCCGGCCCCCGAGCCCGGCGGCACGACGCGCCGTCAGCTCTTCGGTGCGTGAGACCACGGCAGGCTCAGGCGGATGGAGCCTGCGCTTGGTACGGTCGCGATACGTCCCGATCCTCGCTGCAGCTGCGAAACCGACCTGTGTGGCAACCGTGACGCCTCGGTGGCCGATCCGCCGCAAAGGTCTTCGGGGCTGGGCGTGAGCGAGCCTCCGCAACTGGCCGGGCTGCCGGGCACCGAACGAACCAGGCGCTTCCGCCCCAAGCTGCGCTGGGAGCTGATCGGCTGTGGTCTCCACGGCCACGAGTTGATCGGCACCGATGCCGCCGAAGTGCGCTTGGAGGACCACCTGTTGGTTCGCGAAACGGCCGGCCTGCGGTGGTACCGGTGCCTCAGGTGCGACTCGTGGCTGCCGCTGGCCCTGCCCAAGTCGCCGTCGAACCGTTTCCCGCCGGGGCGCGACGAGATCGAGCTGCCACTGCGAGGCAGGTCGCTCAGGAACCGATACGTGCTGCGTCTGATCGCTCTCGACAGGGTGATCCACTTCATCGTCCTCGCGGCTTTGGGTATAGGCATCATCTTGTTCGCCATCCACCAGAAGGACCTGCGCGGCGACTACCTCCGCTTCTTGAACTCGCTGCAATCCAGTGTCGGCTTCGTCCCGAGTCACAACGGCTTCTTCCGCGAGATCACCCGGCTCATCTACGACTCGCCAACCAAGCTCTACCTCTACGGGTCCGCGTTCTCCGCTTATGCGGCCATCAACGGAGTCGAGGCGGTCGGGCTGTGGAGAGAGAAACGATGGGCCGAGTACCTCACCTTCATCGAGGTCACCTTGTTGCTGCCGCTGGAGATCTACGAGCTCGCCGTGACGGTCACCTACCTGAAGATCGGGGCACTCGTGCTCAACGTCGCAGTGATGGCCTACCTCCTCTGGGCGCATCGACTGTTCGGCTTCCGGGGCGGTTCAGCCGTGGACCGTGTCGAGCACGAGAGGGACACCGGGTGGGGTGCTCTGGAGCGCGCGACGCCGGTCCCCAGCCAACTCCCGACTGTGCCGTTGCGATCGAGTGTGCAGTAGTTACACGCACACTCACGCCGCCTCCCCTTGCGAAGAGGCGGTGACGGCCTTCACCGGTTGCCCGGAGCCGTCTTGACGCTTCCTGCCACGAGGGCCTTTCGGTGAGTGTGCACCGGTGTCGCTGGTACACCAAGCATCGCCTCTGCGTCCGTTTTGAGTCTCCGGGCCACTCCCGGCGACGAGGTGCTCCCTGCCGTAGGCGGCAAGGTTGCGTGCTGCGTTGTGGTCCCGGTCCAGGACCAGACCACAGTGCTCGCAGCGGTAGGTCCTCGTCGAAAGAGAGAGCGTGGCTTTGGCCTTCTTGCACGACGAGCACTTCTTGGAACTGGGGAACCAGCGATCGGCTACCACCAGGTGACCACCGTGCCAGCTCATCTTGTAGCTGAGCTGGCGGCGGAGCTCGCCGGGGGAGGCGTCGAGGATGGACCTGTTGAGCCCGGCCTTGGCCGCGTGGCCGTTTAGGAGGTGGTGACCAGGGTTCTCGGGATCAGCCTTGGGTCTGGGACAAGCCGTCATGTTCTTCACGGCCAGGTCCTCGATGACCACGGTGCCGTAGGCGGTGGCCAGCTGGGTTGTGAGCTTGTGCAAGGTGTCCCGGCGCAGGTTGGCGACCCTGGCGTGACAACGGGTCAGCTTGGCTCTGGTCCTGGCCCGGCGCTTGGAGCCCTTCTGGCGTCTTGAGAGCTCCCGGTTGAGCCGGGCCATCCTTCGGGCGCGCTGAGAGATGGGTCTGGGGTTCTCGAACAGCTCACCAGTGGACAGGACGGCAAAGTGGTGGACTCCGAGATCAACCCCGACGATGGCCTCGGGGTAGGTGGCGACTGGGTCGCGACGCACCACCTTGCAGCCGAAGGACACGAACCACCTGCCGGCCTCCTCTTTGATAGTGGCCGAGAGCACCCTGGCCGTGCCGGCCACCACCTGGTCGGACAACGCCGTGGTGTGCTCCTTGGTCCGGATGACGCCGAGCCTGGGCAACTGGACATGGCGGTCGTCGAGCACCCGGATCACCCCGGTGCTGAAGCGGCAACTTGGCCGGCCACCTTTCTTCTTGAAGCTCGGGAACCCCATGGGCTTGCCGGCCCGGGCGCCACCTCTTGAATCGAAGTACCCCTTCAGTGCCCGGGCCAGGGCGTCGAAGCCCGAGTTGTAGGCCTCCTTGGAGTTCTCTCTCCACCAGGGAGCGGACTCGTCCTTTACCCGGTTCCACTCCTTGCGCAAGGAGTAGAGGGTCCAGGGGACCGGCCCGGCGGTCTCGGCCGCCCACGCCCGAGCCTCGCCGGCACCAGCCCCTTGGCGCATGGCCAGCACCTCGAGCACCTGTCGGGCCTCCAGGCGGTCCTTCACAAGGGCGAGCCCCCAGTTATAGGCGAAACGGGAGGCCCCGGCGTGAGAGCCCAGGGCCGAACGCGTCGTGGTGGACGGGTCGAGCTCGAAGCGGAATGCCTGATAGACCGGCATGCTCAGATTGTCGCGCTGCGGTGTGACAGCGCCATGGGTCCCATATCGTGTAGCGCCTTCTCAGCCCGGTTGCGCGCCCCACCTCGCCCATAGGGGCGGGCGCAGAACCAAGTCAGCACCTCGGTCATGTCTCGGGCCAGGTCGTCATCGACCTCGCCCTCGTCGGCGACCGACACCCGCCGAGCACCGCCGACAGGGCCGCTTGGAGGTGTTCTGCCCCGACGGGCGAGACGGTCGCGGTGATAGAGACGACGGTGAGCGCCGTCGGGTCAGCCAGCACCCGGGCCAGTCGGGCGCTTTGGGAACATGGCCGAGCCGACCTCGGTGACTGCTTCGTCGAACGACAGGCCACGTCTCGTCGCCCACTTGGTGAGGCGGGCCACCTGACCGTCGAGATCACCCCGTTGGTCCTGGGAGGACACCGCCATGAAGGACCGTGCGAGCACCGGGACTCTCGGAGTTCTCCATGTCGAAAGGATCAACCGGCCCACCTTCTGCGGCTACCGGCAGCGTGCGTCATTGCCAGCGGTAGGCGGTGAACCTGCTCACCCCGACACGTTCCGCCCGATCGGACAGGTTCATGCGTCCATGCTTGAACATACGTACGCCGACTAGAAGCTACTCAGCATGCGGCAGTTGTGAACCCTAGGACCAACCCCGGACGGGCTCTTCAGCCGCCCGCTCGACGGCTTGCCTGCCTGCTCAGGACGACCACATTGATGAAGAACCCGGACGGGGGGATGAAATCCGACACGGTGGCGTGATTGAAACCGTGCTGATAGAGCCATTTCAGCTCGCCGCTGATGAGCATGAACTGGCCAGGGCTCAAGCGGTTCAAGACGATCCACAGTCGTCTGCAACGCGCCGCGACGGTCGTAAGCGGCTCGCTCGAGGCCGGCTCGGCAAACCTCGGGTCCAGCGCGTCTGACCATGTCTGTGCGGGTAGCACCAGCTGTGGTACAGCCCTCGCGCCACCTTCCAGGGAGAAGTAGTACGCAAGGTTCGAAGCGACTCCGGGCTTGTTGACCGTTAGGCAGTCGCCCGGTCGGGAGTCTGCGCGAACGTAGCGAGAGGCCGGGGCCCATTGCTCATATGAGATCCCGTAGGTCGGAACGAGGGCTGCGACGAGCAGAGCCACGACCCCGATGGCGAACGCGTAGGACAGACCCTTTGGCAACAGCTTCGAGAAGACGAAGGCCACGGCCATGGCTCCTGCAGGGACACTTTGAAGGAGGAAGCTCGAGTTGAAGATGGAGCGATAGGCGAGCGAGAAGACCGAATCGAGGAGCAACGGCACAAGGAGCCATGACAACACGATCCCGAGGCACGCGGTCTCGAGCTCACCGGGCGCGCTCCGTGTCCGGGACAGCAGCTCGGCACCAGCCGCGACAAAGCACAGGAGCCCGATGACCGTGACGATGCCCGAGATCAGCGTGACGGCAAAGAAGTCCGGCGCAACTGCCGAGGTCAGCCCCTCGAGGATGTGGACTCCCTCGGTTGTGGAGGGAGGTGCGTTGGTGCTCAGCTCTCCGGCGGCACCAGTTCGCAGCATGAGGAAGATGAGCGGCACATAGGCCAGGGCCGTGACGCCGACAACGGTCAGCATGGGTCTCGCCTGATGGCGGGCTTGGGGCCAGAAGGCGAGCGCCAACCACTGCGCGACGAGGAACATCGCGGCATAGGCGAGCGTGTAGATCGAGAGAACCACGAGGACGGCGTACACGCACCACCGTCGCCTGCTCGGGCATTCGATGGCCCGGAGAAGGGCGAGAAGGCTCAACGCGATCAACAGCGTCCCCAGGGGGTAGCCGCGGGCCTGTTGGTTCCACACAACCAGTGCAGGGCCCACGGCCACGATGGCGGCTGAGATCGTGGCGCTCAGCAACCCGAACATCCGCCGGCTGAGGAAGAAGATGACCGGTGTGAGCGCTACGCCCGCCGCCGCCGACGGAACTCGCAGAGCAAGCTGCCCGCCTCCGAACAGAGCCACGAAGACATGGAGCAACAGGTAGTACGACATCATGTTGCCGCCGTCGACCGTGATGGCCGACCACAGGCTGATGCCGTGGTGAACGGCGATCAACGCGCTGTGGAGCTCGTCGTTCCAAAGGCTCCGGGACCCGAGGTCGAGAAGACTCACCACCGCCGAGGTCGCGGTGAGCCCAATCAGCAGCAGCAGTTCCGTTCGGGAAAGATGCCCTACACGCGCCGGGGCGGTAGCTCGCCCGCTGGTCGCCCCTTCCGCCCGAGCCTGGACCATCCCCACGAGGTTCAGAGTTTCTCACAGGCACCGGCGAGCCCCCGGCTAGGCCGGCATCGACACGACCGACCCCGAGCCACGCGGCGCCATCTGCTCGGCCGGACAACGTGCAAGTGCGAGGGCGGCAGGTGTGGAACAGATGTCGTTTCCTGGCTACCCCGACGGGGTGCTCACCTGTCGCTGTGACTTTCGAGGTCGTGAGCTTCTGACTTCGCAGGACCGTCGCGACGATCCTCACGCCGATGTCTCAGTCCGTTGCCGGGCGTCCTCCGCCGGTGGTCGCCGCCGCGCCGCTCCGGGAGTCCCAGCCAGGCGCCCTGCCGAAGCCGCCCAGGCCGCCGAAGCCGCCATGGCCGCCGAAGCCTCCTGGCGCGCCCGAGCCGCCCGGGCCGAAGGAGGCGTCCGAACCGATGTAAACCGTCAGGGCGGCGAAACTACTGCCGGTGCCAGGTGTGCCGAAGGCCTCCACAAAGTCACCCTTCGCTACCGCGGCGATGGTCGTCGTGCCGCTCGACTTGCGGAAGACCGTGCTCGAGTCTGTTGTCAAGGTCTCGGCCGTTCCATCGAAGCTCTTGATCGTGATCGTCGTGCCGGAGACGCCGGTCACCCGACCCGCGACAGACGGCAAGACGACTTGGATCGTCGTGGCGTCGATCTGGTCGTGGTCGGACGACAGCGTCCCGGTGACGGAGATGACAGTGCCGACCTGCACGTCGGAAGCCGATGCCGGCTGTCCGGCTTCCTCGTAGGTCGTCGACGAGGAAGTGTTCACCGTCACGTTCAAGCCGTCCTGTCCGGAGACGACGACCTGGGACCCGTTCAGGCTGACAACCTTGCCTGAGACGTGCGGCTCAACGATCTCGACGAGCTTGACGAGCTTCGAGCTGCTCGAGCTCGAACTCGATGCTCCCGGCCGACCGGCCGGAAGGAACGTGACCTGCTCGCCCACCGTCACCGCGGAGCGCGCGACCTTCTTGCCACCTTCACGGTAGACCGTCGATGAGTTGGTCTTCACGGTGATGGCGCGACCGAACAATGAATCAACAGTGATGGTTGTCGGGCTCACAAGCGTGACCGTACCGCCCTGGCCGAAGCAGCCGCCCTGGGCGAAGCCGCCGCCGGGCCCGAAACCGCCGCCGGGCCCGGGCTGCCCGGGGCCACCCGGGCCACCCAACCGCGGCTGACCGGCCGCGGACTTCGATGGGGTCGACGAGCTCGATGCCGCGGCGAGGGCCTGACTGGCAGACTTCGTCGCCGCGCTGTGGCTGGATGCAGCGGAGGCGACACCATAGCTGCCTGCGGCCAAACCGCCCGCGACAACCGTTGCCGCCGCGGCTCGCATGCTCAGCGAACCCCGCCGACGTCTGCCGCGCGCGGCCTGTGCCGCGGCCGGCGCTCCGCCGAGATCCTGTTGAGGTCCTGGGTTCCGGTCGTCCATCTTGCACTCTCGTTTCTGACGCTTCGGGAGAGGGATGGGCCGACCCTGAGTTTGGTCGGCCCACCCCTCGCTGGCGGTCAGAATGCTCCTCCACCCTGTGAAATCACTTGGAATTCGCTACGAGCTCGTCAAGTGGCCTTCTAATCGACGATCGCCGAGTAGACGAGCTGCTTCAGCTCGCGGCGGATCGGATAGGTGCTCGACGGAAGCAGCTGGGTGAAGAACAACACCGTCAGCTCCTCGGCCGGGTCGACCCAGAACTCCGTGCTCGCTGCGCCACCCCAGGCGTACTCCCCGGCGCTGCAAGTCACCTTCAGCGCCGCAGGGTCGATGACGACGGAGAAACCGAGCCCGAAGCCGAGCCCGGGCTGTTGCTCGCCGCTCGGGCTGGCGAACTGGGCCAGATCCGCACCACCGGGCAGGTGGTTGCGGGTCATGTACGCGACGGTTCGTGCGCCCAGGACCCGCACGCCGTCGAGCTCACCGTGACGCAGCAGCATCTGGGTGAACCGGTGATAATCCGCCGCCGTCGACACCAGCCCGCTGCCACCCAGAGGCGCACTGGGACGGTGCAGGGCCGCCTGGCTCATGTGGGCGGCGCGCGTGGCCCGACCGGTTACGAGATCGGGCATGTAGAGCACGGCCAGTTTCTCGGCTCCTTCGCCCTCGACGTAGAAGCCCGTCTCCTTCATCCCGAGCGGCCCGAGCACGCGCTCGGCGAGGAACCGGTCGAGCGACTGCCCCGTCGCGACCTCCACGACACGGCCGAGCACGTCGGTCGCCATCGAGTAGTTCCACTCGGTGCCCGGCTGGCAACGCAGGGGAATCTCCGCCAGTCGGCTGCAGCAGCCGGCCAGATCGAGGTCTCGAGGCGCGTCCCACTCGAATCCGGCCGAGCGGTACATCGCGTCGACCGGATGGCTGTACATCCAGCCGTAGGTGAGGCCCCCCGTGTGGGTCATCAAGTGCCAGAGCTTGATCGGCTCCAAGATCGGGACCGTGACCGGCTGGAACGACGAACCTCCGGCGAAGACCCGTGTCTCGGCGAATTCCGGGATGAACTTGCTCAACGGGTCATCGAGCGCGATGAGGCCCTCCTCATAGCAGATCATCGCCGCGACCGAAGTGATGGGCTTGGTCATCGAGTAGATACGAAAGCGCGTGTCGGCCTCGACCGGAGCACCGTTCTCCAGATCGCGACAGCCGCGGTGGACCACATGGGCGACCTTGCCGCCGCGGGTGACAACGGCGAGGAACCCCGGGATCCTCCGGTCCCGCACGTACTGGTCGAAGTGCCGACCGATGCAATCGAGCCGGGCCTGGTCGAGACCCACATCCGAGGGGTCGAGCTCGGGAGATATTCCGGACATCACGACCACCCTATGACCTGACAGGGCCTGAAGGCCCTTCGTCGGGCAGGTCACTTCGGCTGACGTCTACTTACGTATTGCAGCCCGAGCGCTCCGCCGTACCAAGATGGAGCCATGACGAACCTGCGTGGACGCAACCTGCTGAAGGAGACCGACCTCACCCGGGAGGAGTTCCTTCACCTCGTGGACTTCGGGGCTCGGCTCCGAGAAGACAAGCGAGCCGGGCGAGAGCGTCAGCACCTGGCCGGTCGCAACATCGCGCTCATCTTCGAGAAAGCCTCCACGCGCACCATGTGCGCCTTCGAGGTGGGCGCCTACGACCAAGGGGCGCACGTCACCTACCTGGGACCCACCGGGTCGCAGATCGGCCACAAGGAGTCCATGAGGGACACCGCTCGCGTCCTCGGCCGGATGTTCGACGGGATCGAGTACCGCGGCTCTGCTCACGCCAATGTCGAGACCCTCGGCCGGTACGCAGGTGTACCGGTCTGGAACGGCCTCACCGACCAGTGGCACCCGACCCAGATGTTGGCCGACATCCTCACGATGCGCGACCACGCGAACCAACCGCTGGATGAGGTCGCTTACTGCTACCTCGGCGATGCCCGCAACAACACGGCGAACTCTCTGCTCGTCACCGGCGCCCTGCTCGGCATGGACGTCCGGGTCGCCGCGCCTGAGGC
>PLIM01000094.1:0-209 GCA_003139355.1 Acidimicrobiaceae bacterium | reverse complement strand
CTCCCCTACCAGGTCAACGGACCGCTCATGGCAGCGACCGGCAACCCCGACGCGAAATTCATGCATTGCCTTCCCGCGCTGCACAACACCGAGACCGAGGTCGGCCTGCAGATCTTCGAGAAGCGAGGTCTGTCGGCACTGGAGGTGACCGAAGAGGTGTTCGAGTCGCACGCTTCGGTCGTCTTCGACCAGGCGGAGAACCGGCTTCA
>PLIM01000178.1 GCA_003139355.1 Acidimicrobiaceae bacterium | reverse complement strand
TCAACTGGTTGCAACCCCCCAAATTGTGCCTCCAGACGGGAATCTCCACGCCGTCATCCTCTCAGCGGTGCGGCAGCCGGTCATGCCATTCGCAGCGGGCACAGGACGGTCTTGACGACTGTGGGCGTCGTGAGGGGGACGTCCCGTGACTCGGTGTGAAGCGCGCAGAGGATCCACCACGTGGTGGACCACCGGAGTGAATCTCGACTTGTCCCTTCAAAAGACACGACAAGGAGATCACACCGGTGGCCCAACAGGACTTCGGTCCTTGCGAACTGTTCGACGCGCTCCGCGCCGGAGGCGTCGTCGTTGTCGTCCGCCAAAGCGCCGAGGAGGTGCTGCCTGATTCGTGCAATGACGGGTTGTCCACGGCAGATACCACTCAGAGTGGTCAAGTCAACCGCGATAAGGTGTCATACATGTCGCGCGCCAGGTGCCTGGTGGTGGGTGTCGTCGCGGCGATCGTGACCTTGAGCCTTCCCTCGGTCGCACTGGCGGCTCGGCCGACGAGTGGCGGAGCAGCCACGACGGCCACGGCCCGGACGAGCGCGAAGAGACTTCCGTCGACGACGACGACGTCCACGCTTCCGGCCGTCGCAGCCAGGTTAGAGCCGCTGTTGCACCGCCTGTTGAGGGCGGCAGCCCTCGTCACCGCGGACAACCAGAAGGCGGCATCGTTGTCCGAGACCTACGACATCGAGAAGTTCAAGTTGGCCGATGCCCGGCTGAAGGTCGGCAGGCTCGATCGCCGGGTCGATGCCACCGACCGCCACCTCTCTGTGGCGCGTGGCCGTCTCCGCCAGGCCGCGGTTCTCGCCTACGTCACGGGCGAGCCCACCGAGGTCGACCCGGGGCTGGTCTCGGAGAATGCGTCCTATGGCGAGATGGCCGAGGTCTATTCGGGCGTCGCAATGAGCCAGCTGTACCAGGCCCTCGGGCGTTACCGGACGGCGGCCGGCGCCGCGCATGCCTCCCGCTCCGCCGCCCTGGAGAACTCCCGGCAGATTGCCCGAGCCCTGGCCGGTGAGGTTGAGGTGCGCGCCCGGGCGGGAGTCCTCATGCGCAAGGCGGCGAGCAACTACTCCTCGATCAGCCGACGGCTGCTGCGCCTGGTCGGGCCGAAGGAGTTCGCCCGGCTCTTCTCCCCGTTGCCGGCGAGCAGCCCCTACATCGGGCCGGACCTTGCCGGCACCGACGTGTCGCGTGTCGCTACGGGGGCCCAGGGCCTGAAGGCCGCGATGGCGGCACGGAAGTTCCTCGGCGTTGCGTACGTCTGGGGAGGTGCGGACAGTGCGGGAGTCGACTGCTCGGGGCTGACGATGCTCGCGTGGGCGGCGGCTGGTTACCCGCTCGCCCACTCGGCGACGCTGCAGTGGGAGGAGTCCCGCCCGGTGTCACTGGGCCGTCTGGAGCCTGGCGATCTGCTCTTCTACCACTTCGCCGATGACGGCGTGAATCCCATCTCCCACGTCGTGATGTACCTCGGTTCGGGTCCCTTCGGAGCCGAGACAGCGATCCAGGCGGCCGAGCCCGGGACGAACGTCGCCCTCGTCAGGATCTACTTCGCCGGCCTGGTCAGCGCCGGACGACCCTGAACGGGCCACCCGGGCACGCCGGCGGGGAGCCGGCCCGAGCACGCGTCGGCCGTGGGCTGCGAGGTGACACAGCCGGCTCGAGACCGGCGCGAAAGACCCGGCCGTAGCTACCAACGCCCCCTGTGGACGACCTCGCCGATCGGTCGCCGGACGCGATGCGCCGGCGACCCGGGCGATCTCGTGGCATCCGACGAGCCGGGGGACGTCTCGTAGCCGAGCGCGACCGCACCTATGACCTGTCTGGCTTCGGGCACGCCGAGCGCGCTGAGCAACGGGCCAGGGTCCCGGTGCAACCGGAAGAAGAGTGCGCCGAGCCCTTCGTCGGTGGCGGCGAGGAGCAGAAGCATGACCGTGAACGAAGCATCCACGAGCCAGTACGGCATCGGCCAGTGCTCAGCCGGAAGGCCGGCGAGGCTCGAGCGGGCCTTGTCCGCCTCGGCGTAGCGAGCGACATAGGCCCTCGGATCGCCGATCGGCAGGACGATCACCGGAGCCGGGAGAAGTCCGTGCAGCGCCCGCTCCCCGGCGAGGAACTCCGGGTCGCTGGTCACCTCGAAGAACTGCCTGGTCTGTGCAGGACCTTCGAGCACGAGCAGGTCGACCCCTTGGCTGAAGCCCGCAGACGGCCCGCGGACAGCGACGCCCAGCACCCGGTCCAGGATGTCGGCCGGCACTGGCCTGCTCGAGTAGCGCCGCGTCATCTTCCGCCGTCGGACGACCTCACCCAGTTCCACGACGCGGACGCTAACGGACCGTGGAGCCTCGAACGCGAGGCCGCGACCTCTACTGGATCAGAACCGAGGAGCGCGGCGCCGCTTCGGAATGTTGATCGCACTGGTAGCGTTTGAAGCCTCAGGGACGCCGTGGCAGAGGTGGGGCGCCGTGGAAGAGGTGGGGATGGTGCCGAGCTTCAGGGACATGTTGAACCAGGCGAAACAGGACATCGCCGAGATCGAGCCTGCCGCCGCCGACGCCCTCTTTGACGAGGCGCTCTTCCTCGATGTCCGTGAGGCCGACGAATATGCCCAGGGCGCCTTGCCCGGTGCCCTCCACCTGCCGCGAGGCCTGCTCGAGCTTCAGGTGGAGGGCCGTGTCCCTGACAAGGACCGCAAGATCATCGTCTACTGCGCGGGTGGCACTCGCTCAGCTCTGGCCGCACAGGCGCTCGGGAACCTCGGCTACTCCGAGGTGGCCTCGATGATCGGAGGGTTCAACAGGTGGAAGGACGAGGGGCGGGACTGGGTCACCCCCAGGACGCTCGACAGCGATCAGCGCAACCGGTACCAGCGGCATCTGCTGCTTGCTGAGGTTGGAGAGGCCGGTCAACAGCGTCTCCTCGAGTCGAAGGTGCTCCTGCTCGGCGCCGGCGGCCTCGGCTCGCCCGCCGCGCTCTATCTGGCTGCGGCCGGGGTGGGAACAATCGGGATCGTCGACATGGACGTCGTCGATTCGTCCAACCTGCAGCGCCAGATCCTGCACAATCTCGACCGCGTCGGCGAGCGCAAGGTTGACTCCGCGAAGAAGACGCTCACAGCCATGAACCCTGACGTGGACGTGGTCACCTACGACGTCCGTCTCGGAGCCGGCAACGTGCTCGAGATCATCGACTCCTACGACCTGGTCGTGGACGGGACGGACAACTTCCCGACCCGCTATCTCCTCAACGACGCAGCGCTTGTGAAGAAGGTCCCGGTCGTGCACGGGTCGATCTTCCGTTTCGAGGGGCAGGCGACGGTCTTCCTCCCATATGAGGGCCCCTGCTACAGGTGCCTCGTGCCCGAACCTCCACCCGCGGAGCTGGCGCCTTCGTGCGCTGAAGCCGGCGTGCTCGGAGTGCTGCCCGGGATCATCGGGTCCATCCAGGCGGTCGAGGCGATCAAGCTCCTGCTCAAGATCGGGGAGCCGCTCGTCGGCCGTCTCCTCGCCTACGACGCCCTCGAGCAGTCGTTCCGGATCTTCAAGATCCGGCGGGACCCCGCCTGCCCCGCCTGCGGCGAGCACGCCGGTGAGATCGTCGTCGCCGAGTACGACGAGCTCTGCATGCCGCACCCGACAAAGGCGCCGCTTCTCGCAGTCACCGGCTGAGCCGGCGCGCACCGCACCGAACGGCACGAGACCCGAGGTGACAACCTCGGCGGCACAAACTTACGCTTTGTCGATGGCGACCGGTGAAGCTGTGCGCCGGACCGACTCCGGCATCGAGATCCGAAGCCGCTACGTCGCGGAGGATCTGGAGGGCTTCGATCCGGTGCTCGAGCTCGGCGAGCCCGGCGTCTACCCCTACACACGGGGAGTTCAGCGCGACATGTACCGTGGCCGGCTCTGGACGATGCGCCAGTACGCCGGGTTCGGGACCGCCGAGGAGACCAACGAACGTTTCAAGTTCCTGCTCGAGGCCGGCCAGACCGGGCTGTCGTGCGCGTTCGACCTGCCCACCCAGATGGGATACGACTCCGACCACCCGCTTGCAGAGGGCGAGGTCGGCAAGGTCGGCGTGGCCATCGACTCGATCGACGACATGCGCAGCCTGCTTGCCGGGCTTCCCCTCGACAGCGTGTCCACCTCGATGACGATCAACGCCACGGCGGCGGTCCTGCTGCTGCTCTACGAGCTCGTGGCCGACGAGCAGGGTGTCGCTCCGTCGTCCATCAGTGGCACCATCCAGAACGACATCCTCAAGGAATACGTCGCCCGCGGCACCTACATCTACCCGCCCCGGCCTTCCATGCGCCTGGTGACCGACACCTTCGCCTACTGCGCTAAGCGGATCCCGGGCTGGAACACGATCTCGATCTCCGGCTATCACATCCGTGAAGCGGGCTCGACAGCGGTTCAGGAGCTGGCGTTCACGCTCGCGAACGGGATCGCCTACGTGCAAGCCGCGCTGGATGCGGGCCTTGACGTCGATGCCTTCGCGCCGCGGCTCTCGTTCTTCTTTAATGCCCACAACGACCTGTTCCAAGAGGTCGCGAAGTACAGAGCTGCGCGCAGGATCTGGGCCCGGACGATGACGGAGCGCTTCGGCGCTTTGGACGAGAGATCGAAACGCCTCCGCTTCCACACCCAGACCGGGGGTTCGACGCTGACGGCCCAGCAAAGCGACGACAACATCGTTCGAGTGGCGCTACAGGCTCTCGCCGCGGTCCTCGGCGGAACCCAGAGCCTCCACACCAACGGCTTCGACGAGGCAATCGGGCTCCCGACCGAGCACGCGGCCAAGCTCGCGCTTCGAACCCAGCAGGTGATCGCGTTCGAATCGGGAGTGACCGACACCGTCGACCCGCTGGCCGGCTCCTATTTCGTCGAAACGATGACCAACGAAGTCGAACGCGCCGCGCTCGCCTACATCGCGCGTATCGACGCCCTCGGCGGCGCGGTGGCTGCGATCGAGGCCGGCTTCATGCAGGACGAGATCGAGCAGGCAGCCTATGAGTACGCCAAGGCCGTCGAGTCAGGAGCCGAGATCGTCGTCGGTGTCAACCGGTTCGTCGACGAGGACACAGGAGAGCCGGAGGTCTTCCCCCTGGACCCGTCCCTGCAGCACGACCAGGTCGAGCGCCTGCGCGCGCTTCGGGCATCGCGGGACCAGGCCGGCGTCGACGCGGCGATCGACGATGTGCGGGCGGCTGCCCATGGCACACAGAACCTCCTTGTTCCCATGCGCGAGGCACTGAAGCGCCGCGCGACGCTGGGAGAGGTGTCGGACGCGCTGCGCGACGTCTTCGGGGAGTACCGGCCGAGCCGTTGACGCGATCTCGAGGACCCGCCGTCCGCCGGCGGCGCGATCTCGAGGATCGAAGGTTCAAGCGTGCCGGTACGCCGTCGCGCTCAGGCGCCGGCGCACGACCTCGTCACTGGCGAGGTCGATCGTCGTCCACGCCATGGCCACGGCGCCGTCGAGCACGGCACGATCGGCTGCCGGGCTCGCGGCAGCCGCTGCGAATTCGGCCTGATGGTTGACCGCCGGGAGTGAGTCGATGGCGAGAAGCGGGTGGATCGAAGGGATCGCGAGCGACACGTTGCCCATGTCGGTCGACGCTCTCATGGCCGCTTGCGCCCCAGCCTCAAAGACGCGGCCAATTGCCTCGGCGTTGCTGCGGTAGATCGCCGCCATCGGCTCGTCGGTGAGGAACTCCGAGTACCGGGGCGCTTGGGGCACCACTTCGAGAAGGGCACCCGTCGCCAGCGCGCCCGCTTCGAAACATCTCATGACTCTCGGCTCCCAGACCGAGAGGGCTTCAAGAGTCTCCGCACGTACGTAGAACTTCGCCACGGCCAGTGCGGGCACGATATTCGGGGCAGCACCGCCGTAGGTGACGATCCCGTGGACCTGATCGTCGGGGCCCGAGTGCTGGCGGAGCAGCCCGATCGCGACCTGGGCAACCGTGATCGCATCTGCGGCATTGACGCCCCGCTCGGGGAACGCCGAAGCGTGCGCTTCCTTGCCGGTGTAGCGGAGGTCGAAATGGCTCACGGCGAGGCATGGCATCCGATCGAGCTCGCTCGGGGCCGGGTGCACCATGAGCGCGGCGTTGACGCCGTCGAACCCACCGCGCTGCATCATGAGGACCTTGCCGCCGCCGCCTTCTTCCGCCGGCGTGCCGAGCACGCGAACAGTGATGCCCAGGTCGTCCGCGAGGGGCGCCAACCCAAGTGCGGCGCCAACGGCGCAGGACGC
This sequence comes from Acidimicrobiaceae bacterium, assembly GCA_003139355.1. Lineage (GTDB taxonomy): Bacteria > Actinomycetota > Acidimicrobiia > Acidimicrobiales > Bog-793 > Fen-455. The sequence continues at coordinate 33,416 of PLIM01000178.1, read as the reverse complement.
GATCACGTTGTGGCCGCAGGCATGGCCGATCCCGGGAAGGGCGTCGTACTCGGCGCAGATCGCGACCGTGAGCGGCCCGGTCCCGGCACTGGCAGCGAACGCGGTCGGCAACCCGCAGATCCCCCGCTCGACGGTGTACCCGCCATCGGTAAGAGCCTCGGCGCACCAGGTCGACGCCCGCTCCTCCTCGAAGCCGATTTCCGGGTGGCCGTGGATCGTCCGCGACAGCGCGATCAGCCGGTCGCCGGCGCCGGTGATCGTCATCCGTGCTTGTTGCTTGGCGGCCGCGGTTTCCACGTGGCTCACCCGATGACCGCCACGACGTCGCCCGCGCCGAGCGAGTCACCGACCGAGACGTGCAGTTCCTTCACCGTTCCCGCTCGGTCCGCGCTGATCGGGTTCTCCATCTTCATGGCCTCCAGTACACACAAGGTCTGGTCGGCTTCGACGGGGTCGCCCTCGGTCACGAGCACCTTGATGATCGTCCCCTGCATCGGAACCGTGACCTTCCCGTCGGCGGCGAGCACCGGTCCGGTGGTCGCACGCGGTCGGGAAACGGCGGGCGTTCGCCTGCCCGCCAGCGCCGGCCGGCCGGCGGCGGCGGTGTCGGTGTCGGGCACCCAGAGCCTCACCCGGTAACGGCGCCCGTCGACTTCGGCGTCGACCTCCCGGATCACCATGTTCTCGGTGCCGTGGGGGTTCCCGGTGCCGTGGCGGCCCTCGGTGCCGTGGCGGCCCTCGGTGCCCCGCGGCGGTCGGTTCGCCGGCTCCGACGCGGCGATATCCGACAGGTCGAGGCACTCCTCCAGCCAACGAGTCGAGTGGCGGGCTTCGATGAAGTCGGTGTGTGCGAGGATCGCCTGAATCGCCGGGCTGGTCGTCGCAATGCCCTCGACCTCGGTCTCCGACAGCGCCCGCAGCAACCTGTGGCGGGCAGCGTCGCGGTCCTCACCCCAGACGATGATCTTCGCGACCAGGTTGTCGTAGAACTGGCTGACCGTGTCTCCGGACTCGAAGCCGGAGTCCGACCTCACCCCGAAACCCTGGGGAAGACGGAGCCTGGTGATGGTGCCGGGGCTGGGGAGGAACTTGCCGGCTGCCGGATCCTCGGCGTTGATCCTCGCCTCGATGGCGTGTCCCCGGCTCAGTGAAGCGATTGCATCTTGCGACAACGGGAGCGGCTCACCTGCCGCGACACGCAACTGCCACTCGACGAGGTCGAGCCCGGTCAGCATCTCGGTGACGGGGTGCTCCACCTGCAGTCGGGTGTTCATCTCCAGGAAGTAGAAGCTCCCGTCCTCGTACAGGAACTCGACCGTCCCGGCGCCTTCGTAGTTGCACGCCCGGCAGATCCGGACCGAGGCGGTGCCCATGGCCCGGCGAAGCTCGTCGGGGAACTGTGCCGCAGGACTCTCTTCGAGGAGCTTCTGATGACGGCGCTGGCAGGAACAGTCCCGCTCGCCCAGCCACACCGCGTTCCCGTAGCGGTCGGCGAACACTTGCATCTCGATGTGGCGGGGCCAGCTGAGATAGCGCTCGACATAGACCTCGCCGTGCCCGAAGGAGGACTGAGCCTCACGCCGGGCAGATTCCAGGGCGGAGGCGACATCGGTGGCGCTGGCGACGATCTTGATTCCGCGACCACCACCGCCAAACGCCGCCTTGATCGCGACCGGCCAGCCGTAGGAGTCGCCGAAGGCGATGACCTCGGCGAGGTTGGTAATCGGCTCACTCCGGCCAGGGACGCTGGCGACGCCTGCACGCTCGGCAGCGAGCCGAGCACTGATCTTGTCGCCCATGGTCTCGATCGCACCGGGCGGCGGTCCTACGAAGGTCGCACCGGCGGCGGCGACCGCCCGAGCGAACGCCGAGCTCTCGGCGAGGAACCCGTACCCCGGATGCACCGCGTCGGCACCGCTGCGCGCCAGGGCGTCCAAGATGGCTTCGGTCGCGAGGTAGCTCTCGGTCGCGGTCTGGCCACCCAAGGCGTATGCCTCGTCGGCGAGACGGACATGGAGCGCGTCGCGGTCCAGCTCGGAGTAGACAGCGACCGTCGCGATCCCGAGCTCGCGGCAGGTTCGGACGACCCGCACGGCGATCTCGCCGCGGTTGGCCACGAGCACCTTGTGGAACACGGCCCTCCTTCCTCGACCTAGCCTCGCCTCCCAATGGAGCAGGCGCCGCGAGCCGACGGACCACGCGTGCGGGAGTGCTCAGTCGAGCAGGCTACCCGCGAGCGTCACTACGGCGACCCCGTCGTGACGCGGGACACCACCAACGAGGGCCCGGTTCCCTTCGCCGTGCCGGAGCGCCTGCAGGTCGTGGATTCGACGAACCGGTACCTGCTCAACCTTGCGAGCGCCGGGCTGCCAGGTGGTCTTGAGGTCCCCGAAGGCTATGCGGTCGTGGCCGAGCACCAAAGTGAGGGCCGAGGCCGGCTCGCCAGGAGCTGGGTAGCGCCGCCGGGCACTGCGGTGCTGTGCTCGATCCTGCTCAAGGCGGACTTGGGTCCCGAACAGCTTCATCTCGCCGCCTGGGCCGTGGCGCTCGCAGCAGTTCAAGCCTGCCGGGCGGCCGCCGGAGTCGAGCTGTCACTGAAGTGGCCGAATGACCTGATCATGGTCACCGGCGGCGCCGGGGGCAACGCGGAAGCTCACGCCCGGCGCGCCGAGGCCGAACAGAAGGTCGCGGGCATCCTGTCGGAGATCTTGCCGCCCAGCACTGAAGATGGCCCGGGCGGGCGGGTCGCCCGGAGGTCCAACTGGGTCGTCGTGGGCATCGGGATCAACGTGAACTGGGCCCCGGGCTGGCCGCCGGCGGACTCGCAGGATCCCGACTTGGTCTCCATTGCCGCTAGCGCCACCTCGCTGAACCGCATTGCTGGACGTCAGATCGACCGGAGCGAGCTCACCGGTCGGCTGCTGGCAGGGATCGGTACGTGCAGCGCCATGCTTGCCAGTCACGAGGGACGCCGCGGTCTCGCATCTCAGTACCTGCAGGCTTGCGCGACGATCGGGCGCGAGGTCCGCGTCGAGCTCGTAGACGGGACCGTCACCGGCAGGGCCCTGGGCCTCGACGATGCCGGGTGCCTTCTCGTCTCCACCGGTGGCTGCATCCGCACCGTCTCCGCGGGTGACGTCGTCCACGTCCGCTGAGCCGTGGCCAGGTGGGCACGGCGCTGTAGCGGCTCCGGGTGATTCCGGCCCCGGCTGTGGGCGATTAGCCTGGACCGGTCATGAAATTGCTCATCACCGGCGGCGCGGGCTTCATCGGTTCCAATTTCGTGCGGTACTGGGCAGCGCGTCGACCAGAGGACCAGCTCGTCGTTCTCGACGCATTGACCTACGCCGGGGACCGTCGCAGCCTCGCCGAGCTCGAGAGCTCAGGCCGGGTGATCTTCGTCCATGGGGACATCTGCGACCAGCCCTTGGTCGAGGCCACGCTCAACCAGCACGGGATCGAGACGGTCGTGCACTTCGCGGCCGAGTCGCACAACAGCCTGGCCATCTTGGACCCGGCCCGTTTCTTCAGGACGAACGTGCTCGGGACCCAATCGCTCTGCGAGGCCGCTCGCCGAGCCGGGGTTGCGAGGTTCCACCACATCTCGACCTGCGAGGTCTACGGGGACCTCGCGCTCGACAGCGACGAGTCGTTCAACGAGGACTCCCCGTACCGGCCGCGTACCCCCTACAACGCCTCCAAGGCCGGCGCTGACCACGTGGTCCGGTCGTACATCGAAACCTTCGGTCTCCCGGCGACGATCACGAACTGCTGCAACAACTACGGCCCGTACCAATTCCCCGAGAAGGTCATCGCGCTGTTCGCCACACGGGCTCTCGAGGGCCAGACGCTCCCGTTGTACGCCTCGACGAAGAACCGGCGTGAGTGGCTGCACGTCGAGGACCACTGTCGCGCCATCGAGCTCGTCCTCACCGACGGCACGGTCGGCGAGACCTACAACGTCGGCTCCGGCCAAGAGGCGAGCATCGAGCAGATCGCCGACGGTGTCCTCAAAGCGGCGGGCCGGCCTGAGTCGCTCAAGACGATCGTCCCCGACCGTCCTGGGCACGACCGGCGCTACCTGCTCGATTCGACCAAGCTCCGTACCGAGCTCGGTTGGGAGCCGACCGTGCGTTTCGAATCGGGCCTTGAAGCGACGGTCGACTGGTATCGCGACAACCGCGCGTGGTGGGAGCCGCTGATCGGACGTTCGCCGGTCGTCGAGGCCGGTTGGGCGAGCGTGCCGGCGACAGCCCGCCGAGCCTGAAGGCGGTCGTCGTGCGTGTGTTCGTGACCGGCGTGACTGGTCAGGTCGGGACCGAGGTCGTCGCCGAGCTGCAACGCCGGGCGGCGCAACGCCGCCGCGGCCCCTTGCTGGACATCGTCGCCCCCGAAGAAAGTGTTCTCGACCTGACCGATCGTGATGCGATGCTCGCCGCCATAGGCACCGTCGAGCCAGACATCATCATCCACGCGGCAGCCTGGACGGCCGTCGACGCCTGCGAGTCCGATCCCGATCGCGCGTATCACGTGAACTCCCTCGGCACCCGCTACATCGCCGAGGCCGCACGCCTGGTCGGGGCGCACGTGTGCTACCTGTCGACCGATTACGTCTTCGACGGCACCTCGCCCCGGCCGTACCTCGAGTGGGACGATCCGAACCCGTTGTCGGTGTACGGGCGCTCCAAGCTCGGCGGCGAACGTGAGCTCGACCCGGGCCACACGATCGTTCGCACCGCATGGGTGAGCAGCACGACGGGGGCCAACATGGTCAAGACGGTGTTGCGCCTGGCCGCTCAGGGCGAAGCTCTCCGCTTCGTGGACGACCAGCGGGGGAGCCCGACGGCGGCCGCAGACCTTGCCGGCAAGGTGGTCGAGCTTTCGCTCGGTAGGCATGCCGGTATCTTCCACGTGACCAACCAGGGTTCGACGACCTGGTACGAGTTCGCCCGCCTGGTCGTCCGCGCTGCGGGCCTGGATCCAGGACGGGTCGAGCCGATCTCGACCGGCGAACTGCGCCCGCCGCGTCCCGCCCCCCGACCCGCCAACTCCGTGCTCGACAACGCCGCTCTACGGCTGGCGGGCTGGGACCTGCTCCCGAGTTGGGAGCAGGCGATCACAGGACTCGTCGCCGAGCTGATGGCCTGAGTTGCCGGCATCCGACATCTCCCGAAGAGTCGGCGCAGTTGTCGTCAACTACAACGCAGGCGAGGTGCTGGCCCGTTGTTTGGCGAGTCTGCGCCATGGCGGGGTCACCGATGTCGTGGTGGTGGACAATGGCTCGACCGACGGCTCGCTTGCTCTGCTGCAAGCCCTCGAGGTCCAAAGCCGCCTGATACGGTCGCCGCGCAACGGGGGATACGGCACCGGAGCGAACATCGGCGCCCAAGTGAGTCAGCGCGAGCTCCTGTTCATCTGCAATCCCGACCTCGTCACCGAGCCGGACGCGATCGAGCGCCTCACCGAAGCGCTCGACGCGCGCCCCGATGCAGCCGTGGCGGGACCGATGCTCTTGGAGGCGGACGGCTCGGTCTACTCCTCAGGCCGGACGTTCCCGGACCTCGGCGACGCGCTCGGGCACGGCTTTGTCGGCCTGTTCTGGCGCGACAACCCGTGGACGCGCCGATACCGGCTGCTCGGCGACGACCAGCACCGGGCGCGCGACGCCGACTGGGTGTCGGGTGCCGGTTTTCTCGTGCGACGCGAAGCCTTCGAGGCGGTTGGTGGCTTCGACGAGGCCTACTTCATGTACGTCGAGGACGTGGACCTCTGCTGGCGACTGCACCGCGCCGGTTGGGAGGTTCTCTACGAACCGTCGGCCCGGGTCGTTCATGAGCAGGGGCGCTCGACGTCGCTCAGGCCCTACAGGATGATCGCGGCGCACCACCGGTCCATCCTGCGGTTTGCAGGTCGCTCGACATCCGGGCGCCAGAGGCTCCTGCTGCCGCTCGTGGCGATCGCACTTGGCGCGCGGCTCATGCTCGCGTGGTTGGAGCGCTTCGTCAGCACGCTTCGCGCGAACCGCTCACAGTCAACGGCCGCGCTCGACTGAGGCAGCTCGCAGGGCGGCAAGCCCTGAGAGGGACCAGGGCGGGAGGATGCAGGAGCCAGCCGGGGCTAGAGTCATGGCCCGTGCCCAGGAACTCCATTGGCCGCAGGGTCGCGCATGCCGCGTCCATTGGCGGCAGCCGCAGCTATAGGGCGCGTACGCCCTTGGGGTGGTACTCGATCGTGGTGGTGGTCTGCGTCGTCGGTCTCGGGCTGATCGTGTTCAGTCGCCACGAGCGTCAGCAAGCGGCCACGAACGCGTCGACCACGACTACCACCACCCTCGCCAACACGACGGCTCCGCTGTTGACCGACCACTGGCAGGTGGCTCTCTCGGTCGACATCTGCGGCCGGGTCGGCAACCTGCCGCGCAGCGCCAACCAGAGCTCGGGCATCATCACCTCCGGCAACGGCGTAGTCGACATCAAGCCCGCGAGAGCGGGCAAGGATGCGTCCCAGTTCGAAGGCGCGAAGGCCACGGTCTCCAAATTCCTCACCGCCGAGGGCGTGACGGTGACGAACACATCGATGACGCTTCCGAGCTCGCTCGGCAAGCTCGCAGGCACTTACGACAACGGTCGCAAGTGCCAATCGAAGCCGGGTCTCGTGCAGGTGCTCTACTGGATCTCGCCGAGTGCGACGTCGCCGTCGGTGACTCCGAGCGCCGACGTCGAGTACGCCAACGGCGAGATGTTCATGCTGGCTTTCCTCCCGAAAGGGGCCTCGGTCGCCCGGCCGCTGGCACAGAAGCAGGTCGCGGCGTTCCTCAAGTCTCAGACCACTACCACCACCAGTGCCTCCACCACGACCACCAAGCCGGTGAGCACCACGACCACCAAGCCGGTGAGCACCACGACCACCAAGCCGGTAGGCACCACGACCACCACTGGCTGATGGACGCCGTCGTTCTCGTCGGCGGCGAGGGGACCCGGCTTCGGCCGCTCACCTGGGAGATCCCCAAGCAGATGCTGCACCTGGTCGGGCGACCGATGATCGTGCACGTGTTCGAATGGCTGGCCGGTCATGGCATCGACCGGGCTGTGCTCTCGCTGGGCCCCCGGGCGGACGCGTTCGTTCAGGCGTTCCCGTCCGACCGGCTCGCAGGTGTCGCTCTCGACTACGTCGTCGAGCCCGAGCCGCTCGACACGGCCGGCGCCATTCGATTCGCAGCCGAACAGGCCGGCGTCAGCGACACGTTCCTGGTCGTCAACGGAGACGTGCTCACCGAACTCGACCTATCGTCCCTCGTCGAGTTCCACCGCTCGCGCAGCGCGCAGGCCTCGATCGCACTGACGCCGGTCGCGGATCCCTCCAGGTTCGGTGTCGTGCCGACCGATGCCCAGGGGCGGGTCACCGCTTTCATCGAGAAACCGCAGGGCGAGGCCCCTACGAACCTGATCAATGCAGGTATCTACGTGCTGGAGACCTCGGTCCTGGACCGGATCGCGAACGGCCGGCGCGTGTCGATCGAACGCGAGACCTTTCCTGAGCTGGTCGCGGCGGGCACGCTGTACGCACTCGCGTCGGACGCCTACTGGCTCGACACCGGCACACCGCAGCAGTTCCTTCAGGCACAGTTCGACATCCTCTCCGGCCGTCGCCTCAGCCGGCCGCCCGCGCCCGAGATTCGGACCGGGGTCTGGGTCGACCCGAGTGCCGAGATCGCCGGGAAGCTTGGCCCGCACAGCTTCGTCGGTCCCAGGGCCTCGATCGCCGAAGGAGCAGTCGTGTCCGACAGCGTCGTCGGGACCGGCTCGCGGATCGGGCCGGACGGCGTCATCGGTCGTTCCGTGCTGATGTCCGAGGTCGAGGTCCGCTCAGGAGCCATCGTGGAAGACAGCATCGTCGGTCCGCGCGCCGTCATCGGCGACGGCGTCCGCCTGACCGGGATGACCATTATCGGGGTCGGAGCCAATGTGCCGGCGGGGTCGGTGCTCGACGGCGTCCGCTACCCCATGTCCTAGAGCAGCTCGAGACCGGAGGCGGACGCCATGCGAGCATTGGTCACCGGAGGAGCCGGGTTCATCGGGTCGAATCTCGTCGACCGTCTTCTCGCCGAAGGCCACGAGGTCGATGTCGTGGACGACTTGTCGACCGGATCGCTCGGCAACCTTGCTGATGCCCGCGCCTGCGGCGGCACGATGCGTTTTCACAACCTTGATGTGCGCTCGGGCGATTTGGTCGACCTCGTGCGCCACCGACAGCCGGAGGTGATCTTCCACCTGGCCGCCCAGGCAGACGTCCGCGTCTCGGTCGATCGGCCGGTCTTTGATGCCGAGGTCAACGTACTCGGCACGATCCAGGTTCTCGAGGGTGCCCGCGCGGCGGCGGCAACGACGAAAGTCGTCTTCGCCGCTTCCGGAGGCACGTTGTACGGTGAGCCGGAGGGTGCCAACCTGCCGGTCGACGAACATCAGCCGCACCGGCCACTCTCGCCCTATGGCGTGTCGAAGAAGGCAGCCATCGACTACCTCGTGGCCTATCGCGAGCTGCACGGACTCGAGTTCACCGCCCTCGCCCTCGCGAACGTCTACGGACCTCGACAGGACCCGCACGGCGAGGCCGGAGTCGTCGCGATCTTCGCAGGCAACCTTGTCTCGGGACGCCCGTGCGTCGTCTTCGGCGATGGCAACCAGACGCGTGACTACGTCTACGTGGACGATGTCGTGGATGCCTTCGCGCGCGCCGCGCGTCGAGGAGGTGGCCTCGTGCTTAACATCGGCACCGGTCAAGAGACGTCGGTGTCGAAGCTGTACGAGATCGTTGCAAGAGCGTCTGGAAGCGACCTTGCACCACGACGGGCGCCTGCTCGCAACGGTGAGGTGCAGCGGAGCGCGCTCGACCCGAGGCGGGCAGGTCTGCATCTCGGCTGGAAACCGTGGACCCATCTCGCGGAGGGAGTCGCGTCCGTCGTGAACCACGTCCGCCGGGCGGCTTCGTGATAGCGGTCCTTTGTGGCGGAGTCGGTGCCGCCAGGATGCTCGCCGGGATGCAGGCGGTCGTCGACCCCGGCGCGATCATCGGCATCGTCAACACCGGTGATGACACCGAGCTTCACGGCCTGCACATCAGCCCGGACCTCGACACGATCACTTACACCCTCTCCGGTGTGGCAAACCCGACGACCGGATGGGGGCTCACAGGTGACACCTTCCGCGCGATGCAGGCCCTGGAGCGCTTCGACGCCGTCACATGGTTCCGCCTCGGTGATGCGGATCTCGCGACCCACCTCTACCGGACGGGAAGGATGCGGGAAGGGGCGACGCTCTCGGAGGTCACCGCTGAGATCTCACGCGCGTGGGGGCTCAGAGTCCGCCTGCTCCCGATGAGCGACGACCCGGTCCGGACACGGCTGCGGCTCGAGGGAGCGCAGGAGGTGGCCTTCCAGGAGTATTTCGTGAAACTGCGACATTCGGTCGTGGTGGATTCGGTGCGCTTTGCGGGTGCGGAGGTTGCCAGGCCGGCGCCTGGCGTGCTGGCTGCACTCGAGGCCGCCGAGGTCGTCGTCGTGGCGCCTTCGAACCCGGTCGTGTCGATAGGGCCGATTCTTGCGGTGCCTGGCGTCACCAGCGTGTTGACGGCGCGCCGCGACTCGGTGGTGGCCGTGTCGCCGATTGTGGCGGGTGCAGCTTTGAGGGGCCCGGCCGACCGGCTCCTTGTCGAGCTCGGCGGGCAGGCATCCGCGCCGGGCGTGGCCCGCTTTCTCAGCGCTTGGGTCGGCACGCTGGTGATCGACGAGGCTGACGCGGATGTCGCGGGCGAGGTCGAGGCAGCCGGCGTGAAGTGCATCGTCGCGCCGACGGTCATGAGGACACCGGAGATGGCCGCAGGCCTCGCGCGCACCGTGCTCGGGACTGCCGGCATGGACCTGGGGCCGTCGGGCGGGGCACCGGTCGCGCCCGGTGCTTAGCGCTGCGCGGGCCCTCTGGTAGAGACTGCGCAAATGGCGGTCGGAGGATCACTGCTGGTGCTGGGCGTCAAGGGCCTGGGCGAGATCAGCCCGGGGGACGACCTGGCGGCGCTCATCGCCGAGCATGCGCCTCTCGCCGAGGGCGATGTGGTCGTGGTGACCCAGAAGATCGTGTCCAAGGCTGAGGGCCGGACAGTCCGGATCGATGCTTCGGATCCGGAGGCCAAACGTCTCCTGGCCGAGTCCGAGGCTGTTCGCGTCCTGCGGCGCCGGGGAGACTTGGTGGTGACCGAGACGCGGCACGGCTTTGTGTGCGCGAACGCAGGGGTCGATCTCTCCAACGTGGCCGACGGGTGGGCGGTGCTTCTTCCCGAGGACCCAGACCGCTCGGCGCGGCGGCTGCGCGATGGCCTCAGGGCACGCACAGGCCTCGAGGTCGCCGTCGTGATCTCCGACACCTTCGGGCGTGCGTGGCGGCGCGGGGTCACCGACGTGGCCATCGGTTGCGCGGGCATTCGCGCCGTGGTCGATCTTCGCGGGACGGTCGACGCGCTCGGCCGCGAGCTCGTCGCGACCGAGATCTGCGTCGTGGACGAGGTCGCCGCAGCGGCCGACCTGGTGATGGGAAAGGCGCGAGGCGTCCCGGTCGCGGTGGTCAGGGGAGTGGAAGCCGCGGTCTTGGGGAGAGGTGCCGTCGCCGAAGAGGTGGTCCGGCCCTACGGCGAAGATCTGTTCCGGTGATGGCCAGATGTCCTGCCGCCTGTCGGATCGCCGCGTCGAGCTCGTTGGGCCCGGGCTCGCGTTGACCAGGCTTCGGGTGGCGCTCGACGTCCTACCCCTTGCGGGCGAGGTCACCGGGGTCGGCCGGTTCTGCGCAGGTCTCGCCGGCGCGCTGGTCGGACGCGAGGAGGTGGAGCTGCGCGGCTACGCCGTTGCTCGCAGCGCCCGTAGCGCCACGGCCGCGCCCGCCGAGGCGCTCGGGCTGCGCATACGGACCTGGCGAGCCCCGACGCGGCTCGCCAACGCGACGTGGGCGCTGGCTGACCTCCCACCGATCGAATGGCTCGTCGGGCCCGTCGACGTGGTGCACGGGACCAACTACGTCGTGCCCCCGGCACGCCGTGCCGGCCGGGTCGTGACGGTCTACGACTTGACCGCGTGGCGGTATCCGGAGCTCTGCGCGCCTGCTTCGTTGGCCTACCCCCGGCTCGTCGCGCGGTCGGTCCGGCATGGGGCTTTCGTGCATGTTCTCTCGAGCTTCGTGCGCGACGAGGTGCTCGAGCTGCTCGGTGTCGACGGTGACCGGGTCCGGGTCGTGCCGTCCGGTCTCGACGCCCCCGGACGGCCCTTTCCTGCCCGGCCAGGTGCGCCCGTCGATCGGCGGGCGCGTTCGGCGCCCTATGTTCTCGCGCTCGGCGCAGTAGAGCCACGAAAGGATCTGCCGACGTTGGTGATGGCGTTCGCGGAGCTGGCGCGCACACATGCAGATCTGGAGCTCGTCATCGCCGGGCCCGACGGATGGGGGGCGCCCGCGTTCGCAGCCGCTGTGGCCGCCTGCGGCGTTGCTCGCCGAGTGGTGCGCCTGGGGTACCTGGAAGAGGGCGAGCGGCAGTCGTTGTTGGGTGGCGCTTTGGTGCTCGCGTACCCGTCGTTGTACGAAGGGTTCGGTTTCCCGCCGCTCGAAGCCATGGCGGCCGGAGTGCCCGTGGTCGCGACGGCTGCCGGTGCCGTCCCCGAGATCGTGGGCGACGCGGCCGAGCTCGTGGCGCCAGGCGACTCCGAGGCGATGGCGGCCGCGCTGGCGAGGGTCATCGACGACGGCGCCTTGCGCGCCAAGCTCGTCGAAGCCGGGCGCGTCCGTGCCTCGTCGTTCACCTGGGCGTCCGCGGCTGGTTCGATGATGGAGCTCTACGGCGTGGCCGCGGCCGACCGGCGCGCACGTTGACGCCGATCTCGGTGTCCCTGGCGGCCGAGCAGCTGCGGCGGCGCGTCCCCGGCGGCATCGGGACCTATGCCCGTGGCTTGTTGAAGGGCATCGAGGAGCTCGAGACCGGCGAGCGCCCCCTGCTCACGATTGTCGCGAGCCGCCCACCCTCGGGACCGGATCCGCTCACGGGCTTTGGTCATCCGATCGTGAGCTCGCGGCTCCCCGGTCCGCTCATGACGCGAGCATGGGATCTGGGCCTGACGCGTGTCGGGCGAGGCACCGACGTCGTTCACTCCGTGTCACTGGCGGCGCCGGTACCCTCTTCGGGCGTCCCGCTCGTGACAACCGTGCATGACGTGGCCTGGAGGTCGATGCCGGAGGCTTACCCCCCAAGGGGCAGGCGGTGGCACGAAGCCGCGTTGCGACGCGCCGGCGCGCGGGCCGCCTTGGTCGTGGTCCCATCCGAGGCAACCGCCCAAGCCGTCCTTGCCGCGAGGGTGGGCATCGCCGACAACCGGCTCGTGATCGTGAACGAAGGCGCAGACCACCTTGGTGAGCCGGATGGCCCGGCGGCCCAGGAATTGCTCGAGCGCCTCGGGGTGTTCGGCCCGTACCTGCTCACCGTGAGCACGCTCGAGCCACGGAAGAACCTCGGGCGCCTCGTGCAGGCGTACGCGCTCGCAAGACCGAGACTGCCCGACGCCTGGCCCCTGGTGGTCGTGGGACCGAGCGGGTGGGGACCCTCGGCGTCTCCTGCGGTGCTCGGGTCGACTGCCGGCGTCGTCTTTGCAGGCGCCGTCGACGGCGGGGTGCTCGCCGCGATCTACCGCGGAGCCCGGTGCTGTGCCTATGTCCCGATCGTGGAGGGCTTTGGGCTGCCCGTCGTCGAGTCGATGGCGCAGGGGACCCCGGTTGTCTCGAGCCCGGTCCCGAGCTCCGGTGGTGCATCGCTCGAAGTCGACCCGACCGAGGTGGCGTCGATCGCCGAGGGGCTTGTGGCCGCGGCCGGCGACGAAGTGATACGGACGGCACTTGTCACAAGTGGCCTGGCGCGTGCCGCGGCGCTTCGATGGGTCGAGGCCGCGCGTGCTCATGTGGCGGTCTGGGAGCGAGCCGCCGCCGAGGGGCATGTTCGGTGATGACCGCCGGCTCTGGCGACAGTGCTCTCGAGGTCGCGCTGGACGTGAGTGCGGTGCCCGGACAACCGGCGGGAGCCGGCCGATATGTCGTCGAGTTGGCCAGGGCCCTGGCCGGGCGCGCCGATTGCGGGCTCACGCTCCTGGCCCGGCGTGACGACGGCGCCAGATGGGCGCAGATCGCGCCGGGGCAGCGGGTCGTCGCGGTCGCTCCCTCTCGTCGCCTGACGCGCCTCGCCTACGAGCAGGCCCGTCTCGGCTCTGTGGTCGCAGCCCTGGATGCGCCACCGGTGGAGGTGCACCACGGTCCCCACTACACCATGCCCAGGCGGTCCAAGGTCCCCTGTGTCGTGACGGTGCACGACTTGACCTTCTTCGATCACGCCGAATGGCACCAACGGAGCAAAGTGGCCTGGTTCCGCGCCGCCATGCGCTACTCGGTGCGGCACGCCGCGGCCATCGTCTGCGTGAGCGAGACCACCGCGGGACGGCTCCGGGACGTCCTTTCTCCGCGATGTCCGGTGATGGTGGTGCCCCATGGGGTGGACCAGGTTCGTTTCGTGGCTGATGAGCCGTGGCCCGGTGCCGATCGAGATGTCCTGGAGCGTCTTGGTCTGTCGCGGCCGTACGTGCTGCACCTCGGGACCTTGGAGCCGCGAAAGGGCATCGCGGACCTTGTTGCCGCCTTCGATCGGCTCGCCCACGATCAAGCAGAGCTCGAGCTCGTCCTGGCAGGTCGAGGCGGCTGGAAGGCAGGGCCCGTCATGCAGTCAGTCGCGGCCGCGCGTTCACGCGGGCGGATCCGCCGGCTCGGTTACGTTCCCGACGCCGATGTTCCAGCGCTCCTCCGCAGGGCGTCTGCAGTCGTGTACCCCTCGCTCGAGGAGGGTTTCGGTCTTCCGGCTCTCGAAGCCCTGGCCTGCGGCGCGCCCCTCGTCACGACCTCGGGCACGTCCATGGCAGAACTTGCCGGCGACAGGGCCCTGCTTGTCCCGCCAGGTCAGCCGTTCGCGCTCGCGGCGGCCATCGAGACAGCCATCTCGGAGCGACCTTCGCCCGGTGGGGTCCGGCGTCGAGCTGATGGGATTGCCATCGCGGCCCGGTACACCTGGGCGGCTTGCGCCGAGGGTCACCTGGCGGCGTATCTCGTCGCCGCCCGAGGCTGAGCGGGCCGCGCACGCGACGCCCGGGACAGGCCCTTCCCTTCCTGAGATCTTCCCATCGGCAGGTACGCTGAGCACCGTGCGCGCGTACTTGACCGGTGGATCTGGCTTCGTCGGCTACTGGCTGCTCCGCCACCTCTCCGATGCCGGCGACACGGCAGCTGCCCCTGGTCCCGAGGTCGACGTGACTGACCCCGCCCTGATCACCGCCGACCTGGCAGCGGTGGTGCCGGACGTGGTGTTCCACCTCGCAGCGCTGACGCACGTAGGGCAGTCTTGGCACGAGCCTGCCGAGACGTTTCGGGTCAACGCGATGGGCACCTTGAACCTCCTCGAGGCGGCCGCTGCCTGCGAGGTTCCGCCCGTTGTCGTGCTCGTCAGCTCGGCGGAGGTGTACGGCCCGGCACCCGGCGCGGCGGTGCTCGACGAGCACGCCGAACTTCGCCCCGTGACGCCCTATGCCGTGAGCAAGGTTGCCGCCGAGTTCCTCGGGCTCCAGGCTTTCCTCGGCCGAGGCCTGCGCGTGATCCGAGCCAGGCCGTTCAACCATGTGGGCCCAGGCCAAACCGATGACTTCGTGGTGTCCGCGCTGGCGCGGCGAATGGTCGAAGCTGAGCTGAACAAGGGCGGGACCGTCCAAGTCGGCAACCTTGCTGCTTCTCGAGACTTCACCGACGTGCGCGACGTGGTGCGGGCTTACCGGCTCCTTGCGACAAACGGGGCTGCCGGCGAGGCCTACAACGTGTGCTCAGGCCGGGCGATCAGCATCGCCGCGCTCGCGGACCAAATGGCCGGGCTCTTGTCCTACGAGGTCAGACTTGTCCAGGATCCTGACCTCTTCCGCCCAGTCGAGGTCCCCGTGCTGGCCGGGGACGCCTCCAAGCTCGCGGCTGCCACGGGTTGGCACCCCACCATCGCATTGGCTACGACGCTGTCGGACGCTCTCGACTATTGGCGCGAGCGCCTCGCCTGACTCAAGTGGAGAACCCGAAGACGCGCGCGCGGAGCTCGTCGCGTGCCTGGCGCGCCTGCCGGATGACGGCCTGCGCGGGCTCGGGAAGCTGTTGCCACACCGGCTCGAGGGTTGAGTCGACGACCTTGACCGCCTGAGCGACGGTGGCGTCGAAGTCCTTGACTCGCTTGGCCACGCGCTCTCGCGCGCTGCCGAGAGATTGGCGACGAACCTGAGCCTTTTGGAACTCGAGGACACCCACGCCGATCGCGACGTACGCGGCCTGTTCGGCGAGGTCCGCGAGCGCTCCTGTCGTCGATGCCAAACACTGCCGGATGTCGGTCACGTCCTGCTCCTCTTGTTGTCCGTGGTTCACAGCAGCGCCCTGCGAAAGGTTGCGCCGTCCGCTGTCCTTGGCGCTGTGCGCTCACTACTGTAGTACAAATCGCTAACTATAGCAAGCGCATGCCGCTCTCGGCCGTCCGGCTCCTGCTTCGCGTCCGCGGTAGCGTGGCGTTGATGCCGGAGGAGCAAGCCCCGCCGGTCGTCGCCGTGGTGGTCGCTTGTGACCCGGGTCCGTGGTTCGAGGAATGCCTGGAGGCGCTTGCTGCTCAGGACTACCCGAACCTCGACGTGCTCGTCGTGGACGCCGCGAGCCGCGAGGAGCTGACTGCACGTGTCGCGGCCGTGCTTCCGCGCGCCTTCATTCTTCGCCAGGGTGAGAGAAGCGGGTTCTCGGCGGCCGCGAACGAAGTGCTCTTGGCGGTCGAGGGAGCGTCTCATCTGTTGATCTGCCACGACGATGTGGCTCCTGCGCCCGACGCGGTTCGCTTGATGGTCGGGGAGGCCTACCGTTCCAACGCAGGCATCGTCGGCCCGAAGCTCGTCGAGTGGGACGCGCCTGACCGCTTGATCGAGGTTGGCATCGGCGTCGACCGCTTCGGTGTGGCCGTCGAGCGGGTCGAGCGCGAAGAGCTCGACCAGGCTCAGCACGACGAGGTCCGGGAGGTGTTCGCCGTGCCGGGCGGCTGCACGTTGGTGCGTGCCGACCTGTTCAGGGCGCTGGGCGGTTTTGATCCGGAAATAGAGCTGTTCGGCGAGGATGTGGACCTGTGCTGGCGGGCCCAAGTGGCCGGAGCGCGAGTCGTCGTCGCTCCCTCGGCCCTCGTTCGCCACGTCCAGGCGGCGCGGTCCGGATCGAGGACGGTCGGCGACGCGGCCGCCCTGCGCCGGCGCCACGAGCTGCGCGCAGTGCTCAAGAACTATGGCCGGTCGCGTCGCCTGCTTGTCGGGCTCGATCTGGCTGCTGGGTCGATCGCAGAGGCGTCGATCGCGTTCTTCAGGGGCGAGCGTGAGCGTTCCAAGCGCGTCGGGGACGCATGGTGGTGGAACTGGCGTCACCGCAGGAGTCTCAGGAGGGCCCGCAAGGCGCTTGCACCTGTTCGTCAACGGCCTGACCGCGCTGTCGCGCGGCTGTTGAGCCGCGGCGACCGGCGCTCGGCTCTTGAAGCCAACCCGGTCGGCCCGGTCAGCCCGGTCGGTCCGGTCGGCCCGGTCGGTCCGGTCGGCCCGGCGGTCGAGACCCTGTTCGGGACAGAAGAAGACCATGAGCCTGCGCGAGTCGCCTCGAGCCGGTACACACCGGCCGCCCCGCACAGTCTCGGCTGGGTCGTGACGGGCTTGATCGTCGTGGTCCTGTTCGGCATTCGCAACATCTTGACGGGCCACTTGCCGCTTGTGGGCCAGCTCTTGCCCTTCCCGCCGGCATCCACGCTGCTTCGTGACTTCTTCGGCGGCTGGCAGGACGCCGGCTGGCAAGCCCCCGGGCCGGCGTCTCCCGCGTTCGGTCTGGTCGGTCTCGCCGGAGCGGTTCTGCTCGGTAGCACCGCGCAGGTGGAGAAGCTGCTCCTCCTCGGCCCCATCCTCGTCGGCGCAATCGGGATGCATCGGCTCCTCCGGCCACTCGGCTCGCGCCGTGCCCGGCTCGCCGGCACGATTGCCTATCTCGGTCTTCCGCTCGTTTGGAACGGCATCGCCGCAGGTGACCTGCAGGCTCTGGTGACCTTTGCCGGGATGCCATTTGTGATGTCGCGTATTTGTCGCGCAACCCGGCTGAGGCCGTTCTCGCCCCTTGAGGCCGCAGGCGGCTGGCGCGGCGTGGTGGCCGACATCGTCCCGTTCGGCCTGCTGCTCGCGCTGATGGCGGCCCTGGCACCGCCGTCGGTGGTGGCAGTGGCGGCCCTGTCACTGGGGATCGCGCTCGGCTCGGCCGCCGCGGGCCGCGTGGCCGCGATCGGTCGTGCGCTCGGCGTCACCGCTGGGGCACTGGCCGTCGCCTTCCTCTGCTGCTTCCCCTGGTCTCTCACCTTCTTCCAGCCCGGCGCGAGGTGGAGCATCCTCTCTGGCGCGGTGGGGTCGCGTGGGGCTACAGGTGGGGTCTTGCGCCTGCTTCGTCTTGCCGCAGGTCCCATAGGTGCGGGCTGGCTCGGCTGGGGGATCCCGCTCGGTGCGGGCTTGGTCCTGTTCGTAGCGCGCGATGTACGACTCGACTGGGCGACGCGATGGTGGGTCGCCGCCATTGCCACGGTGGGCGTGGCATACGCAGGTGCCGTCGGGTGGCTCGGTGCGGGTGGCGGCGCGACCCTTGTCTTGTTGGCTCCGGCTGCGTGCTGCCTCGCGACTGCAGTCGGGCTCGGCGTAGCCGCTTTCGAGCTCGACGTTGCCAGAAGTCACTTCGGATGGCGCCAGAATCTCAGCGCGGGAGCTGCACTGTGCCTTTTCGCAGGGCTGTTCCCGACGCTGGTTTCGTCGGTGGACGGCCGTTCTTCGCTCCCTTCTGTCGGCTATGAGCAGCTTCTCAGCTGGACTGCGCCGAAACCTGCGGCCAAGGGCTACGACGTGCTCTGGCTGGGTGATCCCGCCAGCGTGCCGCCGCCCTCTTGGCAGATACGGCCTGGGCTCGCGTTCGCCGTGAGCGCCAACGGCTTGCCGGACGGCACGCGCCTGTGGCCGAGCGCCGACCCAGGCGCCGGGGTGGACGTCGAAGTGGCCCTGACCCGCGCCGAGGCCGGGCTCACCGTCCGGCTCGGCGCTGAGCTGGCGCGAGTGGGCATCCGTTACGTGATCCTTCCTGGCGGAGTTGCTCCGACCCTGCCCGGTGTCCAGGCCCCGCCCTGGCTTCCTCCTCAGCCGAGCCTTGTTCAGACGCTCCAAGCCCAGGGTGATCTTCGCCAGCTTCCGACCGAAGGCGGCGTGCTCGCCTTCGAGGACACGGCGTGGACGGTAACTGGCAGCCCGTCGGACAGCTCTGTGGTGGCGCTCGCCACGGTGGATCGCGGGACCCCGACCTGGCTGAGACGGCTCGGCCTCGCCGCGGGCTTGCTCGTCACCGCTCTTGCGGTCGCCGAGGGCGTTGCTCGCCGCAGGAGGCGTCGTCGCCTCAGCCGAGCAAGCGCCGTTGAACCGGGTGACGCCGCCGCGGCCCGGGATGACGGCCCGGCGGACGGGCGTGAACCCTCGTCCGACACCCTCGCGGTCGGAGACCCGGCAGATGACTCCGAGCCGGCCTCGAGCGTGCTGCCATGAGCGGAGCCAGCGGCCGCCACATGCGCGCTTCTCGGGTGACGCGGCACCCGAGGCGTCGGGCCCTCCTCGGCGTCGCAATCGGGCTCGCACTGCTCGTCGTGGTCAACGCCTTGGTCCGCCAGCCGAGCGGGGAAGCCGCCGGCGGCCAATTCGTGGGACCGGCGTCACTCCCGGTCGTGGAGATGGACAAGGCGAGCGCCTGGCGCTGTCCCGGCCCTTTGCCTGTCGGCGTTGGCAAGCAGAGCTCGCGCGTCGCGATCGTGAACAGCGGGACCTCGGCGGTCAACCTCGAGGTGGAGGTGTCGCGAACGGGACCCCCGAGGGGAGCGGCCTCGACCGGGGCATCGATCTCGAGGGCCCGGCTCGAGGTCGATGGAGATTCACAAGCAGTTTTGCCGCTGACCAGACGCGGTCCGCCGGGATTCGCTGCGGTGTCGGTCGAGACAGACGGAGGCGGGATCGGCGTTGCCGAGTCAATCGTCGGCGGGTCGAGCGTGGGCGGCCCCGTCTTGCTCTCGTCCCCATGCTCCCTCGCAGCCGCTCCTCAGGGCTATGTGCCCACTGGTAGCACCTATGGCAGTTCGGACGTCCGGCTCTCGCTCTACGACCCCGACGCCACACCCGCTGTCGTGGACGTGAGCGTCTCGACCGGCACGACGCTGACGTCGCCCCCCGCCTTCCAGGGGGTGGTCGTCCCCGCTACGGGCCTTGTGGTTCTCGATCTTCGCCGGTGGGTCTTTCAGCGAAGTTCCCTGGCGGTCACTGCCACCGCCGTCAGTGGAGATGTCGTTGTCGGAGCGCTCGAGTCGACCTCCGAGACGGTCGCAATGGCTTCAAGATCTGTGGCGGGGCACCGGGTCAGTCACGTGCGCGTCACGGGCAGCTCGTTGCTCGTAGGACCCGATCGCGGGCTCAGGCAATGGGCGTTCGCCGCCGTGCAGTCGCGCAAAGGAGTGGCGAGCACGTTCTCGGTCTACGACCCGGGCACGAGATCGGTTTCGGTCAGTGTCGCTCCGCCTGGCCGGGCGGGGATCGTGGCTGCGCTCACCGAAGATGTCCCAGCCGGGGGCATTGTTGACTTCGCGACGCCGGTCACGGCCGGAAGTGGCCTCACAGCGGGCTCGGTCGTCGTCTCCGCCCAGGGGGGCACGCCGATCGTGGTTGGCCGACTCACGACCAGATACAGGACCCGCGTTCTCGAGGAGGTCGATGCGACGGCGGGAACTGCTGGTCCCCACGACGAGTGGCTGCTACCAGGCGCGACGGTCGTGCCGCGGATCGACGACGTGGTCACGCTCGCGGACCCCGGAACCGCAGGCGCAACGGTGACGCTGCTCGAGTTGACCCACGGGGCGACCGCACCGGTCCGGCTCGAGGTGGTCAGAGTGGGTGCCGGCTCGGAGCTGGAGGTCGACCTCGGGTCAGTCCTGAGATATGCCCCCATATTCGCCCTCCAGGTCTTGGCAACGGTCCCGATCCTTGTAGAGCAGCAGCTGACGCCCCACCACGGGCTGACGACGGCCACCGGGGGGATTCCCGTCCTGCGCTGAGCCTGGGTTGAGCCTCACACGCGCTCGCCGGGCTTGTTCACTTCGCCGCCGGGGCCCCAACGGGTCCGCGGAGCTCAAACGGCGGTCGGAGGGATGCCAGTCGAAGAGATACCAGGTGCCGCAGGTGCCATGGCCCCCCCGGAGAGGGAGGGGGCGTACCGCTCGGTGGCGAGCTTCTCTTCACCCTCGGCGCCTCCGTGCACAGGCTTGCCGTAGGCGGTGTCGATGAGCCGGGCGATCTCGGCGCCATCGACCGTCTCGAACTCGAGCAAGGCTTGTGCGACCGCCTCCAGGCCGGCTCTGTGCTCTCGCAGCACGCTGGTGGCCCGAGCCTCCTGCTCCCGGAGGATCCTGGCGACCTCCTCGTCGACCACCCGACTCGTGTCCTCGGAGTAGTCGCGGGTGTGCATGAGGTCCTCGCCGAGGAAGACCATGCCCTGCGCTCCCCAGGCCATCGGCCCCACGCGCTCGGACATGCCCCACTCGCGGACCATCTTGCGCGCCAGCTCGGTGTTGCGCTGGAGGTCATCGCTCGCCCCGGTGGAGAGGTCGCCGTAGACCAACATCTCGGCCACGCGGCCGCCCATCCGGACGACGAGAGCGTCCTCGATGTACTCGCGGGGATAGATGTGCCTCTCCTCGGTTGGCAGCTGCTGGGTGACTCCCAGGGCGAGGCCCGTCGGGATGATGCTCACCTTGAGCAGAGGGTCAGCGTGGGTCAGCACGTACGCGAGCACCGCGTGGCCACCCTCGTGGAAGGCGACGCGCGCCTTCTCGCGATCCGAGAGCACGAGGCTGTCGCGAGGCTGGCCCATGAGGATCCGGTCTCGTGCGGCGTCGAAGTCACGCATCTCGATGAACTGGCTTCCACGCCTCACTGCGTGCAGCGCGGCCTCGTTGACGAGATTGGCCAAGTCGGCGCCGGACATTCCCGGTGTGCCGCGGGCGATGATCGACAGGTCCACGTCGGGACCCACGCGCTTGTCCTTGCAGTGAACTTGCAGGATCGGCAGACGCTCATCGAGGTCGGGCAGCGGCACGACGATCTGGCGGTCGAACCGGCCGGGCCTGAGCAGCGCAGGGTCGAGGATGTCGGGCCGGTTGGTCGCGGCCATGACCACGATGCCCTCGGCGACGTCGAAACCGTCCATTTCGTTCAGCATCTGGTTCAGTGTCTGCTCACGCTCATCGTGCCCACCGCCGAGCCCAGCGCCACGCTTGCGCCCGATCGAGTCAATCTCGTCGACGAAGATGATCGCGGGGGCCTGCTTGCGCGCGGTCTGGAAGAGGTCACGCACGCGGCTCGCACCGACACCCACGAACATCTCCATGAAGTCCGATCCGCTCACTGACAGGAAGGGAACGCCGGCCTCGCCGGCCACGGCGCGCGCCAGCAGCGTCTTGCCGGTGCCCGGCGGACCCACGAGCAGCACGCCTTTCGGCACACGTGCGCCGATCTCCTTGAAGCGGCCGGGAGACTTGAGGAAGTCGACGACTTCGCTGATCTCCTGTTTGACCCCCTGATAGCCAGCCACGTCATCGAAGGTCGTACGCGGGCGTTCGGCTGTGTAGACCTTGGCTCGCGAGCGCCCTATCGACATGATCCCCGACATCTGTCCCTGGGCCCGTCGGCTCATCCAGACCAAGAACCCGATGATCAGGGCGAACGGAAGCGCGTAGATGAGTATCTCGCCGAGCGCGCTCGAGCTGGGCGTCGAGAACGTGTACTTGACCTTCGCTGCCTTCAGCTCGGTGTAGATCGTGCCGGGGAGCGGATTTGTCGGTCCTGTCGTCGCGTAGCTGGTGCCGTTGCTGAGCGTGCCGGTGATGGCGCCGGTGGCGTTGTTGAAGTTGGCAGTCTTGATCTGATGGGTCACGAGGTCGTGCTGGAACTGCGAGAACCCAATGGCCTTGGAGGTGGTCTTGTTGAACATGCCCGAGCCGATTACAAGCACGATCAGGACGACCACGATGACGGCGATCGCCCAACGCCAGACCTGGTCCGAACCCGTCGGGCCGCCCGGGCCGGTCTTTCCCGGTCCGTTGCCTGGGCGCATGTCTTGAGGCTGACGACTCACGCCGACCATCGTAGGCGGCACCGGCACATGGACAGTCCGCGCGGCCGGTTCGAGCGGCCATGGCGGGCCGGCGTTGGCGGAACGGTTCCGGGAGGGTGTCAGTTCCGCGCTTGACCGGCATGGCTCCTGCCGACGACGCTCGCAGCGTGGAACATCGCCGCGGGCATCCCAAGCCCGCTGTCACGACCGCGTTCGTGCCCGAGGCGCCGGCATCGGGCGGTGCTCAAGTCGGGAACCCATTCGGCTTGCCCGAGGCGATGTTCGGACTTGTGGCGGGTTTCGTCCTCGCGTTCCTGGCCGTGTCGGTGTACGCGGCCTTGACACCGCACTCCCGCCACCCGAGCCAGTACGGCGAGGATGTCGTGAGCCTGATCGCGCTCTGGGCCGGCTTCGTCGCAGCGGTCGTCGTCGCGACGCGTATGGCGGCGCCGGACAATGTGGGTGACCGGGCCGACCGAAAGGGCATGGGGAGCGTCGTGCGGGACTACGGGCTCACGCTGCGGCCGTGGCCGGACATTCCTCTCGGGATCGTTGCCGGCGTGGCGTCCCAGTACTTGCTCGTTCCGGTCCTCGAGGCGCCGCTGCTCCCTTTTGTCCACCACCTGTACACGCGGCTTGGTCACCCGGCCCAGAACCTCACAAGCCACGCGTTCGGGCCGGGCCTCGTCGTGCTGGCCGTGCTTGTCTGTGTCGGCAGCCCTCTCGTCGAGGAGCTGTTCTTCCGCGGCCTGCTCCTGCGCGCCCTCTTGGGCAGCTTCGAGAAGCTTGGGCCGCGACTCGGCCCTGCTGTCTCCATCGTCGTGACCGCACTCGTGTTCGCGCTCGTCCACTTCGAGGCGCTGCAGTTTCTCGGATTGGCCGGGTTCGGCGTGGTGCTGGGCTGTCTTGCATGGCGCACCGGGCGTCTCGGCCCGTCGATCGTTGCTCACATGGCGTTCAACACCGTGACCATCATCGCCATCGTGGCCACGCGCTGAGTCCCGACTAGGCTCGACTTGCCATGTCTCCTGACCCGTCTCGATCCCCCGGGTCGTCCTTCGATGACATCTTCAAGGCCTACGACGTCCGGGGTACGGTTCCCGATGAGCTCAATGCCCGCATCGTCTATGCGGTGGGAGTCGGCTTCGGCACGTTCGTGCTCGCGCAAGGCGCGACCGACAAGCGAGTCGTCGTGGCACGTGACATCCGTAAGTCGGGCGTCGAGCTCAGTCGCGCGTTCAGCGCGGGCCTGCTCTCGGTCGGACTCGGTGTTGTCGATGTCGGCCTGGCATCGACCGACCTTCTTTACTTCGCGTCGGGGAGGCTCGACCTCGCAGGGGCGATGCTCACGGCGTCGCACAACCCGCCGGCCTACAACGGCATAAAGTTCTGCCTTTCCGGAGCTCGTCCGATCGGTCGGGACTCGGGTCTCGGTGAGGTCCGTCGCGTGGCAGCCGAAGCGTTCGCCACCGCGCCGGCCGATGGCGGTGTCGCGCACGTCGCCGACGACGCCCGTGTCGAGCACCTCGACCTGCTCGAGGAGTTCGCGGCACACGTGCGCTCGTTCGTCCGAGTCGAGAATTTGAGGCCTTTGAAGATCGTCGCCGACACGGCCAACGGCATGGGAGGCCTCATCGTCCCGGAGGTCTTTGCCGGTCTTCCGTTCGAGCTCGAGATGCTCTATCCGGAGCTGGACGGTTCGTTCCCGAACCATCCAGCCAACCCGATCCAGGTCGAGAACCTTGCTGACCTGCGCTCGCGGATACTGCTCAGCCGAAGCGACGTCGGCCTGGCCTTCGACGGCGACGCGGACCGCGTGTTCCTCGTCGACGAGAAGGCAGAGCCGATCTCCGGATCGCTGACGACCGCGATCGTCAGCGTCGCCATGCTCGAGCGGTATCCCGGCTCGAAGATCCTCTACAACCTCATCTGTTCGCACTCGGTGCCCGAGATCATCATCGAGCACGGCGGTGTCCCGATCCGGACCCGCGTGGGCCACTCGTTCATCAAGGCGGTGATGGCCGAGACCGGCGCGATCTTCGGGGGTGAGCACTCGGGGCACTACTACTTCCGGGAGAACTACCGCGCGGACTCCGGGATCATCGCCGCGCTCGTCGTGCTCGAAGTTCTCTCCAAGGCCGGCATTCCGCTCTCTGAGCTCCGGGTTCCCTTCGAGCGCTACTCGGATTCCGGGGAGATCAACACCGAGGTGCCCGATCCTGCGGGGTTGGTCGGCGAGGTGGCCGAGCACTACCTGGCTGAGGGTGCGGAGATCGACGATCTGGACGGGATCACCGTCGACCTTGGCGCCTGGTGGTTCAACCTGCGGCCGTCGAACACCGAACCGCTCCTGCGGCTCAATCTGGAGGCGCAGAGTGCGCCCGAACGCGACCACCACCTCGACGAGGTGCTCGGCCTCATCCACCGGCTTGCAGAGAGCCGGACGCGATGACCAGAGTGGTCATGACCACGAAAGGTGTCACGCATGCCGCTAGACCCGCAACTGCTCGCTCTCCTCGCCTGCCCTGAGGACAAAGGGCCTCTGCTGTACTTCGTCGACGAGGAGACGCTCTACAATCCACGGCTCCACCGGAGGTACCGCATTGTCGACGGGATCCCCGTGATGCTCGTCGACGAGTCCGAGACGGTCGGCGACGACGAGCACGGGCGCCTCTTGGCCAAGGCTGCGGCGGAGGGGATCGCAGCGAACTTCGACACGGGCGAGGGCGCCGGCAGCGCCGCATCCTCATGAGCTGGATCTCGCCCGACAGCCTGGACATGCTCGGGGCAACTGCCGGGCTGCCCGAGCAGCTGGAAACCTCGGCGTCTCAAGCGATGGACGTGCCGGGTCTTCCGTCTCCTGAAGGTCTCGGTGCGGTCGTCGTCCTCGGTATGGGAGGAAGCGGCGTCGCAGGCGAGATCCTTCAGGCGATCGGCAAGGACCAGCTGCGCCTTCCTATTGTGCTGGTCGGCGACTATTCGCTGCCGTCGTTCGTCGGTCCGAGCAGTCTGGTGTTCGCGGTCTCGTTCTCCGGAGAGACCGAGGAGACTCTCGAGGCGGCCGAGACTGCCCTGCGCCGCGGTGCGAGGCTCATCGCGGTGACGGGCGGGGGGCGGCTAGCAGAGCTGGCGGCCGCAGGCGGGGCGCCGGTCTTCGCGACCTTGGAGGGAATCCCGCAACCACGAGCTGGAGTGGCGACCACGACGGCGCCTCTTCTCATCGCGTTGGAACGCCTCGGGCTGCTCGCCGGGATGACGCCGGCGATCGGCGCAGCCGTCGACCAGCTTCGAAGGCGCCGCGACACCCTCGTCAGCGGTGGCGGTGTGGCCCTCGAGATCGCGCAGCAACTCGATCGCACGATCCCACTGGTGCAAGGCGCCACCGGGATCGGCGCGGTGGCGGCCCGCCGGTGGAAGACCCAGATGAACGAGAACGCCAAGGCCCCGGCCTTCTTCGCCACGCAGCCAGAGTGGTGCCACAACGAGATATGCGGATTCGGGCAGAACGGGGATGTGACCCGGCAAGTGGTGACGATCGTCACCCTCCGGAGTGACTTCGAGCACCCGCAAGTCGAGCGCCGCTTCAGCCTTGTGAGGCAATTCGTGGGAGAAGCCGTGGCATCGGTGATAGAGGTGCGAGCCGACGGGTCCGGACCGCTCGCGCAGCTCTTCGACCTGATGTTCATCGGCGACTTCGTCTCGTTGCACGTCGCTTCCCGAGAAGGGATCGACCCTGGACCGGTCTCGGTGCTCGTCGAGGTGAAGCGCTTCCTTACAGCGATGAGGCAGCAGGCGCCTGGCTAGGGCGCGTCACATGATCGGCGGATGCTTCAGCGGAGATATCGCGGACCGGAGTCTCGCGAGCCTCGGCCGCCAGAGGATCGCGTGGGCGGGCCGAGACATGCCCGTGCTCGGGTCGATCCGCGAGCGATTCGGGCGCGAGCACCCCCTTGACGGGCTCGTTGTCGGAGCCTGCCTGCACGTGACGACCGAGACCGCGAATCTCCTGAAGACCCTGCGCGCCGGCGGGGCGACGGTGCTCGCCTGCGCGTCAAATCCTCTTTCGACCCAGGATGACGTGGCCGCTTCCCTCGTAGACGATGAGGCCATCGCGATCTTCGCGGTCAAGGGCGAGGACCACGAGCGCTACTACCACCACATCGACGCGGTGCTCGATGGTCATCCGCAGCTGACGATGGACGACGGCTGCGACCTGGTCTCCCGTCTCCACCAGCTCCGCCCGCACCAGCTCGAGGAGGTGATCGGCGGAACCGAGGACACGACGACCGGTGTGATCCGCCTCCGGGCCATGGAGGCGGCCGGGGTGCTGCGCTACCCGGTTGTCGCGGTCAACGACGCCGACACGAAGCACCTATTCGACAACCGGCACGGGACGGGCCAGTCCACGCTCGACGGCATTGTCCGGGCCACGAACATCCTGCTTGCCGGCAAGCGGTTCGTCGTCGCCGGCTACGGGTCTTCTGGCAAGGGAGTTGCAGCTCGGGCGAGGGGCATGGGCGCACTGGTGACCGTCACCGAGATCGACCCGTTGCGCGCACTGGAAGCGGTCATGGACGGGTTCCGGGTCGAGCCGATGGCGGTGGCCGCTCGCGAGGGCGAGGTCTTCGTGACCGTCACGGGCAACAGGCAGGTCCTGCGGGCCGAGCACTTCGCCGAGATGCGCGACGGCGCAATCCTGGCGAACGCCGGTCACTTCGATGTCGAGATCGACCTCGTCGGGCTGGAGGCGATGGCCGAGGGGAGGCGACGGATCGTGCGGCCGATGGTCGAGGAATTCACCGTGGCGGCGTCGGGCGGTGCGCCTCGGCGGATCCTTGTTCTGGCGGAAGGTCGCCTCGTGAACCTGAGCGCAGCCGAAGGACATCCAGCGGCGGTCATGGATCTGTCTTTCGCCAACCATGCGCTCGCGGCCGAGTGGTTGGCTCGGGACCGTGGCAAGCTGTCCAACCGCGTTTACGCAGTGCCCAAGGCTGTCGACGCGGAGATCGCGAGGCTGAAGCTCGAGACGATGGGGATTGTCATCGACGAGCTCACGGAGTCCCAGCGCGCCTATCTGGCTTCCTGGACGTCCGGGACCTGAACTCCGGTGGCTGGATGGCCTGGACCTGAACTCCGGTAGCTGAACGCCGGTGGCTGGACGCCGGTGCGTAAACTCGTCCCGATGGGCTGCGCGGGTCTGTGGTTGCAAGTCGATGCCAGTCGCAGGCGAAACGACCCACGTAAGGCGACTCGTGGTCGCTGAGCATGGTGCGGTTTAGATGTAAGTCCTGCCCTGCGCGGCACCGGTTGGCGGTGCCGGCGGGAGAAGGGACCAACTGTGAGCTCAGGTGTGAAGGGGGCGGCGCCAGCTGGCCTCCAGCACCAGGCACGGGACACCCTCAGCAGGCGAGTGTGGGGTCAAAGACCAGGTCAGCCGCGTTGCCCGTCACCGTTTCAGCGAGTCCCTGATGGTAAAGGAGCTGCCCCATGGAGATCACGGTGCATACCCGCCACTTGGACATCCCAGTCGGGCTTCGCGAAGCCGCACTTGAGAAGGCACAGCACCTCGAGCGGTTCCTCGAGGGGACCCAGAGGGCCGAGATCGTCTTCTCGCGCGACCATGCGGCGCGCGACGACGGCTATGTGACGTGCGAGATCTCGGTCGTGGCCCGCGGTCGCGTCGTCCGCGTCCGGGCGAGCGGTCACCTGGCGAGTGCTGCGCTGGAGGCCGCCATCTCCAAGGAAACCCAGCGGCTGACGCGAATGCAGGACCGCCTCGTGCAACGCTCGCGGCCTCGTCACGGAGCGGCGGACCAGCGATCAACGGAGCTTCCGGACTGAAAGGCGTCCAGAGTCCCGATCCGCCGCGCGTAGCGATCGTGGGCCCGACCGGCACCGGCAAGACGGCGCTCGCGCTCGAACTGGCGGCGTCGTGCCGGTGCCGGTACGAGCTTGTCTCGGTGGACGCGATGGCCGTCTACCGCCACCTCGACCTCGGTACCGCCAAGCCCACGCTTGCCGAGCAAGCCGCCGCGCCCTGGCACCTCATCGATATCGTCGATCCTTCGGAGGAGTTCTCAGTTGCCGCGTTTCAAGCCGAGGCGCGACGAGTGCTTCAGGAGATCGATGCTCGTGGGCACTCGCCGCTGCTCGTCGGAGGCACCGGTCTCTACCATCGTGCGGTCCTTGACCGGCTCGAGATCCCCGGCCGCTTCCCCGAAGTAGCGGCCGAGCTCGAGCACCAGGCTGAGCAACCCGGCGGTCTCGCGGAGCTCTTCGGGCGCCTCTGCGAGCTGGACCCGGTCGCGGCGGCCAGAGTCGAGCCGGGCAACCGCCGCAGGATCGTCCGAGCGCTGGAGGTCGCGCTCGGCAGCGGGAGACCCTTCTCCTCGTTCGGGCCGGGCCTGGTCACCTATCCGGCGACCAGCTCGATCATCATCGGGCTCGAGCTTGGCCGCGACCAGCTCGATCACAGGCTTGCCGAGCGGTTCGAGGACCAGCTCACGCGGGGCCTCCTCGACGAAGTCCGGGCGCTTCAGACCAGGTCGGCCGGGTTGTCGCGCACGGCCCGCCAGGCGATCGGGTACCGGGAGCTCCTTGGGCACCTCGAAGAGGGCGTCCCGCTCGAGCAGGCAAAGGCCGAGTCAGTTCGCCGGCTGCGCGCGCTGGCCCGCCGGCAAGAAGCTTGGTTCAAGCGCGACCCGCGCGTGGTCTGGATTCGAGCCGATCGGAGCGATCTGTGTGGCGCGGTTCGCGCTCAGCTCCGTGAAGCGATCCCTGTTCGTCTCGGGGACACCGCCACCACCAGGGCCGTGCGACACTGATGAGCGTGCTGACGCTGGTCAAGTACCACGGCCTCGGGAACGACTTCCTGGTCGCGCTCGATGGCCGAGGGCTCGACGCGGCTGCACGCCAGCGAGCCGGCCACGCACCTACCGAGCCCGGCGACCCGGGGCCGTCCACCGGAGCGGATCACGTCGGTGAGCTCGCGCGGGCACTTTGTGACCGCCACACCGGCGTCGGAGCCGACGGGCTCCTCATCCTGCGGTCGGCCGTGTCGGGTGGCGATGTTCGCATGGAGCTGCGCAACGCGGACGGAGGCCGTGCCGAGACGAGCGGCAACGGCCTGCGCTGCTTCGCCCTCGCCACGATCGAGGCAGGGTACCTGCCCGGGCCCGAGGTCGCCATCGAGACCGACGCCGGTGTGCGCCGGGCCATCCTGCGCCACCGCTACGGGCACGGTTCCGCCGAGGTCTCAGTCGAGATGGGGCGCCTGCGGGTCACCTCGCTGGACCCTGTCGCCGACGTGTTGCTCCCTGGCTCGGTGGCACTGCCATGGCCTGCCTGGCACGTGGATGCCGGCAATCCCCATCTCGTCTTGCTCGCTCCCTCGCTGCAAGGTGTCGTGGTCGCAGCCATCGGCCCGGCGCTCGAGAAGCAGCGTCCCGGCGGGCAGAACGTGGAGGTCGCCACCTGCGGGCCTGGCAACGGCGAGTTGTCGCTTCTTGTCTGGGAGCGCGGTGCCGGGATGACGCTCGCCTGTGGGACCGGGAGCGCGGCCGCGGCCGCCGCCCTGCATTCCGCGGGGATCTCCGCTGATCGAGTGCGAGTTCACAACCCGGGAGGGACCGTCGAAGTGATCCTTGCGGGAGACGATCCGCTCGCCGTGGTGGCAGAGCTGGCCGGTCCGGTCCAGCGCGTCGCCCGAATCGAGGTCGAGCCCGCCGACCTCGGCGAGCCGGGCGTGGTCGCGGTCGCGCCGTGAAGATGGTCTCGACCAGCCTCATCGACCGGAGGTTCCGGGAGAAGATCGTGCTCGTCGGGATGGTCGCGTGGCCGCGCACCCTCGGGGAGGTCGAGGCGAGCCTCGACGAGCTCGCCTTGCTCGTCGACACGGCCGGTGCTGACGAAGCGGCCCGCGTCGTGCAGCGACGTGAGGCAGCGGACCCGGCAACCTACATCGGCCGAGGCAAGGCGGAGGAGCTTCGCAGGATAAGTGAGGCCGTGGACGCCGACACCGTGGTCTTCGACGACGAGCTCACGCCTGCCCAGCAGAGGAACCTCGAGAAGATCCTCGGGAGGACCGCCATCGACCGAACTGCGGTGATCCTCGACATCTTCGCCCAGAATGCCCACACTCAGGAGGGCCGCGCGCAGGTTGAGCTCGCCCTGAGCCGCTACCGGCTCCCGCGTCTGAGGGGCAAGGGCCTCGTGCTGTCCCAGCAAGCCGGCGGGATCGGGGCCAGGGGCCCCGGTGAAACCCAGCTCGAGGTCGACCGGCGGCGGATCATGCGCCGCATTCGCAAGCTCGAGGTCGAGCTTCGAGGTCTCGAGTCGACGCGTCGGACCCAGCGCAAGGCGCGAAAGCGCGGAGCGCTTCGGACCGTGTCGCTCGTCGGCTACACCAACGCCGGCAAGTCCACTCTGCTCAACGTCTTCACAGATGCGGGTGTGCTCGTCGAGGACAAGCTCTTCTCCACGCTGGATCCTCGGACTCGACGTCTCGATCTGGCGGGAGGCGAGTCGGTGCTGTGCTCGGACACCGTCGGGTTCGTGCGCAAGCTGCCCCATCAGCTGGTGGATGCCTTCCACGCCACATTGGAGGTCGTCGGGTCCTCCGACCTCCTCGTGCACGTCGTCGACTCCTCCTCAGCCGACCCATTGGCGCAGATCGATGCGGTTCATGCGGTTCTGACAGAGATCGGGGCCGGTGAGGTTCCGGAGCTTCTGGCGTTCAACAAGGCCGATCTGGACCGGCGCAAGGCGGGACGGCTCATGGCCGCGCACCCTGGTTCGGTGGCGTGCTCGGCCCTCAGCGGCCGGGGCGTGCCTGAGCTGCTCCGCGCCATCGCGGATCAGCTCAGAATCGCGGATCACGTGGTAGAGCTCGCGGTGCCTGTGGCGCGCGGTGACGTTGTCGCAGCAATCCATCGAGAAGGCGAGGTGGTTGGCGAGCGCTACGAGGGTGAGCACGTGATCGTGAAGGCCCGCCTCGATGAGCGTGGGGCTCGGCGTTACGCCGAGTTCGTGCAGAAGTGACCTACCTTCCGACCTTCGGCGAGCCCGGCGAGAAGGCGCAAGGGGCAGGGGCGGGCGAGGACGCGGAGGCTGGTTTCGTGCCCCCGACGTATCCCTTCGACAAGCTGGCCGCGCTCGCAGAGCTCGCGCAACGCCACGAAGGTGGTGCGGTCGACCTTTCGATCGGCACTCCGTGCGACCCCCCGCCTGCTCTGGTCCTCGAGGCGCTCGCCACCTCCGGGAGCGAGCGCGGGTATCCCTCCTCGATCGGGACCTCGGAGTACCGCGAGGCCGCTCTCGCGTGGATGTCCCGCCGGTTCGGGGTCGATACCGCCGGGGTGGCCATCGCGGCGTGCGTCGGGACCAAGGAGCTTGTTGCCGGCGTGCCTCACTGGCTGCGCCTGAGGACGCCGGCGCGTGACACCGTGCTGTGTCCGCTTGTTGCCTATCCGACCTACGAGATGGGTGCGATCCTGGCCAGGTGCCGTGCGGTGGCCGTGCCGACGCGGCCGGACGGGACGATGCAGCTGTCGTCGATCTCGCCGGAGGACGCGGCTCGGGCCCTGTGCCTGTGGGTCAACAGCCCCGGCAACCCCGCAGGCCAGCTCGAGGACCTGGCGGCCGTGGCGAGGTGGGGTCGCTCTCATGGCGTGCCGGTGTTCTCCGACGAGTGCTACATCGAGTTCACTTGGGCCGGGCCCGGCCACACGGTCCTCGAGCACGGCCCCGAGGGGGTCATTGCCGTCCACTCGCTATCGAAACGGTCGAATCTCGCAGGGCTACGGGCCGGTTTCTTTGCCGGGGACGCCGATCTTGTCGAGTACCTGTCCAGATTGCGTCAGCACGCCGGGTTCATGGTGCCGGGACCCGTGCAGCACGCCGGCGCCGTGGCGCTCGGCGATGACTCACATGTCGAGCGGCAGAGAGCGACCTACCTCGAGCGGCTGAAGCGTTTTGCCAAGGTGCTGAGCGACAGCGGGATCCGCGCCGGGATTCCCGCGGGGTCCTTCTACCTCTGGGTGGCCGTTCCAGAAAGCTTCGCGGCGCCAGGCGCGTCAGGCGACCAGAACCCGGGCTGGGCGCTGACGAGTTGGCTGGCCGAGCGCGGCGGTGTGCTGGTCGCCCCGGGTGACACTTATGGACAGGCGGGCGCCGGCCACGTCAGGGTCGCGCTGGTTCAGCCGGGCGATCGGCTCGAGCTCGTCGCCCGGAGGCTCGCGACCGCAAGGATCAGTTCAGCAGCTTCGACTTGAACAGATCGAGAACCTGGTCCATCGCAGCGCGGGTCGCGCTGTTCTCGACGTCGCGCAGATCCTCGGTGAGCACCGAGTGCGCCGAGGAGCGGTAGCCCTCGGGGTTGCCCGGTCCCGAGTCGATCTCGACGGCGACGAAGGCCTCGCCCAGTTCCTCGCGCAGCCTCGCGAACCGCTCCGGCGGCACCGCCTTGTCGCCCGAGAAACGCAGGCCGAGCACGCACACGTCCCCCGCTCCGCATCGCTGTCGCACGCGTGCGAGGTCCTCGTCGCCGATGCCGAGATCGCGTCGGTGGGCCCTGGTTAGGGGAAAGGGGAGCGCAGGCTGTGAGAGCACGGGAGCGAGCACTACGTCGTCGACCATCATTGCCAGAGCGAAGCCTCCGCTGAGGCACATCCCGACGGCTCCGACCCCGGGACCACCGCAGGCCTCGTGCTCGGCTCGGGCCAGGACGCGCAGCCACGCCGTGATCGGGCTCGTGCGGCGCAGGGAGAAGGTGGAGTACTCCCGCGAGATGCACGCGCCAGCAGTGGTCCTCGCCATGCGCCCCGGCGTGGGCTCGGCCCCCGCAACGCCGAACAGCTGAGGGAGCACAGCGGTGCATCCGATGGCGGCGACGCGGCGGGCGAAGGCCGCGACCAAGGGCGTGATGCCCGGGATCTCACTCATGACGATCACTGCGGGGCCTGCGCCGATCCGGTAGATGTCACGAGTCCTGTCGCGTGCCGTGAAGCTCGAGCGGCTGAAGCCTTCGAGCGCGCCTTCGAGAATGGTGGCGTCCGGCACGCCACGAAGCCTAAGTACCCCTCACCATAA
>PLIM01000051.1:48226-63739 GCA_003139355.1 Acidimicrobiaceae bacterium | reverse complement strand
TACTTCAGCAGCCTCCTAGGGCCAATCGCGGATCCGAAACATCCATGAATTTCGGGTGGGACCAACGGTTCGTTACAGAAACTGCTGTCTTCACAACCACTGTGAAGAACGTTGAACTTATAAATCTCTTGGGACAGTTCGAGGCGGAGACACTGCGCGTCCTGCGCGATATCCCCGGGCTGAGCGTGACCGCAGAGCACGAGCCGGGTCGAGACGTGGACGCCCTCCTACGCTTCGCCGGCACCCACACTCCCATCGCTGTCGAAGTCAAGCACCGCGCTAACGCCGCTACCGCCCGCCAGTTCGTCCACCAAGCCGAAACACGCCCGGACGTCCCCTTCCTGCTCGTCGCGGGTGAGACCACCACTGAAGCGCGGGAAATCCTCCGGGACAACGGCATCGCAGTCTTGGACGGTCTCGGGAACGCCCATATCGAGCTGCCCGGCCTCCTCTTCCACTTGGAGGGGCATCGACGATCACACAAGCCGAGCGGCCGGACGCCGCCCACCCGGTTGAACGGCAAGACCGGCGTCGTGGCCCAGGCACTGCTCCGCGATGTTGACAGCATCGGGCAACTCGAAAGCAGTCTCGCTCGCTCCCTTCGCCGGAGCTGGCCTCGACTTCCTCGGCGTCACGCGCCCGGTCCCAGCACGGCCCTTCGATGTCTGGTAGTTCTTCTTCACGACGGTCCCCTTCTTGATCGGATGTTTTTGACGGACACCCGACACCTACCAGATGGCAGGCGTCAGGCGGGGGACCGTCGTTTCAAACTGCCACGCCGGACGGGACAACCTCTCGATCGGTGTCGATTTGGGCCTGTGAACTGCGGCGATGTTCGGTGGGTGTCGACTGGCGTCGGTTGGCGTCGAGTCTCTTGGCTGCCAACGTGGCTGCCAGCCGGACCGTCTGACGTGAGTCAGATTGCAGCCCGAACGGGTTCCTATGTGGCGCCAGTATCTGATTCTGCTTCCCATGCTTCACGCCGTGGCTGTCCCTCCGGTGCTTCCACGTCCCGCGTCAACTTGACTCTGGCGCTCAGCGAGCCGCCAGAACCCTGCTATCGTTACATGTAACAATGAGGTGATTATGCCCAGCACGAGTTCCCAAGAGCGGGTCCGTGAGCATCGGGCGCGGCTCAGAGCGCAAGGCCTACGTCCAGTCCAGATCTGGGTTCCGGACGTGCGGGCCCCCGGGTTCGCTGAAGAGGCACACCGCCAGTCCCGCGCGGTCGCCGCTAGCGTCGCTGCGGCCGACGACCAAGAGTTCATCGACTCGGTCTCCTCGTGGCCAGATGAGTGAGGCGTGCTGAAATCTGGACCGTTGCAGGCGGTTCCGGCTACGCCGGGAAGCCTCGGCCTGCAGTGATCATCCAAGACGACCGCTTCGACACCGACTCGGTCACCATCTGTCCCTTCACCACGGACCCTACCGACGCCCCGCTGTTCCGCTTGGACATTGAAGCGACCCCGCTCAACGGCCTGCAGGAATCTTGCCGACTCATGGTCGACAAAATGAATACGGTGTCGCGCTCCAAACTTGGGGCACAAGTCGGTGCCCTCGGGGACGCCGATCTCGTGCGGCTCAATCGTGCGATCGTCGTGTTTCTCGGTATCGCTTCGACGTCATGATGATCTGACCACCATGGAGACCCGGCGCCGCTCATGAACGCGTTCTTCGGAGTCGCCACTCGTCTTCGAGGATCGAGCACACGACCGAGTCGCACCACGCGCCACCGACAAACCGATCGTCCCGCCTCCGCCCCTCTTCTCCAAGCCCGACCCTCTCCAGGACCTTGCGCGAGGCAAGGTTGTCCGGGTGATGCGTCGCCCAGACGCGGTGCAGCCAGAGGACCTCGAATCCGAACCCGACGATCAACTGCGCCGCCTCGGTCGCGTACCCGTGGCCCCAACGATCGGGGCTGATGCCGTAACCGATGCCGGCGCTCCGGTGCCGCTCGGAGTCGATCCCCAGGCGGACCATCCCGATGAGTTCGCAACTGTCGACGACTTCGATGCCGAGCTCGTACTGGCGGCGTGGCACCTCATGCGCTTCATCGACGACCGAATCCAACCAGGCTCGCTCCTCGTCACGAGTCGGTTGGTCAGTCGGCAGGAATCGAAAGAACTCTGGTCGCGAGGCCCAACGCCACGTTGCCTCGAAGTCGTCGATGTTGACCTCACGCACTCGAATCCGCTCGCCTTCGACTAAGGCCGGGAAGATGCTCGGGACAGCGCGCTCCATGTCAGTAGTCTGCTCCCTATCGACGAGCCGAGACGGGCCAGGGTCGTGTGAGCGACGACCGAGAGTTTCTTTGGCTACCAAGGTGATCACCGGTCGATCTATGTCGACCCGCTTGGCCGCTAGCTTGGCTGCCGGAGGGCGTCCATGGCAGGTGGAGGGGCCAGATAAACAGTCATCTACCAGGACTTTCGGGTGGAGGCGAAGGGACTCGAACCCTCGAACCTCCTGACTGCCAGTCAGGCGCTCTACCAACTGAGCTACGCCCCCGAAGGACGCCAGCACTCTATCCGACCTGGACCGAAGACAACTCACGGGGTTGGTCGCTGCATGCACCCACCAAGACCTGGCGTCGTTCACGTCCGGCTCTGACGGGCGCATCGGGCGGCCGCCGGCCTGCCGTTCTCGCCACGATCGCCGGTACATGCCCTTCCGAAGTGCTTCACACCAGCCCACTAACCTGTTCCCGTGGCGGAATACGACTTTCGCGAGGTTGAGGAGCGCTGGCAACGGCGTTGGGACGAGGACGGCACTTACCGGGTCGACCTCGACGACCCGCGACCGCCCTACTACGTGCTGAGCATGTATCCCTACCCGAGCGGGCCCGCTCACCAGGGTCACATCCGCAACTACACCTTCGGCGACGTGCTCGTCCGGCACCGCACGATGCAGGGCCACGCCGTACTGAGCCCCTTCGGCTTCGACTCGTTCGGCCTGCCTGCCGAGAACGCCGCTATCAAAGGTGGTGACCACCCGCGCGTGTACACCGAGGCACGCATCGCCGAGCTCAAGGCTTCGGTGAGACGGCTGGGCGCGGTCTACGACTGGCGACGCGAGTTGCGCAGCCATGATCCTGACTACATCCGGTGGAACCAGGTCATCTTCCTCGAGCTGCTCCAAGCGGGCCTCGCCTACCGAGCCGAGGCGCCGGTCAACTGGTGTCCCGGATGCCACACCGTCCTCGCCAACGAGCAAGTCCTCGCCGATGGCACTTGCGAGCGATCCGGGGACGTCGTCGAACGTCGCAACCTCGCGCAGTGGTTCCTCAGGATCACCCAGTACGCCGAGGAGCTGCTGGACGCTCTCGACGGCCTGGACTGGCCTGAGCGTGTCAAGACAATGCAGCGGAACTGGATCGGCCGATCCGAAGGTGCCCAGTTCCGCTTGGCCATTGCCGGCCGGCCGGAGATCGAGATCGAGGTCTTCACCACGCGCCCGGACACCAGCTTCGGCATGACCTACGCCGTGCTCGCACCAGAGCACCCGCTGGTTTCTGAGCTCGTGACCGATGCTCACGAGGTGGAGGTAGCTGAGCTGTGCGCTCGGGCCCAGCATGCCACCGACATCGAGCGCCAGTCATCTGAAGGTTCGCTCGAGAAGCGAGGCGCCTTCACCGGCAGCTACTGCGTGAACCCGTTCAACGATGAGCTCGTGCCCATCTACGTCGCGGACTACGTGCTCATGAGCTACGGCACCGGGGCCATCATGGGCGTGCCTGCCGAGGACGAGCGTGACTTCGCTTTTGCCGAGGCATACGGCCTGCCAGTGGTGCGTACGGTCGAGCCCCCTGGTGGCTTCGCCGGAGGCGCCTATACCGGTGACGGGCTCAAGATCAACAGTGGCTTCCTCGACGGGCTAGACGTGCCGGCGGCGAAGCGATCGGCAGTCGAGTTCCTCGAGGAGCGCGGCATCGGCTCCCGCAAGGTCAACTACCGCTTGCGCGACTGGCTGATCAGCCGGCAGCGCTATTGGGGCTGCCCGATCCCGGTGATGTACTGCCCCACTCACGAGATCGTGCCGGTCCCCGCCGAGGAGCTCCCGGTCCTGCTGCCCGACGATGTCGAGTTCCGGCCGACAGGCGAGTCCCCACTTCGCTTCGACGAGGGGTTCCTGCGAACGACCTGTCCCATCTGCGGTAGCCCGGCGATCCGGGAGACCGACACCATGGACACTTTCGTGGACTCGTCGTGGTACTTCCTGCGTTACTGCAATCCTCGTGACGAGACAGGCCCTGTCGACATCGGAGCGGCTCGCCACTTCATGCCGGTCGACCAGTACATCGGGGGGATCACCCACGCGATCTTGCACTTGCTGTACTCCCGTTTCTTCACGCGGGCTTTGGCCGACACCGGCCTCGGACCGAAGGAGGTACGCGAGCCGTTCGCTCAGTTGTTCTGCCAGGGCATGATCCGCCTCGGCGGTCGGGCAATGTCGAAATCCAAGGGCAACGTCGTGTCACCCGATGATTACTTCGCGAAGGTCGGGGCCGACTCGTTGCGGCTGCTTCACCTCTTCATCGGCCCTCCGGTCGACGATGTCGATTGGACCGGACAGACCGATGAGATCCTCGAAGGTTGCTCCCGTTACCTAGGCAGGGTCTGGCGTCTGGCGACGGACGTTTCGGAGCGTCCCGATCACGCCGCCGAAGACGACAGGGCGGGCGACAGTCACGAACTGAGGCGGGCCGTTCATCACACCATCGCCCGCGTGACCGCCGACATCGAGCGCTACGCGTTCAACACCGCCGTCGCGGCGTGCATGGAGCTGACCAACACCATCTCCCGCCACGCTCGGTCGGGTACCGACCGGGCCGTCGTCGAGGAGTCGATCGACACCCTGCTGGAGCTTCTCGCCCCGTTTGCCCCGCACCTCGCGGCCGAGGCCTACGAGCGCCGCCGGGGTGACAACGTCCACACCCGGCCGTGGCCGGTGGCGGATGTGCGCCTGCTCACCGAGCAGAAGGTGACGATGGTCGTGCAGGTGAGTGGCAGGGTGAAGGACCGGATCGAGGTCGAGCGCGACATCTCGGAACAAGCCGCCGCCGAGACAGCCCTGGCGTCACCGAAGATTCAGGAGATCCTGGGCGGCGCCTCACCGACACGCGTCATCGCGCGGCCCCCTCGGCTCGTCAACATCGTCCCATAGGCCCGCCGCCCCGCCCGGGCACGAATTCGCCTACCGGCCACGCAGGTAGCGCTCCAGCTCCGCCGCGATCTCGTCTCCCGAGGGGACCGTCCGGTCGTCGAGCACTGCCGGTGTCCCTTCGAGCTCGTCGATCTGCTGTTCGAGCTGGCGAACCATCGCCTGATGCTCGCTGCTCTGAGCAATGAGCTCGTCGACCTTCTTGCGTGCGGCTTCGGCAGCTTCGGCGAGGAGGTGGGAATCGATCACGAGACCGGAAACGATCGCGAGACCATTGAGCAAGGCGACCGCCGCCGCAGGAAACGGCATCGCAGCGACATAGTGCGGCACCCGTGCCCACAATCCGACCGAAGGGATGCCCACGTTCGAGCAGGCACGTTCGATGGCCGCCTCAATCCCTGCCGGGACGTCAATGCTCCCCGAGATGAACCCGATCTGCTGAGCCAACTGGCCNNAGCCGGACCCCGAGCGCTGTCGCAAGCTCGGCGACGGCGTCCGAAAACGATTGCCAGCGCATGTCGGGCTCAGGACCGGCGAGCATGGCGATACCCGAGCCGAGGCGGTCGGTCCCGACGCTGAGGGTCACGTGCGGCCAGTCGAGCTCCTCGTTGATCCCGTCGACGATCTTGAGCTTCGGCCGCCGGGCGCGCTGGTCGAGCAGTTCCTCGGAGTCGAACACCGCGTACGACCGCGTCTCGACGGCCTCGAGCAGGCTCGTCATGGCTGTCGCACCGGCAAGACCTGCATCGACCCATCCATCGAGCGCGACCACGAGCACAGGAGAGGGCGGGGCCGGCTCACCCGTGAGCAGGTAAAGGGACGACGGGACAGTCATTGCTGTTTCCTTCCCACGTCGATGCCTTGCACAACCGCAGGCTACCGGTCCGCTCCCGGCGACCGATGACGGCCGCACCGGCCCTAGAGGGACAGCGACTCCCCACCGTCGACGACGATCCTCGCGCCGTTCACATTGGCCGCCGCCTGCGAGCACAAGAAAGCCACCACCTGGCCGAAGTCGGCCGGGTCGCCCATGGGGCGTCCGCTGCCGGTGGCGCCGAGCTCGATCATGCGATCCGTGGCGTGAAACCCGGGACAAGCGAGGTTCAGCGTGACGCCCGTGCCGCGCAGGTCCGCGGCCGCAGTCTTCGCCCATGCCCACAACCCTGTCCGAGCTGTGTTGGAAAGCGCGAGATTCGGAGCAGCCTGCACGATGGTCGCCGAGGCGATGCAACAGATCCTGCCCCACCCAGCTGGCCTCAGATGGGGCAACGCCGCCCGCACGAACCGGATGCTCGTGAGCAGGTTCGCCTCGATCGCCGTCAAGATTGCGTCGTCATCGAGATCGAGCGCACCCGCGGGCGGTGGGCCGCCGGCGTTCGGCACGACGATGTCGAGACGACCGAAAAGGTCGATTGCCACCGAGACGAGGTGCTCAGGCGTTCCCGGGTCGGTCACGTCTGCCCGGACGGCGACGACGTCCGCGCCGTTCGACCTGAGCGCCGCCTCGGCACTGGCCAGCGCCTCCTCGCCCCGGGCGGAGATGACAAGGCGGGCTCCCTCACCTGCAAGGGCGTCGGCAACAGCGCGACCCAGACCCTTGGACGACGCCGCGACGACTGCGACCCGACCCTCAAGACCGAGATCCATGACAGCTCCCTCTCTTTCTCTGCCGGCCAAGCAGGGTGACAACCCGTCCGATGCGAGCGACCCGACCCGGCAATCGCAGCTCCACTCCTCAGGCCTCGACCACAGCCAGACGGTGGTCGGCTTGGTTGCAGACAAGCGGACCGTCGTCGGCCGCAATCACGACGTCCTCGATGCGTGCCCCGAAACGACCGCTCAGGTAGATGCCCGGCTCGATCGAGAAGGCGTTGCCCGCGACCAGCGGCGTCGCGTTCCCGGCCACCATGTAGGGGTCCTCGTGCTCCTCGATCCCGATCCCATGGCCGATGCGGTGGACGAAGGCTCGTCCGTACCCGGCGGCCGTGATCGGTTCCCGCCCGGCACGATCGACCTGCTCGCATGGTGTGCCGACCGTCGCGGCGGCGACGGCGACGGCCTGCGCGAGACGCAGCACCTCGAACAGCTCGCGAAACTGCGCTCCAGGCTCTCCGGTGACCACGGTGCGTGTGAGGTCCGAGCAGTAGCCGACACCGTCGCCGAGCTTGAGAGAACCGCCGAAGTCGCACACGACCACCTCGTCGCGGCCGATCACGCGCGACCCGGGGTCGTGGTGCGGGCTGGCGGAATTGGGACCGCTTGCAACGATTGCGAAATTCACGCGGTCATGGCCGAGATCGCGCAGCCGCCTCGAGATCTCATCGGAGACCTCGGCCTCGGTTCTCCCGATGAGGGCGATCTCGCCACTCAGCAGCGCCGCCGCCACGCCGTCCGCCGCCGAACCCGCGGCGCGCAGAGCGGCGGCCTCACGAGCGTCCTTCACCGCCCGCAACGGGCCAACAACTTCTCTCGCACTTCGCCAGTCCGCTTGCGGGATCGAGCGCTCGAGCCCGAGCAGGTGCGAAGCCCAGCACCGGTCCGAGACGGCGAGCCGGCTTCTCTTGCCGACCAGTGCCGCCACAACCTCGGTGGGTTCTTCGTGCTCTGGGAAAGGGCGCATGTCGAACAGTCGCGGATCGTGGTCCACCCGAGGCGCCTCGAGCTCGGGAACGACTAGGGTCGCCTGGTCGTCGACCGGGAGCACCAGCATCGTCAACCGCTCGAGCTCCATGGCCCTGTAGCCCGTCAGCCAGGGCAGGTCGGCCCCGAGCGAGAGGAGAAGGGCATCGACGTCCATCTCCCTCATGCGGTCCCGCACGCGCGCAAAGCGCGCCGCCCTGGCAAGCGACGCGTCGGTCAGGCGCTCAGGCGGACCATCGGTGCTCACGACACTTCCGCGCCCCTCGTCGCAGCGACGGCGGCACTCGATGCGACGACCGCCCGTTTCGCGTGGTAGCTCGAGCGCGTCAGGGGCGACGCCTCGACGTGCGCGATGCCCATCGCCCGCGCCGTCGCCGCCAGCTCCTCGAACTCGGCCGGAGCCCACCAGCGGGCCACCGGCAGGTGCGCTGCAGTCGGGCGCAGGTACTGACCAAGCGTCACGATCTCGACTCCCACGGCACCAAGATCGGCGAGTGCCGCCACCACCTCGGTCACGGTCTCACCCATGCCGAGGATGATGCCCGATTTCGTCGTGCAGCCTGCCGAGGCCGAGCGAGCGAGCACCGACAAGCTGCGCGCGTAGCTGGCCGAAGGGCGGACCGCTCGCTGCAGCCGGTTGACGGTCTCGAGGTTGTGGTTCAGCACGTCAGGGCGGGCATCGAAGACGGTGCTGAGGGCAGCTTCGTCACCCTTGCAGTCGGGGATGAGGACCTCGACGGTGGTACCAGGGCTGTGGCGACGGATCGCCGCGATCGTCTCGGCGAAAGCCAGCGCCCCGCCGTCGGCGAGGTCGTCCCGCGCGACGGCCGTGACCACGGCGTGTGACAGCCTCATGCGGGTGACTGCCTCGGCGACGCGGTCGGGCTCGCCTGGATCGAGTGGAAGCGGGCGCCTCGTGTCGATCTGGCAGAAGCCACAGGCTCTCGTGCAGCGCTCACCGTTGATCATGAACGTCGCCGTGCCGTCAGCCCAACACTCGAAGATGTTCGGGCACCCGGCTTCCTCGCAGACGGTCACGAGGTCGAGCTCGCGCATCGTCGAACGGAGTCGAACCAGCTCGGGGCCGATCCGGACCTGAGCCCGCGCCCACTCGGGCTTGGGGCTCGCGAGCGCCACCCCGTGAGCGGGATCCACTCCAGCGTCGACCAGCCTGCGGTCGAGTGCCCGCGTCGAGCGCGACGCCCCGTCCGCAACCTTGACCGCCAGCGCGTTCCGCGCAGGACCCGGCCACCACGACGCATCCTGGCGCTCGATCGACGCGCCTCGGGCCAGGTGATCCGGTGCCCGGCGCACGATCGCCTCCACAACCTCGCGCATCGTCACCTTCACGCCCTCAGCAGCGATCGAGGTCACCCCCAGATCATGCAGGCCGCAAGGGATGATATGGCCGAACATGGAAAGGTCAGGCTCTATGTTCAAGGCAAAACCATGCATCGACCGTCCCCGGTTGATCCTCACCCCGACGGCACAGATCTTCCTCGGTTCGGGACCGTCGGGATCCACCCAGACGCCGGGATAGCCTTGAAGCCGGCCCGCTGTCTCGAGCCCGAGATCACCGATGGCATCGATGACGAGCTGCTCGATCGCGTGAACATGTGCAGGCACGGCGCCCAGCCCCATCGGGACGTTGAGGATCGGGTAGCCGACGAGCTGACCGGGTCCGTGGTAGGTGACGTCGCCGCCACGGTCGGCGTGCACGAGCTCCGCGCCGATCGACTCCGGGTCCACCAGGACGTGCTCGGCCTTCGCGCGCACGCCAAGGGTGTACACGTGTGGGTGCTCGAGGAGGAGCAGGTACTCCGCTCCGCCGGCCCTGCACAAGGCCTGCTGCAGGACATGGGCGTCCCTGTACCGGACGCGCCCGAGCCAGCGGACGTGCAGCTCTCGCCCGGCCAGGCTCAAATCTCGGCTTCCCAGTCGCGCGACTCGATGACTCGGGCCAGCTCGTGCAGGAACGCCGACGCGTACGCTCCGTCGACGGCGCGGTGGTCGAACGAGAGCGCGAGCAGGCCCACCGAATGAATCCCGATCGCCTCGGTCCCGTCCGACGCGGTGATCACAACAGGGCGGCGCTTGATCCCATCAGTCGAGAGGATCGCCACCTGTGGCTGGTTGATGATCGGCGCAGTCAAGAACGTGCCAAACGGGCCCGGGTTCGTGATCGTGAAGGTCCCTCCCACGACGTCGTCGGCCGACAG
Organism: Acidimicrobiaceae bacterium; assembly: GCA_003139355.1. Classification (GTDB taxonomy): domain Bacteria; phylum Actinomycetota; class Acidimicrobiia; order Acidimicrobiales; family Bog-793; genus Fen-455. Next base: position 53,720 of record PLIM01000051.1, on the reverse strand, counting down.
CTTGCGCCTGCGGGCTCGGTCGGCCAGCTCAGCCATGGCGCGAGCAAGCCCCCGGAGCGACTGACCCTCGGCGTTGCGGACGACGGGGACGATGAGCCCACGCTGCTCGAGGTCGACTGCGATGCCGAGGTGGATGTTCCGGTGGATGACGAGCGCATCGTCACCTACGGACGCGTTCAGCTGCGGGTAGTCGCGCAGCGTCTCGACCACTGCGCGGGCGATGAAGGAAAGATAGGTGAGACCGATTCCCTCCTCCTCGCGGAACCGGTCCTTGTGCGCCTTGCGAACCCTCTCGATCCCCTCATAATCGGCCTCGATCACTGCAAGGGTGTGCGCCGAAGTCGCTTTCGACCGGACCATGTGCTCGGCGGTGAGGCGCCGGATATTCGTGAACGGCACGACCTCGTCGCGTGCTCCCGCGACCGGCGTGTACGAATCGGTGGCGACAATCTCCGAGCCGGTCACTGGCAGGCCGGCCGCCACTGCTCCCGACCGTGACGCGGTCGCCGCCGACTTGGCCCCAGTCGGTGGGGTCGCTGGTTCAGCAGCCGCCCCGCCTCCGGTCGCGCGACGGTCGATGAAGGAGAGCACGTCTGCCCGGGTGATCCGGCCACCCTTACCGGTGCCTGGGATCGAGGCCGGGTCGATGCCGTACTCGCCGACCAGCTGCCGGACGACGGGAGACAGCACCATTCCGTTCCCGCTCGACTCGGTTCCGACAGATCCGGTTGCCTCCTCCGGCCGCGGCGCTGGCTCGGGCGGCATTGGCGCAGGCGCGGGCTCGGGCGGCATTGGCGCAGGCGCGGGCGCGGGCGGCACCGGCGCGGGCTGCAAGTCGGGCGGCGTGGCGACGACCGCCGGGCCTTCGGCCGAGCCAGCCGGGACAGCGCCCGAAGGCGCCTCGTCGGTGACGACCGCGAGCTTGGTGCCGACATCCACGGTCGCACCCTCAGCTACAAGGATCTCGGCGAGGTGACCCGACGCGGGCGACGGGACTTCGGAGTCGACCTTGTCGGTCGACACCTCGAACAAAGGCTCGTCGTAGGCGACCTCGTCACCCACTTTCTTCAGCCAGCGGATGATCGTCCCCTCGGTGACGGTCTCGCCGAGCTGGGGCATGGTGATGTCAGGCAAGGTGGAGACCCCTTCCAGTGAGTGCCAGAACAGTCTCGCCAAAGGTTTCCGACAGCGACGGATGCGGCTGCACGAACGGCGAGATCTCGTCGGGTGTGGCCTCCCAGTTCACTGACAGATAGGCCTGCCCGAGCTGCTCTGTCACCCACGGGCCGGCCATGTGCACGCCGAGCAGGCGTCCTGCGCGTCCGTCCGGCTTCTTCTCGCAGATCACCTTGACGAGTCCGTCCGTCTCACCCAGGATGCGGGCGCGGCTGTTGCCGCCGAACGGGTCTCGTCTCGTGACGGTTTCTATGCCCGCGTCGAGCGCGTCCTGTTCGGTCATCCCCACGAAGGCCACTTCCGGATGACAGTAGATGGCCCACGGGACCTTGGCGTAGTCGACCGGGAAGGCTCGCTCGCCGAGAATCTGCTTCACGGCCAGGATCGCCTCGGCGAAACCGACATGGGCCAGCTGTGGTGTCGCCACCAGATCGCCGACCGCGAAGACCCCCGCCGCCCCCGTGCGCATCCACTCGTCCACGCGCACATAGCCGCGCTCGTCGATCTCGACGCCCGTGTCTTCGGCCAGCAAAGCGTCGGAGAGCGGGCGCCTGCCGATCGACATCAAGATCGTCTCGACCTCGAGCTTGTCCCCGTCCCCGAGAACCACTGCGGTGTGGTCGCCCTCGGGCTCATGTCCCGTGACAACGACACCGGTTCGCACAGTGATCCCGCGCTTGGCGAACGACCGGACGATCACGTTGACCACGTCCTGGTCGCAACCGGGAAGGATCTTGGGCAAGGCCTCCAGCACTGTGACCCGCACGCCGAGATCGGCCAGCATCGAGGCGAACTCGCAACCGATTGCTCCCCCGCCGATCACCGCCGCCGAGCGCGGGAGCTCGCGCAGAGACAGCAGCTCGTCCGAGGTCTGAACATAACGGCCGTCCACTTCGAAGCCGGGAAGAGTCCTGGGGACCGAGCCTGACGCGAGCATGACGTTGGTCCCTGCCAGCAAGCTCACCGCTCCGTCCGCTGCGGTGACTTCGACGAGCTTGCCGGGGAGCAAGCGCCCCACGCCGGAGAAGACCGCGACCTTGCGTTGCTTGAGCAGGCCCGAAAGCCCTCTGAAAAGCTGGTCGACTATCTGGTTCTTCCGATCCTGGCTGATGGCGAACTCGACCACGGGTTGGCCGGCGTGGATGCCGAACTCCTTCGCCCCTTCGACGCCTCGGAACACCGTCGCGGTCTCGAGGAACTCCTTTGCGGGCACGCAACCTCGGTGAAGACAGGTGCCGCCCACCTTGTCCTTCTCCACCACCGCCACCGACAGCCCCGCGGCGCCCGCGTACAGGGCCGTCGCGTATCCGCCAGGGCCGCCACCGATGACAACGACGTCGTATGGCGCGGGCTCAGCCTGGTTCTGTGGCAGACGGACCACCTCCTGGATTCAACGATGATTCAACCGCTTGATCGGCCACCCGCCGGCCGGACGCACGTGCTTTCCCGAGCGGCCAGGCGCCATCGGGCTCAGCCTAAAGCCTTCCGAACATCGCATCGGTCGTGCCAACCCGCGCGGCTCTGGCCGATACCGAGCCGATGAGCTCAGCCGAAAAGCGCAGCTGTTCGCATGGCCGCGAACACCTCGAGTGCCGACTGCTCGGGGCTTGCCTCGGTGCTCAGCGAGAGCTCCGGCGACTCCGGCGGCTCGTAGGGGTGTGAGATCCCGGTGAACGACAGCAGCTCGCCTCGCCGGGCACGCGCATAGAGCCCTTTCGGATCGCGCGCTTCGCACACTTCCAGCGGCGTCGCGACGTGCACCTCGACAAAGGTCACCGCCATCTCCAGGTGGCGTTCACGGACGGCCTTCCGGCCGGCAGCATAGGGACTGATAGCGCTCACGATCGACAACTGACCGACGCGCGCCAACAGGATCGCCACCTCGCCCAGACGCCGCACGTTCTCCATCCGGTCGATCTCGTCGAAACCGAGATCTGCGTTCAGGCCGCCGCGAAGCGCGTCGCCGTCGAGCAGGTAGCTGCCCAACCCGTGTTCGAGAAGCAGGTCGTGCAGCGCCTCGGCGACGGTCGTCTTGCCGGCTCCCGAGAGCCCGGTGAACCACACGGTGCCACCGGAGGTCGTCAGCGCATCGGGATCCGCCACTTGCATGTCCCAGCCGTCAGAGCGTCGGCCGGCGCAGCATGCCCGCAGCGACCGTGGCATTGGTCTGCTCGTCCACCAGCACGAAGCTGCCGGTCGCTTTGTTGTCCCGGTACTCGTCGTAGAACAGTGGCGCGGTCGTGCGCAGGTGTACCCGGCCGATGTCGTTCAGCTCGAGCTCGCTGGCTCGACTATCGCGATGAAGAGCGTTCACGTCGAGCCGGTACTGGAGCGAACGCACGAGCGCTCGCGCCCAACGGGTCGTTTGCTTGATCGCGAACGTCGAGCCTGCCCGCAGTGGTGCCTCGGCCATCCAACAGATCATCGCCGAGACGTCCTGGCCGACGTTCGGCCGATTGTTGGGCCGACAGAGCATGTCGCCGCGCGAGATGTCGAGGTCGTCTTCGAGCCGGACGACGACCGACTGAGGCGGGAAGGCCTCCTGCAGCGGGCCGTCAGGGCCGTCGATGCTCACGACGTGGCTCGAGAAGCCAGAAGGGAGCGCCACTACCTCGTCACCGACCCCGAGCACTCCGCTCGCGATGATGCCCGCATAGCCGCGGAAGTCACGGTACTCGTTCGAGATCGGCCGGATGACGAGCTGCACGGGGAACCTCAGGTCGATGAGGTTGCGGTCAGAGCCGATGTGGACGCCCTCGAGGTGGTCCAGGAGCGAGAGCCCGCCGTACCAGGGCATCTCGGAGGAGCGGTCCACGACGTTGTCGCCCGCCAGGGCCGAGATCGGGATGCAGGTGAGGTCGTACACCTGGAGGCGTTCGGCGAACCCGGTGAAGTCGTCGACGATCTGGTCGAAACGCTCCTTGGAGTAGCCGACCAGGTCCATCTTGTTCACGCACAGGACGAGGTGACGGATGCCGAGCAGCGACGCGATCATGGCGTGGCGTCGGGTCTGCTCGGTGGCCCCGGCGCGGGCATCGATGAGAAGCAGGACGAGATCGGCCGTCGAGCAGCCCGTGACCATGTTGCGGGTGTGCTGGGTGTGGCCGGGGGTGTCGGCGATGATGAACCTGCGTTTCGGGGTGGAGAAGTAGCGATAGGCGACGTCGATGGTTATGCCCTGCTCGCGCTCGGCCCGGAGCCCGTCGGTGAGCAGCGCAAGGTCCACATAGTCGTCGCCCCGGGCCACGCTCGTACGTTGGACGGCTTCGAGCTGGTCCTGGAAGATCTGTTTCGAGTCGTAGAGCAGACGGCCGATCAGCGTGGACTTGCCGTCGTCGACAGAACCCCCGGTCGCAAAACGCAGCAGTTCCACTAGAAGTAGCCCTCCCGCTTGCGGTCCTCCATGGCAGCGTCGGAGAAACGGTCATCCGCGCGCGTCGCGCCCCTCTCGCTCACTCTCGTCACCGCCGTCTCCACGATGATCTCGGCGGGAGTGCTCGCCGTTGACTCCACGGCCGCTGTGCAGGTCATGTCACCGACCGTCCGGTACCGCACGGTCGCCTCGAAGGCCTGCTCGCTCGCGACGCCGTCGCGCGGCTGGGTCCAAGGCCCGACTGCGAGCAGCATGCCGGAATGGCGAAAAACGGTGCGCCGGTGCGCGAAGTAGATCGACGGGAGCTCGAGATGCTGCTCCTCGACGTACTGCCAGATGTCGAGCTCGGCCCAGTTCGAGAGCGGGAAGACCCGGAAATGCTCCCCCGGCCGGTGCCGCGTGTTGTAGATGTTCCACAGCTCCGGTCGTTGCGCACGGGGGTCCCATTGGCCGAACTCGTCACGCAGGGAGAACACCCGCTCTTTGGCCCTCGCCTTCTCCTCGTCGCGCCTACCACCCCCGAGAATCGCGTCATAGCGGTTCTCTTCCAGCACCCTGAGCAGGGTGAAGGTCTGCAAACGGTTGCGGGTGGCGCCGGGCACCGGTTGCTCGACTATCGAGCCACGGTCGATGTCCTCCTGCACCGAGCCGACGACGAGGCGAACCTCGAGCTTGTTCACCTGCTGATCGCGGTACTCGAGGACTTCGGGGAAGTTGTGCCCGGTATCGACGTGCACGACCGGGAACGGGACGCGCTGGGGCCAGCAGGCCTTCGTGGCCAGGTGGAGCAGGACCGCAGAGTCCTTGCCCCCGGAGAACAGGAGCGCAGGACGCTCGAATTCGGCGACCACCTCACGAATGATGTGAATCGCTTCAGACGCGAGCGTGTCGAGGTGGGAGAGACGGTGAGCCATTGAGAGTAGGCAGACTAGTCACCATTTCGCG
>PLIM01000051.1:41508-48221 GCA_003139355.1 Acidimicrobiaceae bacterium | reverse complement strand
ACGAGCTGGACCCCGATCGGCAGTCCTGCGGGTGTCCAGTGGAGCGGCAGCGAGGCGGCTGGCTGGCCGCTCACGTTGAATTGACCGGTGAACTGGAGGGTCTCGAGCACCCTCGCCTCGCCGTCCACCGGGTCGGAGAGCTCGCCGAGCCGGGGCGGGGGCTGCGCCAGGACCGGGGTGCAGAGCAGGTCGAAGCCCTGCTCCGACCAGAAGGCGGCGGTGCGGCGCCTGAAGCCCTCGAGCCAGAGGGCGGACTCGAGATAGTCCGGGGCGGAGATGGACCGGCCCGCAGACGCGAGCAGTGAGTTGGCCGGCTCGTACTCCTCGGCGGAGACCTCCCTGCCGAGCAGCGCCGACCATCGGGTCAATGCCGCTGCGACGGCTGTCGCGACCACGACGACGAAGTGGCCCTGGAAGCCGGGTTCCTCGAGCGACGCCGGGTGAGCGATCTCGACCCGGTGGCCGAGCGACTCGAGCAACCGACCCGCGAGGCGCACGGCCTGCGAACACTCGGGATCGACACGGCGGTCGGCCTGGACGGGGTGATCGAGGAGGCCGATCCGCAGCCTGCCGGGGTTGGCGCCCACCTCTTGTGCGAATGGCCGGGCTGGCACCGGTGCGACGAACGTGTCACCCGCCCGGTAGCCGGCGATCTGGTCCAGTACGGCTGCCGAGTCGCGAACGGTGCGCGCTTCGAGGTGATCGGTGGAAAGGCCGCACCAGGACTCGCCCGGTGCCGGCCCGTTGCTCACACGGCCACGGCTCGGCTTGAGCCCGAAGAGCGCGCAGCAGCTCGCCGGGATCCGGATCGAACCGCCGCCGTCGTTGCCGTGGGCGACGGGAACCATGCCGGACGCGACGGCCGCCGCGGAGCCACCCGACGACCCTCCGCTCGAGTGCTCGATGCTCCAGGGGTTGCGCGTGGGCCCGAACGCGAGCGGCTCGGTGGTGATCGCCGTTCCGAGCTCGGGGGTATTCGTGCGACCGAGCACGACAAAGCCCGCCCTCTTGAATCGCTGCACGAGGTAGCTGTCCTGCTCGGCGCGGTAGCCGGCTGCCTTCGCAAAGGAAGTCCCTTCGCAGTAGGGCTCCCCCGCCTCTGTGGCGCCGAGGTCCTTGAGCAGGATCGGCACGCCCCTGAACGGCCCGGCGGGCAGCTTCCCGGCCGCCTGGGTGCGGGCGGTGGAGAACTGGCGGTGGATGACGGCGTTCAACCCAGGATCGCACCGGTCGATCCGTTCGATCGCCGCGTCGACGAGCTCGAGCGGGGACACCTCACCGCGTCGCACAAGTTCGGCCTGGGCGGTCGCGTCCTTCCAGGTCAGCTGTTCGTCCACTACGCCCCCCGTTCGAGCCCCTGGCCGTGTGCCCCTATTGACGGTGTCCGCGCCTCGCAGTCCATGTGCGGACCAGTGAAGGCACAGCCGCCACACCGCGGAGGGGACGGTAGGCCTCCGCAGCGTCTGCAAGCCGGTGCTCGTCCTCGGTGGTGAGCTCAAGGTCGGCGGCCTCGGCGTTGCGTTGGAGCTGCGCGACCGTGCTGGCACCCGGGATCGCGACGACGTTGGGATGGCTGATCACCCAGGCCAGGGCCACCTGAGCCGGCGTCGCGTCATGGCGGCCGGCGACCTCGCGCAGCGCGTCGAACAGCAGTCGGGCACGGTCGAGGTTCTCGGGCAGGAATGCGGCCGTGTTCGCGCGCATCGCCGTCGGGCGGTGCTCCGCGTCGTAGCGGGCCGACAACAGACCCTGCGCGAGCGGGCTGTACGCAATGACGACGCGGCCGTTGGCTGCCGCCCATTGCGTCAGGCCTTTGAGTGGGCGGCGGTCCACGAGACTGAACCGGACCTGGTTGGACCAGACCGGGCCGCCGAGGGCGCCCTCCGCGGCCTGCCAGCGGTCGAGGGAGTAGTTGCTCACCCCTATCTGGCGGATCACGCCGCTGCGCTGGAGAGCCCGCATCGCCGCCATCTGCTCGGTGAGGGTAATGGCCGGGTTCGGCCAGTGCAGCTGGTAGAGGTCCAACTGGGCGACGCCGAGGCGGCGGGCGCTCCCTGCCGCCCGCCGGGCGACGACCGCCCGCAGAGGAAGGATCGGGAGGACCTTTGAAGCCAGGAACACCTCCGCTCGCCGGTCCGCGATCGCACGGCCGACGATCAGCTCGGAACGGCCGAAACCGTACATCTCCGCGGTGTCGATCAGGTTGATGCCGAGATCGAGGGCACGATGGACGATGTCGAACGCGTCGTGCTCGGCGTAATGGGAACCGTATCCCCATTCCCTCGACCCGAACTGCCAGGCGCCCAGGCCGATGGCCGACACCCGTTCACCACCCACTTCTATATATCGCATCACATTGGACACTACCGGTAAGCCGGGCCCCGGGCACCGGGTCCAGTCCGCGGAGACCGGGCATCGGGTCCCGAACCGCGCCGGCGCGGGGCCCCTGCCCAAGTCTTACCTCGGCGGCATCCTGAGCCCACCGTCGAGGCGGATGGTTTCGCCGTTCAGGTACCGGTTCTCGACGATGGCGATCACGAGCTCGGCGAACTCCTGCGCCTTGCCCAGTCGCCTCGGAAACAGCACGCCCTGCCCGAGCGCCTGGCGATTCTCCTCGGGGAGCAGTCCGAGCAGGGGCGTGTCCATGACCCCGGGCGCGATCGTGTTGACCCGTATGCCGGCCGCCGACAGGTCGCGAGCCGCCGGCAGGGTCATGCCCACGATGCCGGCCTTGGAGGCCGAATAAGCGATCTGGCCGGTCTGGCCCTCGAACGCGGCCACCGAGGCGGTGTTGATGACAACTCCCCGCTCGCCGTCATCGAGCGGCTCGGTCTTGGAGATGGCCGCCGCCGCCAGTCTCATCACGTTGAAAGTCCCGACGAGATTGACCGAGACCACCGTCTTGAACGCGTCGAGATCGTGCGGCTCACCGTGCCTGCCGGTCGTGCGCTGCGCCCAGCCAATGCCTGCACAGTTGACGTTGATCCGTAGCACCGCGCTCGCAGATGCCTGCTCGACGGCTCGGAGGACGGCTTCGGGGTCGCCGACATCGCCCGACACGTACGACGCACCGCTGGAGATTTCGTCGGCCAACGCTCTTGCCCTGGACGCGTCCCGGTCGAGGACCGTGACAATGGCGCCTCTCCCGGCCAGTGCCCGTACGGTCGCCTCACCGAGGCCTGAGGCCCCGCCCGAGACGAGGGCTCCCAGTCCGCTGATCTTCATTGCCGCAATTTACGGGAGCCGACCATCGGCGGCACAACGGCCGTCAGCCCGAACCGGTGGCTCAGAGCGCGCGAGCACCTCGCTGCAAGCGGGCGGCCTCGACCGCCAGCCGGTCGACGAGCTCGTTCATCGGGTTGCCGGCGTGTCCCTTCACCCAGCTCAGCTTGATCTCTCCGCGCCTGCGGTCGACAACCTCGTCGACAAGTGGACGCCACAAGTCCTGGTTCGCGACCGGCTCACCACGGGAGTTCCTCCATCCTCGCGCGCGCCATCCCGCCCACCATCGTTGGCTGAAACAGTTGACGACATAGGTGGAGTCGCTCACGACATGCACGTGGCCGCTGATGGCGGCGAGCGCTTGGAGAACGGCAGTGACCTCCATGCGCTGATTGGTCGTCCGCTCCGCGTGGCCGCTCTCGTACTCCTCGGCTGAGACCGCCCACGCCCATCCGCCCGGTCCGGGGTTCCCGACACAGGCGCCGTCGGTGAACACCACAGTGGCGGGGCTCGGATCCTCGAAGAGCGTCACGGAGTCATTCTGCCTGGTCCGGTTGGGCATCGGGATGCTTCCTCGCCGGCTTGGCGGGCCAGCTGGTGGCTGGACCTGGGTAGCCCGGTGGGGGTGGGCAGCCCGGTGGGGGTGGGTAGCCCGGTGGGGGTGGGTAGCCGCCGAAGCCTTGGCCTGCGGGGAGCCTCGCGGCCTTCCGTGTGTGGCTCCTGCGCACGAGCCAGACAACGAGGAGGGTCACCAGGATGATCACGACCAGCGCCGTGACACCGCCTATTGCGATGGCATGTTCCAGGCCGGTGAGGTTGACCAGCGGGTTCGCGTCGAGATTGCCGGGCCGGGGACCGAAGAGGGCGACGAGCCGCGGGTGCGAGTACACCAACGACGGGGAAACTCGAAGTCCGGGAGCGTCGTCGATGGTCACGTGCAAGAAACTGAACCGACCTGGCGTGTTGTCCCAGACGACTTGTGCGACCTGCTTGGCTTGCTGCTCTGCGCTCATGTTCAACGAGCCGCGGTAGTCGACGCCGACCAGGAGAGCGCCATCGGGCCCGTATCCGGTACCGGACTGGATGTTCGCGCTCACGACGTTCCAGCCCGCATTCGAGAGTGATGTGCGCGTGGTGACCAGCGCATTGATGATCGAGCATCCCGCCGCGAGCGTCGCCACCACGACTATGGCCACGACAATCCCGGCTCGGGCTCTCTGTCCTGGTCGTTTCGCCTCCGTTCACCGAACGCTACCGACCTGCCGGCCGCACGGTTTGCATGGTTCCCAGGCTTGCGCGACGGGACGGCCGCTCTCTGGGTGCGAGACTGGTTGGGTGATCATCGATGGTTTCTCACACCAGGTTCCCGATACCGATCCTGAGGAGACAACCGAATGGCTGGACTCCTTCGACGCCGTCGTCGAGGCGGGAGGCCGGCCACGCGCCCAGTTCCTCCTGATGAAGCTCCTGGAGCGGGCGCGCGCCAAACAAGTTGGCTTCCCTGCGACCGTATCGAGCCCGTACATCAACTCGATCCCGGCTCGCGCGGAGCCGTGGTTCCCCGGCGACGAGGACCTCGAGCGCCGGGTTCGCCGCTACATACGCTGGAACGCGGCCGTCATGGTCACACGGGCGAACATGCGCGATCCCGGTATCGGAGGCCACCTCTCGACCTTTGCGAGCTCCGCCTCGCTCTACGAGGTCGGCTTCAACCATTTCTTCCGGGGCAAGGACAACGGCACGGCGGGCGACCAGGTGTACTTCCAGGGTCACGCGTCGCCCGGCATCTATGCCCGCGCCTATGTCGAGGGGCGGCTGGGAGATGACGAGCTCGACAACTTCCGTTTCGAGGTCGGCGGCAAGGGCTTGTCCAGCTACCCACACCCTCGCCTCATGCCCGACTGGTGGGAGTTCCCGACGGTCTCGATGGGTCTCGGCCCGCTGACTGCCATCTACCAGGCGCGCTTCAATCGCTACCTCGTCCATCGGGAGCTTGCCGACACGAGCCAGTCGCGCGTGTGGTCCTTCGTCGGAGATGGCGAGTTCGACGAGCCGGAGACACGTGCTGCGCTCAGCCTTGCCGCGCGTGAGCGCCTGGACAACCTCACGTTCGTGGTCAACTGCAACCTTCAGCGCCTCGACGGGCCGGTCAGGGGCAACGGCAAGATCATCCAGGAGCTGGAGGCGCTGCTCCGGGGTTGCGGCTGGAACGTGATCAAGGTCATCTGGGGCAGGCGCTGGGACGAATTGCTGGCGCGTGACGTCGACGGCGTGCTCCTCAACAAGATGAACACGACTCTCGACGGTGATTTCCAGACGCTCGCCACCGAATCCGGCGCGTACATCCGTGAGAACTTCTTCGGCCCCGATCCCCGTCTGCGCAAGCTCGTGGAGCACCTGTCGGACGTGGAGTTGCAGACGTTGCCTCGTGGCGGGCACGACTACCGGAAGCTCTACGCCGCATACAAGGCAGCGACCGAGCAGGTCGGAGCACCGACGGCAATCCTCGCGAAGACCATCAAAGGTTGGACGCTCGGGCCCGAGATCGAAGCGCGCAATGCGACCCACCAGATCAAGAAGATGACCAAGGACCAGCTCCGGGTGCTGCGCGACCGGTTGCACCTGCACGAGGAGATCCCCGATGAAGCGCTCGACGCAGAGGAACCGCCTTACTACCGCCCCCCTGCAGGATCACCCGTTCACGAGTACTTGACGGCTCGCAGCCGGGCGCTCGGAGGGCACCTGCCCAACCGCGTCGTTCGGGGCCGCGGACTGATCGGACTCCCCGCGCCCGGACCGGCAGCCTTCGCCGAATTCGCCCTCGGCTCCCGCGGCCAGGCGGTCTCCACGACCATGGCGTTCGCAAGGCTGCTGCGCAACCTGCTCAGGGACCCGGGCATCGGCAAGTACATCGTCCCCATCGTGCCCGACGAAGGGCGGACGTTCGGGCTCGACGCGCTCTTCGCGGAGGTGAAGATCTACGCCCCGGAGGGTCAGCTCTACACCGCTGTCGATGCCGGCCTGCTGCTCTCGTACTCCGAGGATCGCACGGGCCAGATCCTGGAAGAGGGCATAACCGAGGCCGGTGCCATGGCGAGCTTCCAGGCCGCCGGAACGTCGTACGCGACGTGGTCCACGCCGATGCTGCCGATCTACCTCTTCTACTCGATGTTCGGATTCCAGCGAGTCGGCGACCTGATCTGGCAGGCGGCTGACGCGCGGGCGCGTGGTTTCCTGATCGGCTGCACCGCGGGGCGGACGACGATGAACGGAGAGGGGCTCCAGCACGAGGACGGTCATTCACTGCTGTTGGCCTCAGCCGTGCCGACGGTCCACGCCTACGACCCGGCGTTTGCCTACGAGCTGGCGACCATCGTCGAACGTGGGATCGACCACATGTTCGGCCCCGAGGCCGAAGACTGCATCTACTACCTGACGCTCTACAACGAGAACTACCCGATGCCTGCGCTCCCGGTGCCGGAGGGCGACGA
>PLIM01000051.1:0-41448 GCA_003139355.1 Acidimicrobiaceae bacterium | reverse complement strand
GTGTCGGCAGAGGCGTGGTCCGTCACGAGCTACAAAGCGCTCAGGGAGGACGGGCTGGAGGTCGAGCGCTGGAACCGGCTCCATCCGGCAAGCGCACCACGAGTGCCTTACGTGACTCGTGCNNTTTGTCGGGGCGCCCCTGACCGTGCTCGGGACCGACGGATTCGGCCGTTCCGATACCCGTGCCGCACTTCGCAGGCATTTTGAGGTCGACGCCGCGCACATAGTCGTGGCGGTCCTGGCCGAGCTTGCTGCTGCCGGTGAGGGCAGGCCGAGCGAGGTCGCCTCGGCCATCGAGAAGTACGGAGTTGACCCCGAGGCACCTGACCCCCGGAGCGCCTGAAGCTAGCCACTGGCGAGCAGTTGCAGATTCCGCCAGACGAACGGACACGATTCACGGGCGGCCCGGGACCGAGACGTGAAAGGCGCGCGGCAGGTTTCGCCCCACCAAGAACGCCCAATATGCCAGGGCGCTCAACTCTGATGTACCGTGACCTCGCAATATTGGGGATCGGGCACGTTCTCTGAAGGGAGCACGATGGAGCGAGTCGCAGTCCGCTCGGAGTCGAGGGTACCCAGGCTCCGGCGGCTCGTCGTGACCATCGTCCTTGCCGCGACCCCGCTCGTCGCGTCGGCATGTAGCTCGAACACAGGGCCGGGAGGCAACGGCAGCGTCACCACGACCACCCAGATTCCGGGCTACTGACGCTCATCGTTCACGAGACCTGTTGAGTCGCGCCTTTGGTGGCGCCCGATTCAGCCATNNGTCCAACCCTGCACGGCGGGATCGGACCCGAGCACGGCAACCTTCCTGCGGCCGCGCCGGACTCGACACTGTCCACCGGGCGTTGGTCTTCTTGGCCTATTCCACGATGCCCGAACGGCCCAGCTGTTTGCCGTTCTTGTCCAGAGCCAACACGGCATAATACGGACCTACCGAATTGACGGCTATGGCTGTCTCGAAGCCGGTCCATTCCTGCGATCCCACAGCCTGAAGCGAGGACCTGTCCTTGCCGGCGAGGACGGTCCAGCTAGCTATCTCCGTGGCCCCGTTCCAGCTTGCGCAGACGAGCGGGCCCGCCGGTGCGACGGTCACGGCGATGCTCGGTGGCTCGGTGGGATGCCCGACCCAGTCGTGGGTGAAGGCACGGTACGAGCGCACACCGGGGGGGAACTCTCCGTCGAGAAGCAGGGTGCCCTCAGGGGCGAACTCCGAGAAGTAGGGCTGGTTGCCCCATCCGACGAAGACCCGTCCATCGGCCAAGAGCTGCGTGCTCCCCTGGTTGGCGGCGGCGAAGCCGGCGGGGTGCACGTACGCGCGTTCCAGGCTCACTTCCATCGCCTTGGTGCTCACCGACAGCAGCAGCGCCCGGGACTGCTTCTCCTGGGTCGGCAACGAGCCGTCGGAGCCGTTGTCGAAGAGGGTGAGGGTCGCGGGTCCCGGCATGCGGGCGTCATGCTGCCAATAGAAATGGGTCCCCGGACCCATCGTGAAGTCCGATCGTTTCCCGTTCATCCGCCAGATGACCTTCCCACTCGAACGGTCGACCTTGTAGATCGCCCACGTGCCGCGGGCGGAGATGAGCAGGTTCCCGTCGGGCGCCTCCGATATGGAATTGACATGGAAGTAGTCGTAGCCGTTGCCCTTTTCGGACGGCAGCGTCACGTAGCTTTCCTCGACTCCCACATGGCTCAAGCTGTCCCAATCGAAGAGGACCTTCCCGCTCGCAACGTCGATCTCCTGGGCATGGCCGGCGACAACGTTGCCCCGGCGCGCCCCACCGACTGCCGAGAGGTCGGTGGTGGTGCTCTGGTAGGCCGTGATCAGGGCAGTCCCCGCGGCGGTGAGGTTGAACTCGTGGTAGTCCTCCCTGAGGCCGTCACCGGCGTGAACCGCTCCGACGGCGCGGTAGGAGCTGTTGGCCATCTCCCCGACACCGGCGCTGCCGTGGCCCGTCACGGGCCGTCCCTGCCACCAGGTGAGCAGGGGCTGACCTTTGTAGTCCTGGGCGTTGAAGTCGTAAGGGGTCACTGTGGTGAACGGTTTGAACCAGATCAGCCGACCTTGCCGGTCGAGAAGCATGAGCCCCGGTTGGCTGGGTGCCTTCGTGAGGGTTATCGGGGAGACGAAGATGTGGCGTGGCCGGTCGTACTCGCCCGCTTGGCTCCCATCACCGAGGAGCGTGGTGACCCTCACCGCGGGCGGCCGAAGGTCCGGCCGGGTGACGAAGCCTTGGACCTCGGGCAACGCCTGATAGTCCGGCTGAGCCGGGATCGATCGCTTTGCAGCGTGGGGCCACTCGTAGCCCGCGAGACCGGCCAGCCCCATGGCGACCAGCCCGCCGGCTGCCTTGGCCATGAACCGCCTACGAGTGACGAGCCCGCTGCCGAGGGCGTGCACGACGCGGTCACTCTCTCGGCTCGGTGCCGCCTGCTGGGCGTTCATCGCTCGCCTTCCCCGGCACCCTCGTAAGATGCTGGCTCTGTCAGGTGCCTGCCCTTCAGCTCGGATCGGAGTCGCTCCGGCTATTCTGACACGAGCATGCACCCATGAGCCGACGCTGACCGAATCTTCGCCCGCCCTGCAGACCTGCGCAAGTTGTCGTGTCGGCAACGAGAGCGAATGGCGTGCGAGCTCTCCAGGGTCGGCCGCCGGATGTTTCAGGGTCGGGTGACATAGCAGGGCACGGGGTCGTGACATAGCTGCAGACTCGCGACCAGACCCGCACCGCGAGATAGCCTCGAAGGAGGGAAGCCGTGATGGCGGGGACTTCACAGCTGTCTCACAGCTGGTGCTGGGCGGTTTCCCAGTTGCACGTGACAAAACAGGGTGGAAGTTCCATGAGCCGACCAAGGAGCGTCGATGACGCAGCTCAAGCTGATCGGTGCGGGCTTGCCGCGCACGGCGACGCTCTCACAGAAGATTGCGCTGGAGATGCTCGGGCTCGGTCCCTGCTACCACATGGCCAATATGCTGAACGACCTCGATCTCGTGCAGCCCTGGGCTGGGGCTCTCAAAGGCAACGTCAACTGGGATGAGATCTTCGAGGGCTGCCTGGCCACGGTCGACTGGCCGGGCGCCTTCTTCTATAGGGAGCTGATCGAGGTGTACCCGGACGCCAAGGTGCTGCTCAGCGTGCGCGACGGTGATGCCTGGGCACGCAGCATGAGAGACACGATCTGGGGTGCGCTCTATGGCGACACGATGCTACGCGACCTCTCCTCCGCCCGGGTCAGGATCGATCCTGGGTGGCGCGGCTATATCGAGCTCATGACGGAGATGTGGCAGAGGACCGGCTTGCTCACCACCATGGAGGCGGC
The DNA here is from genome assembly GCA_003139355.1 of Acidimicrobiaceae bacterium. Classification (GTDB taxonomy): domain Bacteria; phylum Actinomycetota; class Acidimicrobiia; order Acidimicrobiales; family Bog-793; genus Fen-455. Next base: position 38,127 of record PLIM01000051.1, on the reverse strand, counting down.
CACCGAACCGGGCGCGCTTGCGCAGGTCATGGAGCGCTACAACGAGGAAGTCATACGGACCGTGCCGTCGGATCGGCTGCTCGTGTGGTCACCCGCCGACGGCTGGGAGCCGCTGTGCGAGTTCCTGGGGGTGTCTGTGCCGCAGGCCCCGTTCCCGCGCGTCAACGATACCGAGATGTTCACCGGCTGGATTGTCGAGGGATGTATAGCGGCGCTGACTGAGTGGCAGACCCAGCAGGCGCGACCCGCACCAGGATGAACCCTCGCGTCGGCGCTTTGAGACGCCGAACCGAGAGAGGATCAGGCTCAGCTGAGGTCGAGCTGGGCTCGAGACGGGCGTGGTTGCTTGCCGTCTGCTGCGTGGCGCAGTTCATGGTGATCCTCGATCTGACCATCGTCAACGTCGCGCTGCCCTCGATCCAGTCCAGCCTCGGTTTCTCCGCGATCGACCTGCAGTGGGTCGTCGACGCATATGCGATTGTCTTCGCGGGCTTCTTGATGCTCGGTGGCCGCGCGGCTGATCACTACGGGCAGCGCCGCACGTTGGTCGTCGCTCTGGTCGCATTCGCGCTCGCCTCGCTGGCCGGCGGTAGCGCGCTCGACCAACTGATGCTCGTCGCCGCCCGCGCAGTGCAGGGCCTCAGCGGCGCGTTGATGGCGGCGGCGTCGCTGGCGACCATTACCTCGTCGTTCCCACAGGGGCCCGCGCGTCACCGCGCGATCGGCCTGTGGGGGGCGATGAACGGGGCCGGCGGCGCGGCAGGGGCGTTGTTCGGCGGGATCATCACCCAGGAGCTCGGCTGGCGCTGGGTCCTGCTCATCAACCTGCCGATCGGGATCGCCACAGCGCTCGTGGCCTACGTGGTTGTCACTGACCGCCCGACAGGCGAGGTTCGCGCCAGCTTCGACTTCGGCGGTGCGCTTGCGCTGACGGGCGGGTTGATGGTGCTCGTGTATGGGATCGTCAACGCCGGCTACCTGGGCTGGGGTGCCGCCGGCGCCCTCGTCCCGATCGCCGTCGGCTGTGCCCTCCTTGCGCTGTTCCCGCTGATCGAGGCGCGCCTGACGTCCTCGCCCTTGGTGCCGCCCAAAGCCTTCACGGGGCCGCTTCGGGTTGCGAACGGGATTGTGCTGCTGTTCAGCGCGGCACTGTTCCCGATGTGGTACGTGAGCTCCCTTTACCTGCAGCAGGTGCTGGGCCTCTCACCGCTTGACGCCGGTCTCACGTTCTTGCCGATGGCATTGACGATCATGGTGTCGGCAAGGGGGGCCAGCCAGCTCGTGAGCCGCTTCGGTGTGCGTTCAGTGCTCGCTAGCGGGCTCGTCATGATGACGAGCGGGATGCTGTTGTTCGCGAGGATCGGGGCTAGCGGCAGCCCGATCGGGTTCGTGGTCCTCCCCGGACTGCTCGTGGCGGTCGGGATCGGCTTGTCTGTCGTTCCCTCGACGATCGCCGCCACTCAGGGCGCTGGGCAGGCTCGGGCGGGTCTCGCCTCAGGCCTCGTGAACACCGCCCGCCAAGTGGGCGGTGCGCTCGGGATTGCACTGCTCATATCCCTCGCCACCCAGTACACCAGTCACCTGATCGGCGAGAACCGATCCGTGCCAGAAGCTCTGACCGACGGCTTCCGGCTCGCGTACCTGATCGGCGCGGGCCTCGCCGCGTTGGCGGCGGCGGTCACCCTCAAGCTGCTTCCCAAGCCGACCGCCGCCCCACAACCGGTCCGGTCACGTCTGCGCGTGCCGGCCACTGTCTTGGCCGTGGTCGCATGTTTCGTCGCGACAGACCTCGCGACGGCGGGCGCTCCAGGCGCCCCCATTGGCACCTACACGACCAAGGGCACCTACAGCTTCGTGTCAGCACCCGGGCTGCGCCCACCCAAGATCCGTGCGGATGCTCCGACGACCGCCGGCGAGCTGGCACCCGGCTACATCCTGGTCGCGAACTTCTACGACGTGACCTCTCCCCCGATGGTCGGCCAGGGCGGGCCGCTGATCCTCGACGACAGCCTGCAGCCCGTGTGGTTCAAGCCGGTACCCACGAACCTCGTCGCCGCGAACCTCAGCCTGCAGACCTATGACGCCAAGCCGGCCCTCGCCTGGTGGCAGGGCGTTGTCACGAGCACCGGCGCAACCGAGAGCGGCGAGGACGTCGTGGTCAATCAGCACTACCAGACCGTAGCGACGCTGAAAGGGGTAGACGGCTGGATCATCACCCTGCACTCGCTGCAGATCAAAGGCGACGACGCCTGGGTAACCGCGAACAAGAACATACCCATGAACCTCGCCCAGTACGGCGGCGCCAAGGACGGCGCTCTCGTGGACTCAGCGGTGCAGGAGTACGACCTCAAGACCGGCAAGCTGGTCCAGTCGTGGGATGCGCTCGACCACATCCCACTCGCCGACTCCTACACGCCCCCGCCCACCAACGGGTTCCCCTGGGACGCCTATCACGTCAACTCGATTGACCTGACCGACAACGGCACCTTCCTCGTCTCCATGCGCAACACCTGGGCCGCGTACCTGGTCAATATCGGGACCGGCAAGATCGGGTGGGTCCTCGGTGGCAAGCACTCGAGCTTCAAGTTCGGCTCGAATGCCGAGTTCCAGTGGCAGCACGACGTGATGCTGGCCCCTGGCTCCGAGGTCACCTTGTTCGACGACGAATGCTGCGAGATCACCGGTGCCGGCACCTATCTCGCCGCGACCGGGCCTTCTCGGGCTCTCGTGCTGCAGCTCGATCAGGCCCGCCACACGGTGACGCTTGTCGCGCAGTACAAACTTGCCAACATCTCCGCCGCCTACATGGGCAGCACCGAGTCCCTCGCGAACGGCAACGTCTTCGTCGGCTGGGGTGAGCTGCCCTACTTCTCGGAGTACTCCAAGTCAGGCAAGCTGCTCCTGGACGCGGTCTTCCCGGCGCCCGACCTCAGCTACCGGGCAATGGAGGTCGCGCACTGGGTCGGGCTTCCCTCCTACCCGCCCAGTTTCGCGGTAAGGCAGGCCGACGGCAAGACCACGGTGTATGCGAGCTGGAACGGCGCAACCCAGGTCGTTGCCTGGCGGGTTCTGGCAGGACCGAGCGCTGAGCACCTGGCCGTCGTGGCGAACAGGGCAAAGTCCGGCTTCGAGACAGCAATCCAGGTGGAGCCGAACCACAGGGTCTTCAAAGTCGAGGCACTCGATACAGCTGGCCGGGTGATCGGAAGCTCACCGCAGTTCGAGCTCGACACGTGAGGCCCGCCGGCGGTTCGGCACCTGCGAAGGCTTGTCAGCTGACTCAGCGGGCGCGCCTGGGCGCGCCCGAGGTTCTGGTCGGATGGCCGGGGGTTAAACTCGTCGGCAGCTTGAGGCGTTTCCGACCACCAGCGCGCAATGTCCTGCCATCTGACCGCACAGCGGCCGACAAAGATGATGGGCGGTGAAAGTGATGGACCAGCCCGTTAGCCGACGAAACCTCCTGCGAGGGCTGGCAGGCTTTGCGGGGACTGGAGCCGTCGCCTCCCTTCGCGGACGCTCGTCAACAAAGTACGGACCGTCCTTGCCCGCTGAGGGTTCCGTCACCAGCAGCGCGAGCACGGTGTACCGGTCCCTGCCGGACTTCCGGCCGCCACAGGTCACCGTAAAGGTTCACCGCTCGGGCACCGCCCCGGGGGTAGTGCTGACCGACTGCCATGAGGGCCACGGCCAGCAGGGGCCGGTGATCATCGCGGAGGACGGTGGTCTCGTGTGGTTCAAGCCTGTCTCGGACCACGGCTCCGGCAAGATGCGGGCGTTCGATCTCCGTGTCCAGCAGTTCCAGGGCCACCCCGTGCTCACCTGGTTCCAGGGAGCGGCGGTGAACGGTCACGGCCAGGGTCGTTACATCATCGCTGACACCTCATACCGCCAGATAGCGACCGTGGAGGCAGCCCACGGGATGTTCGCGGACCTCCACGAGTTCTTCCTCAGCGAGAGCAGTACGGCGGTCTTCAGCGTCTACGGGTCTGGCACCGCCGACCTGTCCGGGCTGGGGGGCGTGCATAAGGGCCGTTACTACTATGGCGAAGTGCAGGAAGTGGACGTGATGACCGGGAAGCTGCTGTTCTCCTGGCGCAGCGACCGTCACGTCAACTTCCACGAATCCTACGTGGCGCCCTCGAAAGACGGTCGAGGAACCTGGGACTACTTCCACATCAACTCCATCAACATCGACCCGAGCGACGGCAACCTGGTGATCTCGGCACGCAACTGCTGGGCCTTCTACAAGGTGAACCGCAAGACCGGGGCAGTCATGTGGCGCCTCGGCGGCAAGGAGAACGACTTCTTGATGGGGCCCGGCACCCATTTCGCCTTCCAGCACGACGTCACGCCGTACGGCGGCGGCGTCTACACGGTCTTCGACAACGAGTCGACGCCCGCCGTGCGGCCTCCCTCCCGGGCCTTGGTTCTGCACGTCAACGAGGCTCGACGCAGCGCCACGCTCCTGCACCAGTACCACCACTCTCCGCCTGTCACGTCATCTGCTCTCGGCAGCGTGCAGATGCTCCCCGACGGCCATGTCTTTGTGGGCTGGGGAACCTCCACCTACTTCACCGAGTACGAACCGTCCGGTCGGGTTCTCTACGACGGTCGTCTCGACGTAAAGGGCCTGGTGTCCTACCGGGCGTTCAAGCAGCCCTGGTCGGGTCTGCCATCAGAGCCTCCGGCGCTCGCGGTCGAGCGGTCGCCTGACACGACCGTCCTCTACATGAGCTGGAACGGCGCCACCGGAGTAGCCCGCTGGCGTGTGCTCGCAGCGGGGTCGGTTGGCGGCCTGCAGACGGTAGGAACGGCACCCAAGATGGGCTTCGAGACGCGGATCACCCTGCCGACACATCCGAGCCGTGTGGCCGTCGAGGCACTTGACGCCGCCGGAAAGGTGCTTGGCCGCTCGGGGGTCCAGCACCTCTGAAGGACCCGGCCGCCCTCCGACCGCTGATGAACAGGGAAATTGCGGACGGTGAGGTGTTCACGTCAGGACGTGAGCTGGAGTCGCGCTGTGTGATGGAGACGCGGCTCACGCCCTAACGGGGTCCGCGACGCCGGCCCGGCGCGGGTTCGGCGCAGGCAGCGCCGCGAGTGGCACGCCCTACACTTCCTGCGATGGCGCGAGCCGCAAGGACGCCGAGGAGTCTCCCCTTCACCGGAGATCCCCGAGCGGACAAGTACCTCGTAGACGATCCCCTGGCGCTGTTGATCGGCATGGTCCTCGATCAGCAGGTGCCGCTCGAGAAGGCGTTCGCGGGACCTTGGGTCCTGCGCCAGAGACTGGGCACCGAGCTCGACGCTGCGAAGATCGCCGCCATGGCCCCAGATGAGCTCGCTGCCTTGTTCGTCGAGAGGCCGGCCCTCCATCGCTTCCCGGGCTCGATGGCTGCCCGGGTGCAAGACCTCTGCCACCTGCTGGTCCAGGAATATGGCGGGGACGCGGCTGCGGTGTGGACCACTGCTGTGACAGGAGACGAACTGTTCAAGCGTGTGAGGGCGCTGCCCGGCTTCGGCGAGCGCAAAGCCCGGATCTTCGTCGCGCTGCTCGGCAAGCGGCTCCGGATCCGGCCGGAGGGCTGGGAGAAAGCTGCCGGTCCCTTCGGCCAGGCCGGATCGCTCGCGTCCGCCGCGGATGTCGACGGCCCTGGTGCCTTGCTCGCCATGCGCGAACACAGGCGCGCGGTGAAGAGTGGCAAGGCGACTGCCGACCCAGTCGCGCGCTCCGCCCGGGCTTGAAGTCACACCGGTCCACCGGATCCGGGCCCCCTCAGACACAGAAAGGGCACTCGAGCAGCGGATCGGAGAGGCGGAGTCGTCCGCCTACACGCGCTCGAGGGGCGCCGAAGCGCCCCTCGAGGCGGCTGCGGGAACATCCCGCAGTCATAGTCATCTGCTGAAAAAGGCTCGGCTTCCGGACTGCATCGAGCGGGACCAGCTCCCGACCGGAGGAACCGAGGGTGTCTGGATGGTTATCACCAGGTGGTCCAGCGTGCCGCCTAGCGGCCAGCCACCTCCAGGGTCCCGAGACGTTGGCTACTCATGAATTGGACCACCTCCCTTCTCTGGTAGCCCCTAATGTATCGAGACTTGCACCCCGATGTGTGCAATCTGCTCAACCGAAGGGCCACCAGCCTCGCTTGCGGGTCACGGGCCGGCGAGCGGGCCCGGCCCTGAGCCCGCGTGGCAGCTGTGGCCCGGGGTGAGGCAGATCACTCGTCAGCTCGTAGAGATCGACAAGCGTCTGCGCCGCGAAGACAAGGTCGAGACGACGTTGGAGCTCCTCGAGGCTGAGCCGGCCCTCGGCGAAATGCTCATGCAGCTCCGCCGCGAAACGATCCCGGTCTGCATCCGACGCCCGCGGCCCCGTGGGCCGGCCACCCTCGGCTCCTGCGCCGACGCCGGTGCCGGCAGGCTTGTCAGGGGTCACGCCGGCTCACCTGCAGGAGCACGCCGGACGATGCATCGAATCAGGTCCCGACGCGCTGGGCCAGGTTCTCGTGGTGACAGGCCGGGCCTCTTGCTCCTCGCTGATGCCGAAACTCACGATCCCCTCCCCGGTCTGGGCGCCAAGCGCGGGGTGGCAGCCGCGGCCGACCAGAACGACCAGCGCAGCTCTCGCCGAACTTTACTCTGTATCCAGATCGGTACCCTGTTCGTCGCGGGCCCCAGCCCGCCCCGAGCAGGAAAGCACAGGGGGCCACCCATGCACTACCAGGACGAGCAGGTCGAGATCCACAAGGTTGTCGTCGGCCCTTTGGACAACAACGTCTTCGTGGTGCGCTGTCGTCTGAGTGGCGACGCTCTGCTCGTCGACGCAGCGAACGAGCACGAGCGGCTTCTCGAGCTCTGCCGGCGTCTGGGAGTGCGCAAGGTCGTGGAGACCCATGGCCACTGGGATCACGTCCAGGCGGTCCCTCAACTGCGGGACGCCGGCTACGAAGTTGCGGTGCGAGCCGAGGACGCCGCCATGCTCCCGTCGTACGATCTCCTGCTCGAAGACGACGACCTGCTCGAGGTCGGCCGGCTGCGGCTACGGACGATGCACACCCCCGGTCACACGCCCGGATCCATGTGCTTCCTGATCGAAGGGTCGCCGGTTCTCCTCTCCGGTGACACGCTGTTCCCGGGAGGACCGGGCAACACGGCCAACGACCTCGGGGACTTCCCGACCATCATCGAGTCGATCGAGAGACGCATCTTCGCGACCCTGGCGCCGGAGACGATCGTGATGCCAGGCCATGGACTGGACACCACCGTCGGTGCCGAGCGTCCTCACCTCGCAGAATGGGTCGCGCGGGGCTGGTAAGGCCCGATCCGGACCAGCCCGGCAACGACTCGCAGCTTGCTCCGGCACCCGGGGCCGCACCCACACCGCGGAGTATTTCACCTATGGACGTAGTGGTAATCAGGCAGAACGTCTAACATGGTCAATGTGCCGAGTGGAGCCGTGACCGCCGAGGCCCAGCCTGGCCCAGAGAGCCTCGAGACGCCTGCGCTGACCGGGACCGGCGCTGCCGGCGGCGGGGTGCTGGCCATCGAGGATCTGCACGTCGAGGTCGACGGTCACGAGATCCTTCGTGGGGTCGACCTTGTCGTCGGCCAGGGCGAGCTTCATGCCCTCATGGGACCCAACGGCTCGGGAAAGTCGACGCTTGCCAATGCCATAGCCGGCAACCCTGGCTACCACGTCTCGAGGGGACGGATCGTGCTGCGGGGCGAAGAGATCACGACGTGGGCACCCGATGCTCGGGCCAGGGCGGGGATGTTTCTCGCATTCCAGTACCCGGAGGAGATTGCCGGGGTGCCGGTGTCGCAGTTCCTGCGCCAGGCGGTCTCGGCCCGCCGCGGCATGGAGATCTCCGTGCTCGAGGCCCGGGTCGCGCTGTTGGAGTGGATGCGACGTCTCGACATGGACCCTGCGTTCGCCGGCCGGTACCTGAACGAGGGGTTCTCCGGAGGCGAGAAGAAGCGCAACGAGATCCTCCAGATGGCCATGCTCGAGCCCGACCTCGCCATCCTCGATGAGACCGACTCCGGCCTCGACGTCGACGCGTTGCGGATAGTCGCCCGGGGGATCGAGGAGGTCCGTCGCGTCCGCCCGGCGCTCGGCATCCTGCTCGTGACGCACTACCGCCGAATCCTGGAGGAGTTGCGCCCCGACCGCGTGCACGTGATGTTGGAAGGGCGCATCGTCGAGAGCGGTGGCCCTGAGCTCGCGGAGCGACTCGACCGCGAAGGCTACGAGGACCTGCGCCCATGACCTCGACCGTCGAGGCCGGCCGGCTCGAAGTTGCCGCCCTTCGCAAACAGTTCCCCCTGCTCCAACAACTGTCGCACGGCAAGCGGCTCATCTATCTCGACTCCGCGGCGTCGTCCCAACGCCCCCGCGCAGTGCTCGATGCGATGGACCACTACTACGAGACGACCCACGCGAACGTGCACCGCGGGGTCTACGCCATTGCAGAGGAGGCCACCCGCCAGTTCGAGATGGCGCGGAGGGCCACAGGCCGGTTCATCAACGCGCCGCGGCCGGACGTCGAGATCGTGTTCACGAAGAACGCCACCGAGGCGCTCAACCTCGTCGCCCACTCCTACGGCCGGCACCTTCTCCCCAAGGGCAAGGCGATCCTGCTCACCGAGCTCGAGCACCACGCCAACATCGTGCCTTGGCTCATGCTCGCCGCCGAGAGCGGAGCCGAGCTCCGGTACATTCCCGTCGGCGAGGACTACCGGCTCGACCTGAGCGAGCTCGACCGGCTCATCGACGGCGTCGGCCTTGTCGGCGTCTCGTGCATGTCGAACGTGCTCGGCACGGTCATCGACCTCGGTCCCGTCGTCGAGGCGGCGCACGCGGTAGGTGCGGTCGTGGTCGCCGACGGTTCCCAGCTCGTTCCTCAGCGGGGCGTCGACGTGAGCGCGCTCGGCGTCGACTTCCTGGCCTTCACGGGCCACAAGATGCTCGGGCCTACGGGCATCGGCGTGCTCTGGGGGCGGGAGGACCTGCTCGAGAGGATGCCGCCGTTCCTGGGAGGCGGTGAGATGATCCGTGACGTACGCCTGGACGGCTTCGTCCCGAACGATCTTCCCTGGAAGTTCGAAGCCGGCACGCCGCCGATCGCGGAGGCCATCGGCCTGCACGCCGCGATCGGTTTCCTCGAGTCTGTGGGGATGGAGAAGATCGCGGCGCACGAAATCGGGCTCACAGCGCGGGCGATCGAGCTGCTCACAGACCGGCACGGAGACGACCTGCAGATCTTCGGGCCGACCGATGACCTGACCGCCCGAGGCGGCGTGCTGTCTTTCGGCTTCCGCGACCTTCACGCCCATGACCTCGCACAGGTCCTCGACGCCGAGGGAATCTGCATACGTGCCGGGCACCATTGTGCGAAGCCGCTGATGCGCCGACTGGGCGTCACGGCGACCGCACGAGCTTCGTTCTACGTTTACAACGGTGAGGACGACATCGCAGCGCTCTCAGACGCTCTCGACGTCGCTGCAGCATTCTTCGGCTGAGACACGCCAACTGACAATAGGAGCCACGACACCGCTATGGCCGGCCTCGAAGACCTTTACCGGGAGATCATCCTCGATCACTACCGCTCGCCGCGTAACCGTGGCGAGCTCCCGGTCCCGCCCGCGCATCGCGTCGAGGGCTTCAATCCGCTCTGCGGCGACGAAGTCGTCGTGTACCTCGAGGTGAACGACGGCACCCTCACGGACCTGCGTATCGCTGGCCAGGGGTGCTCCATCAGTCAGTCGTCCGCGTCGATGATGTCCGCCACGGTGAAAGGTCGCCCCGTCGAAGAGGCACGCAAGCTCATCCGTTCCTTCAAGGCGATGATGTCGATCCGCGAGCAGTCCCTGGGCGGCGAGGAGGAGGCCGAGGAGGCCGACGCTCGGGGCGAGGCCGAGATAATGAGGCCCGAGGACCTCGGTGAGCTGGCCGCTCTCCAGGGGGTGGTCAAGTTCCCGGTTCGCATCAAGTGCGCGACGCTCTCGTGGAACGCTCTGGCCCAGGGGCTCGACGAGATCGCTGCCGGAGTGCCGTCGTCTGACTGAAGCCCGCCTCTACCCAGTCGCCGGGGCGCCGGCACCACCCCGGCGAGCACGGCCGTGGATGCCGGCCGCCCAGGCGCGCTCTCGATCCCTGGAGGCTCAGCGCTCGACGATCAGACCCTCGAGGTCCGGCGAGAGCACCAGCGCCCGCCCGGGAACTCCCAGGGCTTCGAGCGCTGCCTCGCCCGCATCGCGGACATGCGCCGCCGCGCTGGGCCCGTCACAGATGCCGAGCAGGCTCGGACCGGCGCCGGACCAGCACGACACCAGGGCTCCGGCCTTCATCAGCCGCGCCAACAACTCGGACGCCTCGGGAAACAGGTGCAGCCGCTGGGACTGGTGAAGGCGGTCCTCGCCCGCGGCACCGATCAGGACGGTGTGATCGGCGAGACCGGCCAGGAGCAGGCCCATTCGCGACAGGTTGAAGACAGCGTCGCCGTGCGGCACCTTGGCGTCGAGGGCGCCCCTTGCCTCGACGGTCAACAGTTCCCGGTCGGCTACGAGGACGACGAACGCGAGAGCCGGGTCCAGCGGGAACCGGCGGACCACCGGGCCGGTGTCGAGGAGAGCCGCTGAGACGAGACCGCCGCGGAACGACGCCGCCGCGTTCTCGGGGTGACCCTCGAAGCCGACGGCCACCTTCAGAGGATCGGCCGCTCCGGCCGCGGCCGCGGCCGCGACCGTGAGGGCCGCAGACGAGCCGAGCCCGCGCCCGACCGGGATCTCGGAGCGAACCCGGATCGCGAAACGGTCGTGACCGCGTACTGCCGAGGCCACCCTCGCCGCAAGATGGTGCTCATCGCACTCAAGGTTCGCCCCCTCACCCTCGCTGCACAACGAGAGCCACTCCGCAGGGACGATCTCGACTTCCACGTAGAGGGCCAAGGCGAGGGCCAGGACGTCGAAACCTGGACCGAGATTGGCCGAGGACGCCGGGGCTCGGGCGCGCACTGCGACCCTCAGCTGCCGCTTGCGGAGGCCACGGTGGAACTGCTCGCAGACGGGGGCGACCAACCTGGAGGAGCCGACGGCAGGAAACGGCTCAGCTTTGCAAGGGTCACCGACTGCACACCTGCCGGCGTCGACACCTCCACAGACGCCATCGTGGTGCCCGACTTCCAGCCGCGCCCGGCGCCCGGCTTCACGGGAATCGATGCCTTCACAACCGTCTTCACGAGCAGACCTGCCCAGCCGACGACCGTGACCGGAACTGGTACAACGACGCTCGGTCGCTCGTGGGTCCAGCCCGCGACGACCGTGGCGACAGGCTCGTGTGCACCCAAGACCGGCCGCGCCTGGAGCTCGGAAGTCGCGGCACCGAGAAGTTCCAGGTCGATCTCCGCTGCCTCTTCCAGGCTCGAGGGCTGGCCGAGAGTGGAGCTCACAACGAGAGCTCTGTAGCCCCTAACCCTGCGAAATGCGGCTGTCACGAGGCAGATTTGTGCCGCGTCGGTGAAGCCGGACTTGAGGCCGATCACGCCGTCCTGGCCTAGGGCCGGGTTGTAGCCGCCGACCAGCCCCGTCGGGAACCTCATCGTCGGGTGATCTTCGACAGAGATCATCCCCGGGACGCTCATCGCGTAGGCACCGAGGCTCGCCTGGTCGACTGCTGTGCTCCGGGAATCAGGGCTCAGGCCACCCGCGTCCGCATAGTGCGTGTGCCTCAGGCCGAGCGCGGCCGCCATCGCGTTCATCTTCCGCACGAAGGCGTGGATGCTCCCCGCGTCCCAGCGTGCGAGATAGTCGGCGATGTTGCAGGCCGAAGGGATCATGAGCGCCTCGAGCAACTGGCGCTCGTTGAGACGCTCGCCGGCAACGACTTCGAGGCTGGAATCGCCGTTCTCCACATCCCGGATCCATGCCGCGTGGTCCGCAGCAGTCATCTTGAAACTCGGCCCTGGTCCGAGGCCGAGGGGATGGTCCCGCAGCACGATTACAGCGGTCATGACCTTCGTCACGCTTGCCATCGGCACCGACCGTTCGTCCGCGGAGGCCCCGAGGAGCCCGACCCCCTGGACGAACACGGCGGACTGACCCGTCGAGGGAATCGGCAGTGGTGACAGCGTCCCGGGGAGCCTCGTCAACTCCCGCACGAGCGGGACGAGCGAAGGCAGCTGGACGGGTCGCGGTCTCGACGTTCCCGGATCGCTGGAGGCGACGGGCTTCGGTGATCCGGACCCTGAGACCAGCCATCCGATCCCTGACAGGACGACGGCGATGCCGAGCAGCACTGTCAAGCGCCGGCGCCAGTAGAGCCGGCGCCGGCGAGCCTTGGCTGGAGACAGGTGGCGCCTGCGCTTGGCCGGAGAGGCGATGCCGTCAGGGGACGGGGCCTCTGGCGGCGAAGTCATGGACGGTGAGCTGACACCTTCGCTCTGCATGGCGCTGACCGCGTCGCTGGCCCAGCCGTCGGAACTAAAGCTCGTCCAGCTCCTCGGCTGTCATCAGGACGGCGCGGGGCTTAGAACCTTCGGACGGGCCGACCACACCGCGCCTCTCGAGAAGGTCCATGAGCCGGCCGGCCCGAGCGAAGCCGACCCGGAGCTTGCGCTGGAGCATCGAGGTCGAGCCTAGCTGTGACCGGACGACCAACTCCAGTGCCAGAGGCAGGAACTCGTCGTCGTCGTCCTCGACTCCCCTGCCGGCCCGGCTCGCCGAGGTCTCCTCGCCCTCCACACCTGCGACGTAACGCGGGCCGCTCTGCCGGCGCCAGTGGGCGACGACGGCCTGGACCTCGTCCTCACCCACCCACGGACCCTGGATCCGCCGCGGCACGCTGGAGGACGCGGTGAGCAACAGGAGGTCACCTCGGCCGACAAGCCGTTCTGCACCTGGCTGGTCGAGGATGACTCGGCTGTCGGCGAGAGAAGAGACCGAGAATGCGAGCCGCGAGGGGATGTTCGCCTTGATCACGCCGGTGATCACGTCGACCGAGGGTCGTTGTGTCGCGATCACGAGGTGGATCCCCACCGCACGTGCCATCTGAGCGATCCGGCAGATCGACTCCTCGACGTCGCGCGCGGCAACCATCATGAGATCGTTCAGCTCGTCCACCACGATCAGGATGAACGGCAACCGGACATGGCGGGCACCCAAGCCTGCGTCGCGAGAGCCGCCAGGACCGGCGCCGGCCACGACGGACGTCGAAGGCATGTCGGTGCCGGCCAGCCACGCATCGCCTTCCGTTTCGTCGTCCGATTGAACGGCGTCCTCGGCAAGGTCGGCGCCGGTGAGGTCGCCCTCGGCAAGGTCGGCGAGGTCGGCGAGGTCGGCGCCGGCGAGTTCGGCGCTGGCGAGATCGGCCTCGGCGGGGGCGGCACTGGCGGGATGGCCCTCGACGAGATCGGCGCCGGCGGGATCGCCCTCGGCGGGATCGCCCTCGGCAAGGTCGCCGCCGGCGAGCGCCGGTCTGCCGGCCGTGGCCGCCTTCCCAAAGCCCTGAAGCGGCCCGCCGTCGAGCTCCCCGCGGTCGACCGCGGCGTTGTAGCCGGTGATGTCGCGCATGCCGCATTCGGCGAGCAGGTCGTAGCGGCGCTCCATCTCGGTCACCGCCCAGGCGAGCGCGTTGGCAGCGCGCTTGGGATTGACCACAACCTGGGTGAGCAGGTGGGGAAGGCCGTTGTAGTGACCGAGCTCGACTCGTTTCGGGTCCACGAGGATGAGGCGGACCTCATCGGGCGTGGCCCTCATGAGGATCGAGGTGACCGCGGAATTGATGCACGATGACTTGCCGGCTCCGGTGGCCCCTGCGATCAGCAGGTGTGGCATCTCGGCGAGGTTCACCATCACGGGGCGCCCGGCGATGTCCCTGCCGAACGCGACCTCGAGCGGATGCGTCGATCTCTGGGCCTCGATCGACTGCAGCACACTGCCGAGAGTGACGAGCTGCCTGTCACGGTTCGGCACCTCGACACCGATCGCCGAGCGGCCTGGGATCGGGGCAAGGATGCGCACGTCAGGTGAGGCCATGGCATACGCGATGTCCTTCGCGAGGGTGGTCACCCGAGCCACCTTCACGCCTGAGCCGAGCTCCAGCTCGAAGCGGGTCACCGTCGGCCCCACCGTGTAGCCGACCAGGTGTGTCTCGACCCCGTGGGCGGCAAGGGCACGCTCGAGCACGCGACCTCGCTCTTCGATCACCTTCCGGTCGAGATCCTGTTCCTTGCTCCGCTTGAGAAGCTTGAGCGGCGGAAGCTTCCACGAGCCGGACGTGGGAGCAACCAGCAGACTGAGCTGCTCGGACTTCCCTGCGACCGTCGCGGCGCGGAGCACGTCCCCACCAGACGGCTCGGCGCCGACGACCGCCGCATCTGCCGGTCCCACGCGAATTTGAGTAGCGGCAACCTCCGGAGCCTCTCGGGCAGTGCCAGCTTCGTCGCCGTCCGGTCCTCCGGGCAGAACCGACACGTGACCGGTCCCGGGCGCGACCCCCCCGCCGTTGGCCGGCCAGAGGCCGAAGCCGTCTGCGTCGGCGATGCCGGTCGCCCCCGCAGGTGAGTGCTGCCCGAGCGGTTGGACACGCATCGCGGCGATCCAAGCGCCGAAGAGCCTGCCCGTCCAGCGCGCGCCGGCTGCGAGACCCCGGCCGACTACCCGCAGGGCGGCGAGCAGAGGCATGCCAACCAGTCCGCAGATCGCCGCGAGGGAGATGGCACCAAGCACGACGGATGCTCCGACAACGCCGATGAGCTTCGAGAGCCCGCCGCCGACCGCGGCACCGACGATGCCGCCGGCGCCCCCGAGCTGGCGCCACGCCGCCGAGGTCGCAGGTGAGCCCGCCGCCAGGTCCGCAAGGCCGGCAGAGACGACAAGCAGGAGCACGAGGGCCGCGAGAATTCCTCCGAGGCCACGTCTCGCGCGCCCCGCCAGGAGGATGACTCCTCCGACCACCAGCGCCGCCGGCGCCACGTCAGCTCCCCAGCCGAAGGCCCGCGCACTCCCCGTCCGAAGCAGATGGCCCGCCGGCCCGAGCAGGTTGAAATGTATTCCCAGTGCGGCGAGGACGCCGACAAGCAGGAGCGCCCAGCCCCAGGCGTCCTCCGAGGGCGCCGCGATGAGGTCGACGAGCCGCCCGGCGCCACGTCCGAGCGCAGTCGTCTTCCGTCGTGTGGGCCGCGCCCGGCCGGGCCGCTTGCGTGCGGCCGGGATGGCAGCAGGGCGCGGCCTCACAACCGTCTTCGGCGTAGCCGCAGCCCGCGTGGAGCTGGAGGGCTTCCGCCTGGTCACAGCGTCGCGGGAAGGCCCGGATTGGCTGGAGACGACACGTCGAGACACTGCCACGATAGGCACAACGCTAACACCAGCCACTCCCGGCGACTGTGACCCCGGAGCAGTCTCGGTGTGGGAAGTGCCTGGTCAGGCCTCGAGTACGAGCGGCACGATCATCGGCCTGCGCCGGGTGCGGTCGCTCACGATGCGCCCTACCGTCCGGCGGATCACCCGGCGGAGCGCGTCAGGGTCCTGTCCGCCCTCACTTACGGCGACCTCGATCGCCTTCACAAGAGCGGAGCGCAGCTCGTCGACCACCGACTCTGCGCCAGGCTCGTCGAGAAAGCCACGGCTCACGATCTCCGGGACGCCGACGATCTCTCCCGAGCGCCCGTCCACGGTGACGACGGCGACGACGACGCCTTCTTCTGCGAGCACACGCCGGTCGCGCAGTACCCCGACGCCGACGTCGCCGACGATTCCGTCGACGAAGACGTGCGCGGCGGACACCTCGCCGGCGAAGTCGATCCCCTCGTCACCGAGCTGCACAACGTCGCCGTCCTCGCAGATGAGGACCTCCTCGGGCGCGACGCCCATCTCGATCGCGAGCCGAGAGTGGCGCACCAGCATCCGGTACTCGCCGTGCACCGGCACGAAACTGCGTGGCCGCGCTATGGAGAGCAGCGTGGCCAGCTCGCCTTGGCGGGCGTGACCGCTCTCGTGCACATGAGCGACACCGGCATGGATGACCTCCGCCCCCCGGCGCGCCAGACCGTCCATCACCTTTGCGACCGCCCACTCGTTGCCGGGGATCGCGTGCGAGCTCAGCACGACGACGTCGCCTTCCTCGATGTGCAGCCACCGGTTCTCACCTGATGCCATCTGCGACAGGGCCGACATCGGCTCGCCCTGGGAACCGGTCGAGATGACGCAGATCTCGCCTGGGTTGTGGTCGCCGATCGTGTCGATGTCGGCGAAGCAACGGTCCGGGATCGTCAACATCCCGAGCTCGAGGGCGATGCCGACGTTCTTCAGCATCGAGCGGCCGAGCAGCGCCACCTTGCGGTTGCTTGCGATCGCAGCGTCGGCGAGCTGCTGGATGCGGTGCACGTGGCTCGCGAAACAGGCCACCACGATTCGACGACCTCGTTGCGCAAGGAAGATCCTGCGAAGCGACTCGCCGACTGTGCTCTCGCTGCCGGTGTAGCCAGGCAGCTCCGCGTTCGTAGAGTCCGCGAGCAGCAGGCGGATTCCTTCGGTCGCGGCGATCTGCCCGATCCTGGCAAGGTCCGTCCGGCGCCCGTCGACCGGTGTCAGGTCAAGCTTGAAGTCACCGCTGTGGAGCACAACGCCCTGTGCGGTGTGGAGAGCAAGCGCGTAACCACTCGGCACCGAGTGCGTCACCGGGATGAACTCCACGTCGAACGGGCCGATCCTGCGCCGTTCGCCGTCGCGTACGGTCACGAGCGGCGCCTTCTGGCCAAGGCCGGCTTCGTCAAGCCGGGTGCGCGCGAACCCCAATGTCAAGGCCGAGCCATAGACCGGGGCATCGACGTCACGCATGAGATAAGCGAGCGCTCCGACATGGTCCTCGTGCCCGTGGGTGAGCACGATCCCGTCGACGTCTTCCGCGCGCTCGCGGAGAAAGGTGAAGTCCGGCAGCACCAAGTCGACGCCGGGCATCTCCGGGTTCGGGAACATCACGCCGCAGTCGAGGACGACCAGGCGGCCGGCCTGCTCGACGACCGCGCAGTTGCGGCCGATCTCCCCTAGCCCGCCCAGGAAGGAGATCCGGACAACTTCAGGCATGCGGGCCCGTCACTCCGCTCCGGGCCGAGCGGCTCGTGCGCCATGAGTCCAAGTTGGCGAGCATGGAGCGAGCCTTCGGCTCCAGCCAGTCCGGGGCAGGTCCCATCGGAAGGCGGCACTCGCCTGCGGGCAGGCCCAGCACGCGGAGGACGGCCTTGGCCGGAAGCGGGTTCGGCGCCTCGTCGCTGGACTGGAACGAGACCGCATCGAGCAAGGCCGCATTCAGCTCCCGAGCGCCTTCGACGTCACCGTCGACGTAGAGCCTGACCATCTCGCCCAGCTCCTGACCAACCCAGTGCGAAGCCACACTCACGACTCCTACCGCACCCACCGCGAGGAGCGGAAGGGTCAGCGAGTCGTCGCCACTGTAACAATCGAACCCTGCTCCGGCCCTGGCCACGAGCCGCGCGGCGCCGGCCGGGTCACCGGAGGCATCCTTCACGCCAACGATATTGGGAATGTCATGAACGAGCTGCAGCATCGTCTCGTGGGCGACCTTGCGTCCCGTGCGGACCGGGATGTCGTAGACGAGGACCGGGAGCGTCGTCGCGGCAGCGACAGCGGCGAAGTGCGCAGCGATACCGTGTTGGGACGGGCGGTTGTAGTAAGGGGTCACGGCGAGAATCCCGGCCGCACCCGCATCGGTCGCCGCCCGCGTGAGCTCTACGGAGTGGGCCGTGTCGTTCGTCCCCGAGCCGGCGATGACCGGCGCCGTGACCGCGCCCGCCACGGCTGCCCAGAGCTGTGTGCGCTCCGAGTCGCTCAGGGTCGGGCCTTCGCCGGTGGTACCGGTCACGAGCAGCCCGTCACTCCCGTTGTCGACGAGGTAGCGGGCAAGAGCCACGGCACCGTCGATGTCGACTCGCCCTTCGGCATCGAACGGGGTCACCATCGCGGTCACCACTGCGCCGAACCGCCCAGCTCGCCGGGGCGCAGTCACCATGATCGCGACCTTGTCACGGATCGAAAGCTAGCAGCATGCCGGCTCGAAACCGGATCAATTCCGAACTTGGTCCGGAGTGGGTCGTCGCCCGAGCCGAGCAGCCCGAGCTTTCAAGATTCGGGACGATCCTCTGTCCGGCTCTCAGAGCTCGAGCAGATCCCCGAGCCCGATGGTCAGCCCTTCCAAGTCGGCGACCCGGCGAACGGCCAAGAGCACCCCGGGCATGTAGCTGGCCCGATCCAAGGAGTCGTGCCTGATCAACAGGGTCTCGCCTTGCAGGCCGAAGATCACTTCTTGGTGCGCGACCAGTCCGGGCAGCCGCACCGAGTGCACGTGCACGCCGCCCTCGGCTCGTCCTCCTCGTGCCCCTGAGACGAGCTCTTTCTCGGTCGGATCGGCAGCCCAATCCCCCACACCGGCCGCGTCACGTGAGGCCTGCATTCGGCGGATGGTCTCGAGGGCCGTCCCTGAGGGTGCGTCCCGCTTGCGGTCATGGTGGAGCTCGACGACCTCGGCGCCAGCTACCAATGGGGCACACAGCTCGGCGCATCGCATCATCAGTGCCGCACCGATGGAGAAGTTCGCGGCCACAACCGCGTGGGCTTCACCGGAGAACCAGGACTGCATGGCCTTGAGATCGGTCTCGTCGAAGCCGGTCGTGCCACAGACGACGTGAACGCCCCGATCGGCACACCAACGGAGATGCTCACGCGCCGCTGCTGCGACGGTGAAGTCCACGACCACGTCAGCTCCGGCCTCGCTCACCGAATCAGGTGAGGCGGCAATCTCGAGCCCGCTCCCGCGCAAGGCGGCGACCTCGTCGAGCGGGCGGCCCGCCGCGACAGGATCAACCGCAACGACAAGCTCGAGGTCGCTTGCACTGAGCACCGCGGCGCAGACTGTCGCTCCCATGCGCCCGGCGGCTCCGAACACTCCCACACGCTTCATCGCATCACGGTAGCCGGTGCGGTCAAGGGCGGCCGGGGCGAAGCCGGACGAGCCACGGCGGGCCGACGAGCCCCGCCTCAGGCGAAGTCCGACTCCTTGAACGGCCCGACGACCGCCAGCGTTCTCGGGCCCGTGAGCACCTGGGAGGCAACGGCTCGAACCTGCTCCGCCGTGACGGCCTCGATGCGCCCGAGCAGGTCCTCGGTCGTGAGCACCGTGCCGAACAACAGCAGGCCGGAACCGATCCGCGACATGCGCGAGCCGGAGTCCTCGAGCGAAAGAAGCATGTCAGCACGCAGGTGACCCTTTGCCACCTCGAGCTCTCGCGGAGTGATCCCCTTGGCGCCGAGACGGTCGAGCTCGGCGTGAAGCAGGTCGAGCACCTCGTGGACGTGTTCGGGTGCGGTGCCAACCGAGACCGCAAGCGTTCCGGCGTCGTCGTAGGCGCTGCGGTCGGACCCGATCGAATACGCGAGGCCCCGTGCTTCTCGGATCTCCTGGAAGAGCCTGCTGGACAGCCCTCCTCCGAGAACATGGTTGAGCACGGCCAAAGCGAAACGGTCGGCCGAATGTCGATCCGGCGCTCGCACTCCGAGGACCAGCTGCGTCTGTTCGGTCTCCCGCGACTCGACCACCAACGCGCTGGCGGACCGTGAGGGTGCCTGGCGAACGGGGGGAAGGCCACCATGGCGGCTGGCAAAGCGTGCCTCGATGCCCACGGCGAGGCGATCATGATCGAGATCGCCCGCCGCGGCGATCACAATGTTGCCCGGCAGGTAGTGAGTGTCGAAGAACGACCGGATCGCCGGCACTGTGACCTTGCGGACGACTTCCGGTTCGCCGAGAACCTCGCGCCCGAGTGGGTGGTCCGGGAACATCGCATTGGCGAATTGTTCTTGGACCACGTCCGCGGGCTCGTCACGATGCATGAGGACCTCTTCGAGGATCACCTGCCGCTCGGCATCGACCTCTTCAGGCCGTAGCGCGGGCCGGCAAAGAATGTCGCAAAGTATGTCCAACCCGAGCTCGACGTCCTCTGCCAGCGCCCGCACGTAGAAGGTCGTGAACTCCTTGGTCGTGTAGGCGTTCATGTCGCCCCCGACTGCGTCGACCTCCTCGGCGATCTCGCGCGCCGTTCGTTCAGGCGTGCCCTTGAAAAGCAGGTGCTCGAGGAAATGCGAGATCCCGGATTGCTCGGGCGTTTCGTCGCGTGAGCCGGTCCCGACCCAGATGCCGACGCTCAACGAAGCGACCTCCGGCATCGACTCGGTCACAAGCCTGATGCCGCTGTCGAGCGTGGTGGTCGTGATCATCGGGAAATGGTCGCCCACTTGAAGTTGCCCACGAGCGTCGGCCTCAGCGCCCCCCGCTCCTTGGGCGCCTCCGGGCTGCGCCCGAGCCACCCCCGGGACCACGGCGGCTCCCGCCTCCTCCTCCGGCTTCCGAAGCGCGACGCGCACCGCCGGCCGGAGACCCGCCGGCGAGGTCGGCAGGACCGAGATTGCCGAACGCCGACTCGAGCTCACTCTCGAACGCGTCCTCGAACGAGGCGTGGCGACGCGCGCCACCTGTCTCGTCGGCGCCGCGGTTGCCACTTCCGGCGCTCGCGGCCGATCCGGCGCTGCCTCCCGAACGCCTCCCACCGCTGTTGTCGGCCTCCGAGCGGCCTTCGCCCAATGTCGAGCCACCACCGCCAGGAGCGTCACCAGAAGACAACTCGCCCGCGAGCGACAGCGACACCTTGCCCTGCGGATCGATCTCGTCGACGCGGACCTCGACCTCCTGGCCGAGAGTGACGACGTCCTCGACACGCTCGACCCTCTTGCCCTGGCCGAGCCTCGAGATGTGGACCAAGCCGTCGCGGCCGGGGAGGATGTTGATGAACGCCCCGAACTTGGTGATGTTGACGACCCTGCCGGTGTAGACGGCTCCCACATCCGGGGTCGGCGGGTCGAGGATCAACTCGATACGACGACGGGCTTCGTCGACCACCGAGCGCTGCTTGGCGCCGATGGTGACAATGCCGACCGTGCCGTCGTCGTCGACGTTCACATCCGCGCCGGTCTCCTGCTGGATGGCATTGATGACCTTGCCCTTCGGGCCGATGACCTCGCCGATCTTGTCGACCGGGATCTCGAAGCTCACGATCTTCGGCGCATTCTCTCCGACCTCTGGCCGAGGAGCTGGAATCGCCGCCAGCATGACCTCGAGGACCTTGAGCCTCGCCTCGCGAGCTTGGCCCAGGGCCTGTGCCAGTACCTCGGCCGGCAGACCGGCGATCTTCGTGTCGAGCTGCAGCGCCGTCACGACCTCAGCGGTGCCCGCGACCTTGAAGTCCATGTCGCCGAATGCGTCCTCGGCACCAAGGATGTCGGTCAGCGTCGTGTACTTGCCCTCGGCGAAGACGAGCCCCATGGCGATGCCGGCGACCGGCGCCTTGATCGGCACTCCGGCGTCCATGAGCGAGAGCGAGGACCCGCAGACCGACGCCATCGAGCTCGACCCGTTCGACGAGAGCACGTCCGAGACGAGACGGAGCACATAGGGGAATTCGCTCTCCGCCGGGATCACCGGCAGCAGTGCGCGCTCGGCCAGCAGGCCGTGCCCGATCTCGCGGCGCTTGGGCCCGCGCATGAAGCCGGTCTCTCCCGTGGAGAACGGCGGGAAGTTGTAGTGGTGCATGTACCGCTTCGACTCGTCGATGCCGATGGTGTCCAACATCTGGTTCATCCGGGGCATGCCGAGGGTGCAGACATTGAGCACCTGGGTGTCGCCGCGCTCGAACAGCGCCGAGCCGTGCGCAGTCGGGAGCAGGCCGACCTCGGCCGAAAGCGGCCGGATGTCGGTCGGGCCGCGCCCGTCGATGCGGAGGCCTTCCTCGACTATCCGCTTTCGGACGACCTTCTTGGTGTAGGCGAGCGCAGCTGAGCGGATTTCCCGCTCGCGTTCGGGGAACTCAGGGGCAAGCTCGGCAACGATCGCATCGGTCGCCTCGCCGAGCGCGGCCTTGCGCTCAGTCTTGGTCGTGATCGCGTTCGCAGTCTGCAGACGATCGGCTCCGACGGCGGCAACACGCTCGTAGACGGCGTCGCCGTAGTCGACGAACAGGACGAAGTCGATGGTGTCCTTCGACCCCGCCTTGCGAACCAGCTCCCGCTGGAGCTCGATCGACTCGCGGATCCAGGTCTTCGCGACCTCGAGACCGTTTGCGATCACGTCCTCGGTGACCCGGGGCGCACCCTGTTCGAAGTACTCGAATGCCTTCTCCGTGCCTCCGGCCTCCACCATGACGATGGCTATGTCGGCTCCCGGCTCCTCGCTGAGCGCACGCCCGGCCACGACGAGCTCGAACGTCGAGGAGTCGCCCTCCTGGTAGGTGGCATGCGGAAGCCACGATCCGTCGGTCGAGTACGCGACGCGGACGGCACCGATCGGCCCCTCGAAGGGAATGCCTGAGATCATGAGGGCTGCCGATGACGCGTTGATCGCCAGCACGTCGTGCGGGTTCAGCTGGTCGGCGCCGAGGATCGTTCCGACAACGTGGACTTCGTTGCGGAAGCCCTCCGGGAACGACGGCCGCAACGGCCGGTCGATGAGGCGGCAGGTCAGGATCGCCTGGTCGCTCGCTCTGCCTTCCCGGCGGAAGAACGACCCCGGGATCTTGCCGGCGGCGTACATCCGCTCTTCGATGTCGACGGTGAGAGGGAAGAAGTCGGTGCCCTCACGCACTTTTCGAGCAGCCGTCGCGGTTGCGAGCACGACCGTGTCGCCGATCCGGGCGACGACAGCGCCGTCGGCCTGCCCGGCGAGCTTGCCGGTCTGCAAGGACAAGGTACGGTCCGTCCCACTGATGGGGCTCGACACGGTGATGGCATCAGCCATGGCACTCCTATGTGATTGGGGCGCCGCGCTTGCCAGTTCCCAGTCGGCGTGCACCGGAGCCGTCCTCGTGGAACCGGACCCGGTATTCGGCGACTGGCAGCTGGCGCCGTACGGCGCCGCTTGTCTTAGTACGGGCGGCTTACGCCGGTGAAGATGGCTCCGACCGCCGCCCTATGTTGACCCGGAACGGCTTGGCCACCCGGGCGTTCCTGGCTTCCTAGCGCCGGATTCCAAGCCGGGAGATCAACGACCGGTATCGCTCGACATCGTTGTCCTTCACGTAGTCGAGCAGGCGGCGCCGGCGACCGATGAGCTTCATGAGCCCCCGCCGGGTGTGGTGATCTCCCCGGTGGATCTTGAGGTGCTCGGTGAGATGATTGATGCGCCCGGTCAGGAGCGCCACCTGCACCTCTGGCGAGCCGGTGTCGGTCTCGTGAAGCCGGTGCTCGGTGATCGTGGCCGTCTTGTCGGACATGCGTGAGTGGCGTGCTTTCTAGCTGTACCGGCCGGCCATGCCGGTCCGGCAGGGAAAAGGAAGTAACAGTCTCGGCCGTGGCGCACGCGCCGAGCCGCACCGACCTGGGCCGGCACCGATCACGATAGCAGGTCGTTCGCCCGAGACACCGGGGACACCGGCTCACACGTGGCGAGGGTCGACCTCGATACGGGTCCCCGGGCCGGGTTGCCCGGCGGACGCGAGCGCGTCGGCGAGCGCCTCGGATCCCGCTGCCCGGACGAGGAAGCGGCCGGCGGCCAAGCTCCCGACCTCGACGGGCGGGTCCGAGCACGCCAACCGCGTGACGAATTCGTCGACCCCGTCCCCGCTCACCAGCGCGAGTGCGGTTGTGGGGGGAAGCCGGAGCAGTGCCCGGCGCGGCTCTTCGGCAGAGACGAGCCGACCGGGGTCGGCATGCAGGGCTGCGGCCAGGACTTCGTGGTCCGGCAGCCGCGTCCTGACCACCACCCGCCCCTCCCTTCGCCGGCCGCCGACTACACGTGAGGCAAGCGCGAGCAGAGCCAGCGCCTGCTCGCCGGCCCGATAGCGCGGTGCGAGCAGCTCCTGGTCGAAATCCAGGAACACGACCACCGAGGCCGAGACCGCGCGGTGCAGCACCGCCTCGGTCCCGATCAGCACGGGCGCGTCGGGAAGGCTCCCGCCGGGTCCGGTGCTCGTGCGCCCGATCTCCGCCACCTCCAGACCGGTGAGTGCGGCAAGGTCGTCACGCGCCCTGGCGACACCGGGCCGGACGATCCGTGGTCGGGTGGGTCCGCAGGAGGCGCAGCACACCGGGCCTGAGGACGAGCACCTCGGGCAATGGAGCAGTGCCAACTCGCCTTGGGCAGGTCGTTCGAGCTGAACGAGAGCTGTGCCGCAAGCCTCGCAGCGGAGCAGGCTTCCACAGCGCACACAGGCCAGCAGACGAGCTCGACCCTTCCGGTTGAGCACCGCCACGACAGGTCGGCGCGGCTGTGTCCCCGCTGCAGCTCGAATCACCGAGGCCAGCCGAGTCGGGTATCCGCCTGCACGTGGGTCTTCGTCCCGGGCGTCGATCACCTCGATCGGCGCCCATCCGGCGCGTTCGGCGCCACGGGACAACGTGACGAGACGCCGACCGACCAGCATGTCGAGGGTCGGACAGGCACTCACCAGAAGGCACGGGACCTCGGCGCGCCGGGCGCGCTCGTCCGCGAGCACCGCGGCTTCCCAGGTGGGAACGCGCTCTTCCTGGTAGGAGTCTGCGTGCGCGTCGAGGACGACCACGGCGCGGAGGTCGACCACCGGCGAGAACACCGCGGAGCGCGTGCCGACAACGATTCGCCCTCCCGCTGCCGCCTCCGCCCACGCCTCTGGTTGAAGGGCCAGCGCATGACCTGACCGCTCCAGGCGGTTCGCAAGGGTCACCGCGTCCGTTCTCGAGGCCGCGAGGACCAGCACGTCGCCGGGCACGCCGGCTGTCGCCTCGATGGCCGCTTCGACGGCCGCAAGCCTCGGCGCCGCCGGCGGAAGCCGTAGAACCGCGGACCTGGACGAAAGTGCCTGGAAGGTGGCCGCCGCGATCTCCCGCTCGAGGATGCGGCCCGGCTTGGCGTCCCCGTCTGGCCCTGCGGTCTTGCCTGACGGGCTCGCCCAGGGTGCCGACGCCGGCGGTAGCGCACGAACCAGGCGCGGGGGTGACGCTGCCAGCAACAACGGTCGCAGGCGACCCGAGTAGCGCCACGACGCCCACCGGCTGAGCTCGACGACCGCCTGCGGGGGCCCGAGCGACACGACCTCGCTCACCGGGCGCAGCTCGATATCAGGCGGAACGACGGCCGCCTCGGCGACCACCCAACCCCGGACTCGCCGCCCGTGGAGAACCACNNCTCACGTCAGGCAGGACTTCAACAAGCATGTTCATCGCTCACCCAGGTGCTGCGCCAAGCCCGGCGCTCGCGCCGAGGCCGGACTCCCACCCGGACGGGGCACGGCGCCGTACCGGGCAGGGCGCCGTACCGGGCAGGGCGCCGTACCGGGCAGGGCGTGATCGTCGAGCCCCGCTTGCCCGGCTAGAGGCCGAGGGTGGCGCGTAGATCCTCGACGCGCGGCGTCGCCTCCCAAGAGGCTTCGGCAGGCGACCGCCCGAAGTGGCCGTAGGCCGCGACTTGGCGGTAGATGGGCCGGCGCAGGTCGAGGTCCCGCACGATCGCAGCCGGGCGGAGGTCGAAGAGCTCGTCGACGGCCTTTTCGATGTGGTCCAGAGCCACTGTCTCGGTGCCGAAGGTGTCGATCATCACCGAGATCGGGTGGGCAACGCCGATCGCGTAGGCGACCTGGATCTCGCAGCGTGTCGCCGCGCCGGAGGCAACCACGTGCTTTGCCACCCATCGAGCCGCGTAGGCGCCCGAGCGGTCCACCTTCGAGGGGTCCTTGCCCGAGAATGAGCCGCCGCCGTGCCGGGCCCATCCGCCGTAGGTGTCGACGATGATCTTGCGTCCCGTGAGCCCCGTGTCGGCGCGGGGGCCACCCAGCTCGAAACGTCCGGTCGGGTTGGCCAGAAGACGGTACCTGGCCGTCTCTATCCCGGTTGGGAGCAGCGGGGTGATGACGTGCTGCACCAAGTCGTCGGGCAACCTCTCGAGGTCGGCGTCCTTTGTGTGCTGGGTGGAGATGAGCACCGTCGTGAGCTCGACCGGTCGGCCGTCTTCGTAACGCACGCTCACCTGGGTCTTGCCGTCGGGACCCAGATGGGGGATCGTCCAAGCCTTGCGCACATCGGCTAGCCGACGTGCGAGGCGGTGCGCCAGCCAGATCGGAAGCGGCATGAGATCGGGGGTCTCGTCGCACGCGTAGCCGAACACCATCCCCTGGTCGCCCGCTCCCTGAGCGTTGAGCGCGTCTTCACCGGCGGCACCGGTGCGCACCTCGAGCGCAGCCGACACTCCCTGTCCGATGTCCGGCGACTGTTCGTCGATGGAGACCATCACGCCGCAGGAGTTCCCGTCGAAACACAGCTCCTCCCGGTCATAGCCGATCTCACAGATCGTCTGGCGCACGAGGCGGGCGATATCGACGTACGCGCTTGTCGAGATCTCGCCGGCCACGACCACGAGCCCGGTCGTGAGCAGGGTCTCGCAAGCGACGCGACCTTGGGGATCCTCCTCGAGGATCGCGTCGAGGATGGCGTCGGAGATCTGGTCGGCCATCTTGTCGGGATGACCCTCGGTGACCGACTCAGAGGTGAAATGGAAGTTGCTCAACGCTCAGGCTCCTCGTTCTCGATTACAGCCGGCGACAATCGGTGAGACCGGTGCCGGAACCGTCGCTGCGTCGGCGTCCGGGACCTCTCCACTCAAGGCGCCCGTGCACGCCAGGGCTCCGCCCGAAAGCAGAGGGAGGGCGACAGCGAGGATGGCTTGCGCGACGGCCCGCTTGGATTGGAGCGGGATCTCCGTGCGGGCCCCTCCCCGTTGCAAGATCGTCACCGCGTTGGTCTCGTAGGCGAAACCGACTCCCTGCGCCCCCACGTCGTTGCCCACCATGAGATCCACGTCCTTGGCTTCGAGCTTGGCGGCCAGCCGCTCGACAAGCCCGTCGGTCTCGGCGGCGAAGCCGACCAGCACCTGCCCTGGACGCCGGCGCCGGCCGAGCTCGGCGAGGATGTCGAGCGTCGGGACGAGACGGATCTCCGGCATCCCGTCGGCCTTGTGGAGCTTCGAGGTCGCCACGACAGCCGGACGGTAGTCGGCAACCGCCGCGGCCATGACGACGAGGTCGGCCGCTTCGGCACGGGACAGCACGGCATCAGCCATCTCGGCAGCGGTCTCGACCGCGACCACCTCGACTCCGGGTGCGGCAGGCAGGCCGGACGTGGTCACGAGAGTGACCTGCGCCCCCTGCTCGGCGGCGGCTTCGGCCAGAGCGTGGCCCTGCCTTCCCGAGGAGCGGTTCGCGAGGTAGCGAACCGCGTCGATGGGCTCCCTGGTGCCCCCTGCGGTAACGAGCACGCGCCGGCCCGAAAGCGGAAGGGCACGTCGCGCCATGTCCCGGGTCGCCGCGAGAATCCTGGCCGCCTCTTCGACGATCGCGTCGGTCTCCGGAAGCCGTCCCGCTCCGAGGTCCCCGCCGGCCAAGCGGCCGGTCTCCGGCTCGAGGACGTGAACGCCGCGTCGGCGCAGTGTCGCCAGATTCTCCTGGACCGCGGCGTGCTCCCACATCTCGGTGTGCATGGAAGGACAGACGAGCACTGGGGCACGCGTGGCGAGCAGCGTCGCCACGAGCAGGTCCGAGGAAATCCCAGCCGCGTACGCCCCGATCACGCGTGCCGTCGCCGGTGCGATCAGAACAAGGTCCGCGCGCCGCCCGAGCTCGGTGTGAGGGATCGGGACAGCCTCGGCGAACAGTGCCAGGCGGGCGGACTCAGAAGCGAGCGCAGAAAATGTCGCCTCCCCGACAAATCGCGTCGCGCTCGCCGTGAGGACCGGCACGACGTGGGATCCCGCGTCGACCAAGCGACGGCAGAGCTCAACGGCTTTGTAGGCGGCGATCCCACCACTGACGCCGAGCACGACTGTGGCGCCGACGAGCGACGCACGGCACCCAACAGCGGCGCCAGCCCGGTTCGATCCCGATTCTGCTTCACTCACGGCCGCAGCCTTCGCGCGCCCGGCGGCGGGCTAGCTCGCCTCTCCACCGTCGGGGGCATCGCCCGTCTGGTCGGCTGGCCCTTCGTCTCCATCGACGGCCTCCTCGTCCGCGGGCCAAACCGCGACGACCTTGCCGGCTGCGATCTCCTCGAGCGCTATCGACAGCGGCTTGCGGGCGATGGATGCCACCTGCGGCGGCACGATGGCTCCAAGGCCCTCACCGAGCTGGCTGAAGTAAGAGTTGACCTGGCGGCCCCGCTTGGCCGCCAGGGTCANNCGATCATCGTGCTGCGCGGCTCGGCCATGAGGCTCCTTCTCGGCTGGATGCCGCCTCGTCGAGACGGCATACCGCGCTGGGGGCACTCATGCCCCTGGCGGCGGGTCTCCTCTACTATATCCGCGGGGTCGTGCACGGCTCGGTCAAGGTCACGATCTCGCGGCCCCCTCGAGGCTCGGGCATCGGCTCGCGGTAGGAGCCCGTGCGCATGTTGCAGGTGCACCACGGTGACGTGGACCGATTCCCGCCCAGGTGGCGGTGGCCTGCGTTTGTCGATCATCGAACCAGCCAATAGCTGCAGTTTGAGTCCAGGAGGTCCAGCACGATGGTGACAAGGAGACGGAAGCTGAGCAAGCTCGCGGTTGTGGGAACGGCGGTTGCATGCGCGGCGTTCGTGCTCGCAGCCTGTGGATCTAGTTCCACGACCACGACCACGACCGCCGCTGCTACCACCCACATGGTCAAGGTCCCGGGCGGCACTTTGACGATCGCCGAAGCCCCGGCCGGCGGACCGAACTACATCTTCCCGATGATGGGCGGGGCGTACTTCAGCGTGGCGACATTCCAGTTGCTCTACCTGTTGTACCGCCCGCTGTACTGGTTCGGCGTCGGGAGCACCCCGCTCCTGAACGAGGGGCTCTCGGTCGCCGACGAGCCGGTGTACTCGAACCACGACAGGACCGTCACCATTTCGATGAAGGGTTACAAGTGGAGCAACGGCGAGACGGTGGACGCTCAGGACGTGGTGTTCTGGATGAACTTGCTCAAGGCCAATGCCACCTCTTGGGCCGGCTACGCGCCGGGGCCGGGCCAGTTCCCCGGCGACGTCACCAACGTCGTGGCCAATGACAAGACCGACACGGTCACCTTCACGGTCGATGCGACCTACAGCTCGTACTGGTTCACCTACAACGAGTTGAGCCAGATCACGCCTCTCCCGGTCACGTGGGACATCACCTCGGCCAGCGGAAAACCGGGCTCGGGGCATTGCTCGAGCGCCTCGTACGCGTCGATAGAGGCCCCGATTTCGCCGTCCACCGGCGCGCTCGCTGACGTCTCGGCCTCGGCCAAGGCTTGCGCTGCGGTGTACTCGTTCCTCACGGGCAAGACCGAGGCGGCCGATCTCGGCACCTACGCCACGAACAAGCTCTGGCAGGTCGTGAACGGGCCGTTCCACCTCACCCAGTACGACGCGACCGACAACGGCGCGACCTTGGTCCCGAACCCCAAGTACTCGGGCCCGGTCAAGTCGTCGCTCAAGGCGCTGGTGCTGGCCCCCTTCACGACCGACACGGCCGAGTACAACGTGCTGCTGAGCGGCAAGACGCTCCAGATCGGGGCCATCCCTCCCCAGGACCTGCCGACCTACAAGGGCGCGGCCTTCTCCAAGAGCGGACAACCGCTCGCGGGGAAGAACAACCCGTCAGTCGCGGGCAAGTACAACCTCGTGCCGGCGTACCCCTGGGGCGTCAACTACTTCTCCCTCAACTTCACGAACCCGACCTCGGGCCCGATCTTCAAGCAGCTGTACATCCGTCAGGCGATGCAGTCGCTGATGAACCAGACCCTGTGGATCCAGCTGTTCAACGCGGGCTACGGAGCGCCGACCTATGGTCCGGTGCCCGTCTTCCCGCCGACGAANNCGGGGATCGCCAAGGGCGCGAAGCTGAGCTTCAACTACCTCTACATGAGCGGTGCGACGGCGTTTGACGCCCAGATCCAGGAGCTTCAGACGACTTGGGCGTTGGCCGGCATCAAGTTGCAGCTCTCGGAAAAGTCCTTCGGGGACGTCATCAGCATCGCTGCGACGCCATGCGTGGCCGGCAAGGCCTGTAACTGGGACATCGCCAACTGGGGCGGTGGATGGGTCTACGCGCCGGACTACTACCCGACCGGTGAGGAGATCTTCGCCACCGGTGCAGGGTCGAACTTCGGCGACTACTCCAACCCGACGGCCGACAGCCTCATCAAGCTGACGAACACCTCGTCGTCGCTTAAGGCCCTCTACAACTACGAGAACTTCCTCGCGAAAAACCTCCCGGGCATCTGGCAGCCGGAGACGGCTCTGGCGTTCAACGAGGTCGCCAAGAACGTCTGCGGCTTCGCCCCCGAGAACCCGCTCCTCACCTGGGTCGCCGAGGACTGGTACTTCTGCAGGCCGGCGAACTAGCAGCCGGGCGCCGTCGCCTTTGACGCGGGACCAACGGCACGTTTCCCCGGGCCACGACGATTGTCGTGGCCCGGGATCAAAAGCCCTTCAGGAGCTCGTGTGCGCCTGGCGACGGAAGTCCTCCACTATGCCCGCGAGGTCGCGCACGGCCCCGTCGAGGTCGTCGTTGACGACGACACCGGACGCGAGCTCGAGTCCCTCCGCCTCCTCCAGCCTGCCGAGTGCCATGCGGCCCACGATGTTCTCCTCCGAGTCGCCCCTTGATCGGAGCCGCTCCTGCTGCACCTCGGGCGAAGGCGCACGAATGAGCACGCAGTACGCGTCAGGACGACGTTCGAGCACCTGGCGAGCGCCCTGGACATCTATCTCCAGCACGACGTCGCAGCCCTCTCGAGGCTCGGGCGTCGGCGTCCCGTAGCACTCACCGAGGATCGTCGCCCACTCGAGGAAGCCGCCTTCGGCCACGCGGCTCAGGAAGGTGTCGCGGTCGACGAATGTATAGGCGTCCTCAGGCTCACCGGGACGGCGGGCACGCGTGGTCCATGAACGACTCAGCCAAAGTCGCCCGTCCTCGGCGACCAGGCGTTGGACGATCGTCCCTTTGCCGACTCCCCCGGGCCCGCAGACGACGAGGATCAGGGCCGGGTTGCGGCCTCGAGCAGCGCCTCGCGCTGCTTGGCCCCGAGGCCCTGGAGCCGGCGGGTCTCACTGATGCCGACATGCTCCATGAGGCGGCGAGCCTTGACCTTGCCGGTCCCAGGTAGCGCCTCGAGAACCGCCAGCACCTTCATCTTGCCGACGATCTCGTCTGACTCCGCCCTGACAAGCAGCTCTCGCAGGGTAACTCGACCACTCTTGAGATGGTCCTTGATCTCGGCGCGCTCACGGCGCGCTCGGGCCGCCTTTTCGAGCGCCGCATGGCGCTGCTCAGGCGTGAGGCTAGGAGGTTGGGGCATGGGCGGTTACGATAGCGCAGCACAAGCCGGACAACCAGGGATCCGGCATTACAAGGGTGGCGGGCGGCGGCATGACCATGCCCCGGTCGGCAGAGCACAGGGGTGAATTGTCCATGGCCAACGTTCTCGAGGTCTCCGACCTCCGCACTGAGTTCCACCTCCGCACCGCGACCGTCGGTGCTGTCGACGGCGTCTCGTTCACCGTCGGCGAAGGCGAATGCTTGGGCTTGGTCGGGGAATCCGGGTGCGGCAAGAGCACGGTCGGGCTGTCCATCATGAAGCTGTTGCCGAACGTCGGCCACGTCGTACGGGGCACGGTGACGCTGCTCGGCAAAGAGCTCGTGAAGATGCCGGAGAAGCAGATGCGCGACGTGCGCGGCAACAACGTCGCCATGATCTTCCAGGACCCGATGACCTCGCTGAACCCGACGATGACCGTCGGCCGCCAGATCGCCGAGCCGGTGCGGGTCCACAAGCAGGTCTCCAAGAAGGAGGCAACCGACCGGGCGATCGAAGTGCTCCAGCTCGTCGGGATGCCACGGCCAGCCGAACGCATCGCGTCATACCCGCACCAGCTCTCCGGCGGCCTTCGCCAGCGCGTCATGATCGCTATCGCGCTCTCCTGCGAACCCAAGCTGCTCATAGCCGATGAGCCGACGACCGCTCTCGACGTGACGATCCAGGCGCAGATCCTCGACCTCATCGACGAGCTGCGCGACCGTCTCAAGATGGCGGTGCTCCTGATCACCCACGACATGGGCGTGATCGCCGGCCGCAGCGACCGGGTCATGGTGATGTACGCCGGCAAGATCGTCGAGAGCGCGTCGACCCGTACCCTGTTCTCGCAGATGCGCCACCCCTACTCCGAGGCGCTGCTCGACTCCATCCCCAAGATGGACGCGGACGCGAGCGTCCCGCTGTACAGCATCCCCGGAACCCCGCCCGATCTGAGCGGTGAGTTCGTCGGCTGCAGGTTCGAGCCGCGGTGCCGCAACGCCACCGAGCGATGCCGCGTCGAGGAGCCGCCGTTGCTCGACCAATCAGGCCACCTGGTGGCTTGCTTCAATCCGGTGGGCAGCGCCTCGGCGCCCAGGCGCGCTATCCGCGTCGTCGACTCCGCCGAGGCGTCAAGGCAGGCGTTGGGACGGGTCGACGAGCTCACGTCCCGCAAGGTGATCGTCGAGGTCGACCAGCTCGTGAAGGAATTCCCCGTCACGGCCGGAGCGGTCCTGCAACGCAAGGTCGGGAGTGTCAAGGCCGTCTCCAACGTGTCCTTCTCCGTTCGCGAGGGCGAGACGTTCGGCCTCGTGGGCGAGTCGGGCTGTGGCAAGACGACGATCGGGCGGCTCGTGGTGGCGCTCGAGAAGCCCACCTCGGGAGCGATCCGTTTCGACGGGAACGACGTCACCAAGCTGAACCACGGCGACCTGAGGCGCAGCCGTCGCGATTTCCAGATCATGTTCCAGGACCCGTATGCCTCGCTCGACCCGCGGATGCGCGTCGGCACCATCCTCCGCGAGCCGCTCAAGGTCCAAGGCATCGGATCAAGAACCGAGCAGTGGGAACGCGTCGGTGCCCTGCTGCGTGAGGTCGGCCTCGCCCAGAAGGCGATCGACCTCTACCCGCACGAGTTCTCCGGTGGTCAGCGCCAACGGATCGGGTTCGCCCGTGCGCTCACGCTGAACCCGCGCCTCATCATCGCCGACGAGCCCGTCTCAGCGCTCGACGTGTCCATCCAGTCGCAGATCCTCAACATGATGAAGGCGCTCCAGCAGACCCACCGACTCACCTACATCGTCATCTCACACGACCTCGCGGTGCTCAAGTTCCTCTCCGACCGCATCGGGGTGATGTATCTCGGCAAGCTCGTCGAGATCGGAGCGGCCAAGCAGATCTATGAGCTGCCGGCTCATCCCTACACCCGGGGCCTGATCGACACCATCCCGGTGCCGGACCCCGTGCTCGCCGCGGCCCGCCGGGGCCACCACATCTCAGGAGAGCTGCCCTCGGCCCTCACACCACCTTCTGGCTGCCGGTTCCGCACCCGCTGCCCGCAGGCACAGGAGATCTGCGCGGCAGAGGAGCCGCCGCTGCAGTCCTTCGGCGGCGATCACATGGCGGCTTGCCACTTCCCGCTCCAGCAGCCCGTCAGCGCCGCGCCGATGGCCGCCACGGGATCGGCGGCTCAGCCCGGCGCCTAGCCAGCCCGCGCCTCGAGCCGGCCACATCGCTCAACGACGCTGCAACCTCACCTCGAACGCATCGCGCAGCGCGTCGCCGATGTAGTTGAACGAGACCGTGATGAGAATGATGCAGATACCCGCCGGGTAGATGAGCCACCAAGCCCCCTCTTGGGCGTAGCTGATGCCGTTGGAGAGCATCTGGCCCCAGCTCGTACCCGGGGCCGGCACTCCGAAGCCAAGAAAGCCGAGCGCGGCCAGCAAGCCGATGGCGTCCGCGACCTGGAACGTGGCGTTCACGATGATCGTCCCGACGGCGTTGGGGATTATGTGGCGTACGACGATCCGGCCGCCGCCGCCGCCCATTGCCCGGACTGCCTGGACATACTCGCGCGTCCGCAGGGTCAGCGTCTCGCCCCTGATGAGCCGCGCCGGCACGAGCCAGGCGGCGAGCGCCACGATGAACACGATCAGCCAGAACGAGGGGTGCAGGATCGCCGCGATGACGATCAGCAGGAACAGCGTCGGGACCGACAGGACCGTATCGACGATCCGCATCATGATCGCGTCCACCGCGCCACCGGCGTAACCGGAGACGGCCCCGAAGAACACGCCGAAGACAGTGGCGATCCCCGCCGCCAGCAACGCGATCTCGAGCGCGGTGGCGCCCCCCACCATGAGCCGCCCGACAGTGTCGTAGCCGTTGGGGTCGGTCCCCAACCAGTCCTGCGCGCTCGGGTGCGCTAGGACCTGGTTCACGCTCGTGATGACGAGGTCGGTCTGGTTGGTGATGTAGATGTGCGGCCCGACGAAGCAGAACAGGAACATGAACACGACCACGCCGACACTGACCAGTGCGAGCTTGTTCTCGGCGAAGACCCGCCAGATGACCTTGCCGAGACCACCGATGCCGCCTGCCTCGCCCGCCTCGGTGACCTCCGTCTCCGGCGCGATCAGCTCCCCGCCTATGCGTTCGGCCTCCGAGATGGCCGCGTCCTTGCCGGGCGCTTCGCCACCGAGCGACATCATCGGCGCCCGGCCGGGATCTGGCGCCGAGTGTGGACTCGCGCTTCACACATAGCGGATCCTCGGATCGAGAACTGCATACAAGATGTCGGCGAGAAGTGACCCCACGACCGTCGCCATGGCGGCAACGACCACCGTGCCGATGAGGAGCGGGAAGTCGTTATTGATGGCCGCATTGAAAAAGGCGAGCCCCATGCCCGGGTAGTTGAAGACGTCCTCGGTTATGAGGGCGCCGCTCACGATCGCCGGCAGCGTGAGCCCGAGCAGGGTGATGATGGGGATGAGGGCATTGCGCAAAGCGTGGACGTAGTTGACCCGGCGGGTGGAGAGGCCCTTGGCCCGCGCGGTGCGGACGTAGTCCTCGGTGAGCGCCTCCATCATCGACGAGCGCATGTACCGGCTGAAGCCGGCTATGGAGACCGCGGCGAGCGCGACGACCGGCAGCACCAGGGCCCGCCAGTCGGCGAGGATCTGTCCGACCGAGGCCGATTGCGGCGCCTCCGGCGGGAAGATGTGCCAGTGGATGGCGAAGACCTCGATAAGCACGATGCCGAGGAAGAACGTCGGTGTCGCATAGAAGATGAACGACAACGTCGTGAGCGCGTAGTCGGACGGCTTGTTGCGCCGCAGGACCTGGAAGATGCCGAGCGGGATCGCGACAATGATCGTGAGGAGTACCGCCAGCCCGACCAGGAGCACCGTCTTCGGCAGCTTCTGCAGCACAATGGTCGACACCGGCTCGTTCAGCTTGTACGAGTAACCCAGATTGAACGTGAACACGTGCCCGACCAGGATCCCGAATTGCGTCCAAATCGGCTTGTTCAGCCCGTTCTGGACGAGGAACAAATTGATCTGCGGCTGAGTGGCCCGGGGCCCGAGGATGATCCGGGCCTCGGAGTTCGCCCCGCCGGGAAACAGGTGATAGAGGATGAACGTGATAGCGCACACGCCGATGATGACGATGACCGCCTGGATCACCCTCCGAATGAGGTAGCCGATCATGCGCTACTCCTTGCCCGACAGGGACGCTGTGCCGTTGTCACTTTTCCCAAGCCTCGATGCTAACAGCCTGGCCCAGCACCGACTTTGTCATCCACGTCCCGACCAACCCGAGCATCGAGAGCCTCGCCCGGGCCTTGGGCGGCGGTCACCCCGGGCCACGACAACCGTCGTGGCCCGGGGAAACGTGCCGTCGGTCCCCCGTCAAGAACGACGGGGCCCGGCTGCTACTTCGCAGCCTTGCAGAAGTACCAGTCCTCTGCGACCCAGCTGAAGAGCGGGTTCTGGGGGCTGAAGCCGCAGACGTTCTTTGCGACCTCGTTGAACTCCAGAGCCGTCTCCGGCTGCCAGATGACCGGGAGGTTCTTCGCGAGGAAGTTCTCGTAGTTGTAGAGGGCCTTCAGCGACGACGAGGTGTTCGTCAGCTTGATGAGGCTGTCGGCCGTCGGGTTGGAGTACTCGCCAGAGTTCGACCCTGCACCGGTGGCGAAGATCTCCTCACCGGTCGGGTAGTAGTCCGGCGCGTAGATCCATCCACCGCCCCAGTTGGCGATGTCCCAGGGGCAGGCCTTGCCGGCCACGCATGGCGTGAAGGCCGTGCTGATGACGTCCCCGAAGGACTTTTCCGCGAGCTGCAAGTGGATGCCGGCTTGCGCCCAAGTCGACTGAAGCTCCACGATCTGGTTGTCAAACGACACCGCACCGCTCTCGTAGAGGTAGTTGAAGCTCAGCTTCGCGCCCTTGGCGATCCCCGCTCCGCACTCGTTGCTCTTGGTTCCCGGCTTCACACAGGTGGTCGTACCGTTCACGACGACTTTCCAGCCGTGGGAGCTGAGCAGCGACTTCGCGTGCGAAGGGCTGTAGGGGTACGGGTTGGTGCTCTCCACCTTGGTGACCAGGTTCGTCGGCGGGAAGACGGGCACCGGACCATAGGTCGGCGCTCCGTAGCCCGCGTTGTACAGCTGGATCCACAGGGTCTGGTTCATCAGCGACTGCATCGCCTGACGGACGTACAGCTGCTTGAAGATCGGGCCCGAGGTCGGGTTCGTGTAGTTGAGGGCGAAGTAGTTCATGCCCCAGGGGTAGGCCGGCACGAGGTTGTAATTGCCCGCGACTGACGGGTTGTTCTTCCCCGCGAGCGGTTGTCCGGTCTTGGAGAAGGCCGGGCCCCTGTAGGTCGGCAGGTCCTGTGGCGGGATGCCCCCGATCTGGAGGGTCTTGCCGCTCAGCAGCACGTTGTACTCGGCCGTGTCGGTCGTGAAGGGGGCCAGCACCAGCGCCTTGAGCGACGACTTGACCGGGCCCGAGTACTTGGGGTTCGGGACCACGGTCGCGCCGTTGTCGGTCGCGTCGTACTTGGTGATGTGGAACGGCCCGTCCACGACCTGCCAGAGCTTGTTCGTGGCGTAGGTGCCGAGATCGGCCGCCTCGGTCTTGCCCGTGAGGAACGCGAGCACCGCAGCGCAAGCCTTGGCGGACGCCGAGTTGTCAACGAGCGCGCCGCTGGACGAGAACGAGGTCTTCACCGACGCGTACGAGGCGCTCGAGCAATGCCCCGAGCCCGGCTTTCCGCCGGCCGAGGTGATGTCCCACGCGATCGGGAGAGGCGAGACTTGGCTCAACTCGTTGTAGGTGAACCAGTACGAGCTGTAGGTCGCATCGACCGTGAAGGTGACCGTGTCGGTCTTGCTGTTGGCCACGACGTTGGTGACGTCGCCGGGGAACTGGCCCGGCCCCGGCGCGTAGCCGGCCCAGGAGGTGGCATTGGCCTTGAGCATGTTCATCCAGAACACGACGTCCTGGGCGTTCACCGTCTCGCCGTTACTCCACTTGTAACCCTTCATCGAAATGGTGACGGTCCTGCCGTTGTGCGAGTACACCGGCTTCTTGGCGACCGAGAGCGGCTCGTTCAGGGTCTGGGTGCTCCCGGTGCCGAACCAGTACAGCGGGCGGTACATCATGTAGATCAACTCGAAGTTCGTCACGCTGAAGTACTGCCCGCTCATCAGCGGGAAGATGTAGTTCGGTCCGGCGGCCGCGCCTTCGGCGATCGTCAAAGTGCCGCCCGGGACCCTGACCATGTGGGTCACTTGGGCTTTGGTGGGCTTGGACGTGGTCGCGAAGCTTGTCGCACCGATCGCGAGCACGAACGCCGCGCATGCAACCGCCGTTCCCACAACCGCGAGCTTGCTCAGCTTCCGTTTCTTTATCATGATCGTGCTGGACCTCCTGGACTCAAACTGCACTGTTGGCTGGTTGGACGGTTGGAAAGAGCGAGCTGCCGCCCTCTGGGCGAGAACCGTCCCTATAACCGTAGCGCATCTGTAATGTTTAGTACAGGACAATTCTTAAGCGTGCGCCTGAAGTCGGCGCCGCTTCACCGCCCAGGAGAACCTTGGTCCGGGCCGAGAACGGCCGACAACTCGGACGAGAGCCGCCGAGCCGCCAATTCCGGGGCGTCCGAGCCGGTCACGGTCCTGCCGATCACGAACAGGTCGGCGCCTGCGCTCATCGCCGACAATCCTCCTCCGGTCCGAGCC